>DATKJP010000169.1:0-7151 GCA_035543635.1 Casimicrobiaceae bacterium
TCATGGCCTCGTTGCGATAGGGCGTCTCGATGAAAAGCTGTGTGGCGCCGGTGCGCGCCGCCGCCTGATCCAGCGCCCTGAGCGCGACCGCACGCGCCGGCGGCTTCACGGGCAGATAGCCGTGGAAGGTAAAGGCCTGCCCGTTCATACCCGACGCCATCAAGGCGAGCAGAACGGCCGAAGGCCCGACCAAGGGCACGACAGGAATGCCCGCGCGATGCGCCGACGCCACGAGCGCGGCACCCGGATCGGCGACACCAGGGCAGCCCGCGTCGCTCAGCAGCCCGAGGTTTTCGCCTTCGATTGCGGGTGCGAGCAGAGCATCGACGCGGGCGGACGGCGTGCGCTCGTTCAATTCCGAGAGCTGCAGCGCTTGCAGCGGATTCTCCGTTGCGAGCATCTTCAGGAACTGTCGTGCCGCCTTCGGCGTCTCGACGACGAAGTGCCTGAGCTCGCGCGCCACGTCGAGCGTCCGCTGCGGAAGCACGGACTCGGGCGGCACAATGCCCAGCAGGTTGGGGAGGAGATAGAGCCGACCAGGTGAGCGCCGCGCAACGCTCATGTCTTGTTCAGCGGGTTGAGCCCTTCGGCAGCGAGCATGTCGGTCAGGCGAATCAGCGGCAAGCCGATGAGCGCCGTCGGATCGTCGCTCGCGATGCGCGTGAGGAGCACGATGCCGAGCGCTTCGGCCTTCACCGATCCGGCGCAGTCGAAAGGACGTTCGCGCTCAAGATAAGCTTTCAGCGCGGCATCGTCGAGGCTTCGAAACGTGCTGACGACGTCGACCAGCGCCGATTGGCAGCGGCCGCTTCGCGTGTTCAGCAACGCAACCGCGGTATGGAAGACAACCGTGCGGCCACGCATGGCGCGCAGTTGCTCCAGCGCATCGGCAGGGTCGCGCGGCTTGCCGAGCGGGACGCCGTCGAATTCGGCGATCTGATCCGATCCGATCACCAGGGCATCGCGATGATTCGCCCCGACGGCTCGCGCCTTCATCTCGGCCAGGCGCACCGCGGTCTCCGCCGGCCGCTCCTGCGGCTGAGGCGATTCGTCGATCGCGGGCGCAATGCTGGTAAACGGCAGGCCGAGACGCTCCAGCAGCTGCCGCCGGTACGGCGATCCCGAGGCGAGCACGAGCCGGAGCGTCTTGCCCGAAGTCTTTGTTTTCACGGTTTTCTTTGACATGGAATGCCGCGGCGGCTATTATGCAATGTTTGCTTCGGCCGCGGTGGGTGGAGCGTTTTCTGAGCGGTGCGGAGAGCAGCGTGAACCAGGGTCCGGGGTCGTCGCGCAAGGTTCGTTTCGACGCGCTCAAGCTGGCCGCCGAAAACGAAGCGCTGTCGGGCGTACTCGATGCGAGATCGCTCGACCGGGTGGTCGACCGGCTTGCAACAAATGGCGCGGCGCGCATTGCATGGCGAATCGAAGGCAGTCACGACGCTCTGCGCCGCCCTGAGCTGGTCGTTGCGATCGAAGGTACGCTGCCGCTCGTGTGTCAGCGCTGCCTGCAGTCGTTCGAGGCACTGATCGCGCAGACGACGCATCTGCTGCTCGCGCGCAACGACGACGAGTTGAAGGCGCTCGACGCGGAGGAATCCGAAGTGGTGCTGGCGACTGCGCTCGTCGACGCGCGGACGCTGGTCGAGGACGAAGTCCTGCTGTCGCTGCCGTTCGCACCGCATCACGCGGAGGGCGGTTGTCCGCCGGGCACGGGATGGACTGCGGAGTCGCAGGACCAGACAGGTCGCAAACGGTCGCCCTTCGCGCCGCTGGCCGAGCTGAAGAAGAGACGTTGATGGAATTTTCCAGGAGCAATTGATCATGGCTGTACAGCAGAACAAGAAATCGGCGTCCAAGCGGGGCATGCACCGCGCGCACGACTTTCTTACCAATCCGCCGCTCGCGGTCGAGCCGGTGAGCGGTGAAGTGCATCGGCGCCATCACATCAGTCCGAGCGGCTATTACCGCGGCAAGAAGGTCGTCAAGACCCGGGACGAAGACTGAGCTTTCCGATCCCGCGCGCGCGATGCGCGTAACCATCGCTGTCGACGCGATGGGCGGCGATCATGGGCCGCCCGTCACGGTCGCGTCGTCGCTGCGCTTCCTCGAGGAGACTCCGGACGCGTCGATCGTGCTGGTCGGACGCGAGGACGAAGTCCGCAAGGCTCTACGCTCGGCATCCTCGCCCGCGGTCGATCGGGTGACGGTGCAACCGGCGACGGAAATCGTCGCGATGAACGAGCCTCCCGCCGACGCACTGCGGCGCAAGAAGGACTCGTCGATGCGCGTCGCCGTCAATCTGGTGAAGAGCGGCCAGGCGCAGGCTTGCGTCTCGGCGGGCAACACCGGCGCGCTGATGGCGATCTCGCGCTTCGTTCTGAAGACCCTTCCCGGCATTGATCGCCCCGCGATCGCTTCGCAGCTCCCGACGCGCAAGGGCGTCACCACCGCGCTCGATCTCGGCGCCAACGTCAACTGCACGCCGGAGCAATTGCTGCAGTTCGCGGTCATGGGCAGCGCGCTCGCCGCCGCGGTGGACGGCATCGAGCGACCGAGCATCGGGCTGCTCAACATCGGTGAGGAGGACATCAAGGGCAACGAGGTGGTGAAGCAGACCGCAGAGCTGCTCAAGACTTCCGGACTCAACTTCTACGGCAACATCGAGGGCACCGATATCTACAAGGGCACGACCGACGTCGTGGTCTGCGACGGCTTCGTCGGCAATGTCGCGCTCAAGACCTCGGAAGGTCTGGCCATGATGCTCGCGGACTTCCTGCGCGAGGAGTTCACGCGGAGCTTGCTGCGCAAGATCCTGGCGCTCTTCTCGCTGCCGATCCTGCGTGCATTCAAGCGTCGAGTCGATCCACGCCGCTACAACGGTGCGACGCTGATCGGATTGAAGGGCATCGTGGTCAAGAGCCACGGCGGCGCCGACAAGCTTGCTTTCCGTTACGCCCTGAAGAAGGCGTATGTGGAAGTGACGCAGCGCATCCCCGAACGCATCGAGCAGCGCATCGCTTCCATGCCCATGGCGGCGCCGGCCGCCGCCGCGAACCCCCGCGCGGGCGCGGTCGACGCCGAGGCACATTGATGTTCAGCCGTATCGTCGGCACCGGCGGATATCTGCCGGCCCGGGTGGTCACCAACGACGAGCTCGCGCAGCGCGTCGAAACAAGCGATGAATGGATCCGAACGCGCACCGGCATCCGTCAGCGCTACATCGCCGCGCCCGAGGAGCAGACGAGCGACCTCGCTCTCGCGGCGGCGCGCGGAGCGCTCACGGCCGCGGACATCGCTCCGTCGGCGATCGACCTCATCGTGGTCGCGACGACCACGCCCGATATGGTTTTCCCGTCGACGGCGTGCATCCTCCAGGCAAAGCTCGGCGTGCACGGCGGTCCCGCCTTCGACGTTCAGGCGGTCTGCAGCGGCTTCGTCTACGCGCTGGGGCTGGCCGATCTCATGGTGAAGAGCGGGCAAGCGAAGAACGCCCTCGTCGTCGGCGCCGAAGTCTACTCGCGCATCCTCGACTGGAACGATCGCGGCACCTGTGTGCTCTTCGGCGACGGAGCCGGTGCAGCCGTGCTCACCCCCGCGAGCGCGCCGGGCGTAATGTCATCGCACCTGCACGCTGACGGGCACTATCGCGCTATCCTCGCCGTTCCGGGCACGGTGGCGAACGGCGAGGTCAGCGGCCGACCGCTGCTGACGATGGAAGGCAACACGGTGTTCAAGTTCGCGGTCAAGGTGCTGGCCGAGGTTGCGCAGGAAGCGCTTGCCGCCAACGAGATGCCCGCAAGCGCGATCGACTGGTTGATCCTTCACCAGGCGAATCTGCGCATCATGGACGCTACGGCCAAGAAGCTTCACCTACCGCACGAGAAGATGGTGATCACGGTCGACAAGCACGCGAATACCTCTGCCGCGTCGATCCCGCTCGCGCTCGATCTCGCTGTGCGCGACGGGCGCATTCGGCCGGGCCAGCACGTGATGCTCGCCGGCGTCGGCGGTGGATTCACCTGGGGATCGGTTCTATTGCGATGGTGAGCGGACGATGAAGCTCGCGCTGGTATTTCCGGGGCAAGGCTCGCAGTCGGTCGGCATGATGGCGGGCTACGACGCATTTCCCGTCGTGCGTGAGACCTTTGCAGAAGCGTCCGCAGTGCTGAGAGAGGATCTGTGGGCGATCGTCAGCGAAGGCCCCGATGAAGCGCTCAACCAGACGGTGAATACGCAGCCGGCGATGCTCGCAGCGGACATCGCGGTTCATCGCGCCTGGCAGGCCGCCGGCGGTGCGCAAGCTTCGCTTCTCGCAGGGCACAGCCTGGGCGAATATGCGGCGCTCGTCGCGGCGGGCGCGCTCTCGTTCTCAGACGCGCTGCCGCTGGTGCGTCTCCGCGCGCAGGCGATGCAGGAGGCCGTTCCCGCGGGTGTTGGCGCGATGGCGGCGGTGATGGGGCTCGACGAAGCAGGTATCGCGGAAGCCTGCCGCGAAGCCGCGCAGGGGCAGGTGGTCGAGCCGGTCAACTTCAATGCGCCGGGGCAGATCGTGATCGCCGGGCATCGCGAAGCGGTCGAGCGCGCGATCGCGGTGGCGAAGACAAAGGGAGCCAAGCGCGCGCTCATGCTGCCGGTCAGCGCGCCGTTCCACAGCCGACTGCTCAAGCCCGCAGCCGAGAAGCTTGCCGCGTACCTCGCCAATGTTCCCGTCGCTGCTGCAGCTGTCCCGGTGTTGCACAACGTCGACGTGCGGGCAGCAACGTCCCCGGACGCCATTCGCGGCGCGCTCGCGGCGCAGGCCGCGAGCCCCGTGCGCTGGATCGAGACGATTCAATCATTCGCCGCGCAGGGCATCACGCGCATCGTCGAATGCGGGCCGGGCAAGGTGCTGAGCGGTCTATCCAAGCGCATCGCGCCGGAGATCGATGCGCTGCCTCTCAACGACGGCGAAGCGATCGCTGCCGCGATCGCCGCCACGCGAACTGACTAAAACGATGCTCGAAGGACAGATAGCGCTGGTCACCGGTGGCACGCGCGGCATCGGCAAGGCCATCGCGCTGTCGCTCGCACGAGCGGGCGCGACGGTGGCGGCCACCGCGACGAGCGACGACGGCGCAGCCTCCATCCAGCACTACATCGACGAAGCCAGGCTGCGGGGGGCGGGGATCAAGCTCGACGTTACGGAGAGCGGGTCCATCGATGTTGCCGTCGCAGACGTGGCGCAGCGCTTCGGCGACATCGCGATTCTCGTCAACAATGCGGGCATCACGCGCGACAACTTGCTGTTGCGCATGAAGGACGATGAGTGGGACAAGCTGATGGACACCAACCTCAAGGCCGCATTCAAGTTATCGAAAGCGGTCCTCCGGGGAATGATGAAAGCGCGCTACGGACGCATCATCAACATCGGCTCGGTGGTCGGCTCGAGCGGGAACGCGGGACAAGCCAATTACGCAGCAGCGAAGGCCGCGCTCGTGGGCTTTACCAAGTCGCTCGCGCTGGAAGTCGGCAGCCGCAACATTACGGTCAACTGCGTCGCACCGGGCTTCATCGACACCGACATGACGCGCGCGCTCGCCGAGCCGCAGCGCGAGAAGCTCATCGAGCGCATCCCGCTCGGCCGGTTGGGCTCCCCCGACGACGTCGCGCATGCCGTGGCCTTTCTCGCCTCACGCGAGGCGGGTTACATCACCGGCGCGACGCTGCACGTCAACGGCGGCATGTACATGGTGTAGGACATCGAGGAGCCCGACTTGCGGGCCGGAATGATCTGGTAAAATCGCGCACTTTCCGATGGTTTTGATTCCCCCTTGGGAGGGTTTGGCATGGACAGCGTAGAGCAACGCGTCAAGAAGATCGTCGCCGAGCAACTCGGTGTCAACGAAGCCGAGATCAAGAACGAGTCGGCGTTCGTCGACGATCTCGGTGCCGACTCGCTGGACACGGTGGAGCTCGTGATGGCGCTCGAGGAAGAGTTCGAGACCGAGATCCCCGACGAAGAAGCCGAGAAAATCACCACCGTTCAGCAGGCCGTTGATTACATCAACGCGCATCAGAAGAAGTAATCTCCGTAGCGCCGGGCGCACGTTCGGCTCCCGGCGCTGCCGCGCATCGCGAGCGATGTCGCGGCGCCCTCCGGGTTGCCATTTCCGTCCATGTCCAAGCGTCGCGTCGTCGTAACCGGGCTGGGCATTCTTTCCCCGGTAGGCAACGGCATCGAAGCCGCGTGGGAGAACATTCTCGCGGGACGCTCCGGCATCACGAAGATCACGCGTTTCGACGCGCACGCGTTTCCGTCGCAGATCGCCGGCGAGGTGAAAGGTTTCGACGTCACCAAGCACCTCTCGGGCAAGGAAGCCCGCCGCTACGACACTTTCATTCACTACGGCCTCGTTGCGACGATGGATGCGATCAAGGACGCCGCCCTCGAAGGCTACAAAGGCGACATGGATCGCGTCGGCGTGTGCATCGGCTCGGGCATCGGTGGGCTGCCGCTGATCGAGGAGACGCACACGGCCTACGTGCAAGGCGGGCCGCGCAAGATCTCGCCCTTCTTCGTGCCGGGCACGATCATCAACATGATTTCGGGCCTGGTGTCGATCCAGTACGGCTATCGCGGGCCGAATCTCGCCACCGTCACGGCGTGCTCGACCGCGAACCACAGTTTCGGCGAAGCAGCGCGGCTGATCGAGTATGGTGATGCCGACGTGATGATCGCGGGGGGTGCCGAAGCGACGATCAGCCCGCTCGGCGTGGGAGGATTTTGCGCGGCGCGCGCGCTCTCCACGCGCAACGAGGACCCGGCGACCGCGAGCCGTCCATGGGACGTCGATCGCGATGGATTCGTGCTCGGCGAAGGGGCGGGTGTCCTCGTGCTCGAGGAGTTGGAGCACGCACGCTCGCGTGGCGTGCGGATCTACTGCGAGCTCACCGGCTACGGGATGTCTGCAGATGCGCATCACATCACCGCTCCGCCCGAAGACGGCGCAGGGGCCGCGCGCAGCATGAGCAACGCCCTCAAGAACAGCGGGCTCGCGGCGACGGACATCGACTACATCAACGCACACGGCACCTCCACTCCGCTGGGAGACATCGCCGAATGCATCGCGGTAAAGCGCTGCTTCGCCGAAACTGTGGTTCGCGGTCGAGCA
>DATKJP010000170.1:0-18714 GCA_035543635.1 Casimicrobiaceae bacterium
CGCGTTCGAGGCGCCGATGACCGATGCGATGTGGCGCCTGGCGCGCACGCTAGCGCTCTCGGCCAAGGGAAAAAGCATCGACGCGGAGGTCGAGCGCGCGAAGTTTCTCGAGGCGGCCAGCGCGCTGTCGAAGACGATGGACTACGGCAACAACGACGCTGCGTCGCTCGCGGCCGTCGCTCGCCCTTATCTCGACGGGAGGCTCGCGTTGATGGCCGGAAACAACGCCGAAGCCATCCGCTCTCTTCAGCTTGCCGCGAAGGCGGAGGACGCGCTCTCTTACGACGAGCCTCCGGCGTGGTACTTGCCCTCGCGCGATGAGCTCGGCACCGCGCTGTTGCGCGAGCACTACTACGCCGCGGCGGAGCAAGTCTTTCGCGACGAGCTCGAGCGGCATCCGGAGAGCGGCCGCGCGCTTTACGGATTGAGCGCAGCGTTGCTCGCTCAAAGCAAAGACAAGGAAACGCTCGAAGTAAGCAAACGCTTCGAGCGCGCGTGGCGCGCCGCGGACGTCAAGCCGCGAATCGCCAACTAGGAGGCAGGTGCTCAACCATCCTTTCAGGATGCGAAAGCGAGTGACGCAAAAGTAACGGGCCGGTCGCCCGGCCCGTTCATTTTTCCTGTGCCCGTCTCCAGCCGCGAGACGACATCAGGACAGCAGCTTTTATTCTTCTTGTTAACCTGTGCTCTTGCTTAGTGGTGTAGGGAGGAGGCCGCCAGTCAACTCTAATCCAGGTCAGTAGTTGAAGTTGCTGCTTTGTCTTCCCTACATGCGGCGCATTGTGTCGACGTGCAATGCCGGCGAAAATCAGCCATTGTCCGATTTTGCTGTAGGACGTTTCGGAAGCTTGCAAAGCGTTTCGATATCCCAAGATCGGTGATGGGAAGCCCATGAGAACGAAGGAAGCACGGCTGCTGATCGACGCTCTCGCGTTCGCCGCGGACAAGCACCGCACACAGCGGCGCAAGGACCCGGAAGCCTCCCCGTACATCAACCATCCGATTGCGCTCGCGCGCGTGCTCTCGGTCGAGGGACGCGTGCGCGACGTGAAGGTGCTCGCCGCCGCGGTGCTGCACGATACGCTCGAGGACACGAAGACCACCTACGAGGAGCTGCACGAGCGCTTCGGCCCGACGATCGCCCGCGTGGTGCGTGAGGTGACCGACGACAAAACGCTATCGGCTCCGGAGCGCAAGCGTCTGCAGATCGAGCACGCCGGCGAGCTTTCCAAGCGCGCGAGGCTGGTAAAGCTCGCCGACAAGATCTCGAACCTGCGCGATCTCACCTTGAATGCGCCGTTTGAATGGTCGCTGCAACGCCGCCGCGACTATTTCGACTGGGCGAAAAAGGTGATCGACAAGGTTCGCGGCACGAACAAGAAGCTCGAGCGTGCATTCGACGACGCGTACGCCGGGCGACCTTAGAAACGCGCGAACGGCGGGTTTCGCTACCGCGCGCAACGACCCAATTTCGTCCTTGCTAGCTCCGCGTGGCCCGATTGCCCTTGGCGTCGCGCGCGTTGTGCTGGGTGCGGTCCGCGCCCAGCCCGAACAGCTCGGTCAGGGCCTGGCGGTATTGATCCACGCCGGCGCCCATGCTGTCGCTGTGGCCGCCGCCCTCCACCAGCAGGAGTTTCTTCGGACCGGTCGCAGCCGCGTAGAGCGCCCGCGCGAAACGCGAAGGAACCTCGCGGTCGAGCGTGCCGTGAACGACCAGCACCGGCATCGCGACCTTGCTCATCTTGCTCACCGAGTCGAACTTCTGCGTCATCAGCGCGCCCAGCGGCAGCCAGGCAAAGGTCCATTCCTTGACAATATCGACCAGCGTAGTGAACGTGGATTCGACGATGAGACCGGCCGCCGCATCCTTGCTGAGCGCGGCCGCGAGATCGACTGCGACTGCGCCGCCGAGCGAATGACCGTAGATGTAGCGCTTCGCCGGATCGGGCTGCTTCAGCGAGAGCCAGTCCCACGCCGCGCGGGCATCCTCGTACACGGTCTCTTCGGAGGGCAGATCGCCGTCGCTACGGCCGAAGCCGCGATAGTCGATGGCGAACACCGAAAAGCCGAAGCCATGGAGCAGCGCGAGGCGCTGGACCTGGTCCGTCAGATTTGAGCGCGAACCGTGCAGGTAGAGCAGCGCCGGGGCGCGCGGATCGGCGGCCGGCCACCACCAGGCGTGGATGTTCTGCGCGCCCGCATCGGCGGTGATCGGCAGGGTCATTTCCTGAACGCCAGCGGGAAGGCCGCCGAACCAGCTCACTGCGTCCCTTATCGCTTCGAAGGTGAGCTGCCGCTCTTCGTGGCGAAGCGCAGTGGAACCGCCTGCCAACAGCGAGCCCGTCATCGCGGTTGCGAGGGCAATCCGCAGAGCGAAGTTCGGCCGCACACGGAGGCTATGAGTGGGCATGTCGTCAGTCCTTGCCGAGGAGTCAGCAAGGACCATGCCGACCGCTCAGTTGTTAACGACAGCCCGGCGCGTTGGTGCCCCGAACAAGACTACGGGGAGCTGCTACTGATCCGGCTTCGCGCCGGAGATCTTGACGATGCGCTCCCACTTTACGATGTCGGCGTTGATGTACTTGCCGAATTCCTCCGGCGTCATCGTCATGGCCACCGCGCCCTGCGCGGCCCACTCGCCCTTGACCTCGGGCCGGCTCACGATCTTCGAGATCTCGGCGTTGAGGCGGTTGACGATCGCGGGCGGTGTTCCCTTCGGCGCGACCAGTCCGAGCCAGATCGTCGCTTCATAACCCGGCACGCCGGCCTCGCTGATCGTGGGAACGTCGGGCAGCACGGTCGAGCGAACCTTCCCGGTCGTGCCTAGCGCACGCACCTGCCCGGCCTTGACGTGCTCGCTCATCGTGGTCACCGCGTCGAACATCATCTGCACCTGCCCGCCGATGAGGTCGGTGCGCGCACCGGAGCTGCCCTTGTACGGCACATGCACGATGTCCACACCGGCCATCGCCTTGAAGAGCTCGCCTGCCATGTGATACGGCGTGCCGGGGCCCGAGGACGCGTAGTTGAGCTTGCCCGGCTCCGCTTTCGCGAGGGCGATGAATTCGGAGAGCGTCTTCGCCTTGACCGAGGGATGCACGACCATGACCAGGTCGGAGTAGTTGATCGGCGCGATCGGCACGAAGTCCCGCGTGAGCGAGAACGGCTTGTTCGGGATGAGCGACTCGTTCACCGTGTGCGTGTTCGACATCAGGAGCAGCGTGTAGCCGTCCGGCGGACTCTTCGCCACGGCATCGGTGCCGACGATGGATCCCCCGCCCGGGCGATCGTCGACCACGAAAGCCTGCCCCATTGCCTGCTGCAAGCGCTGACCGAGATACCGCGCATAAACGTCTGCGGGACCGCCCGTGGCGAAAGGCACGACAATCTTCACCGGCCGGCTCGGATAGTCTTGCGCGACAGCCGCGCTGCAGGCGGCCGCGAGCACGAGCGCAGCGAATCCCGTTGCACAACGGCGCGCGAGACGCGTCGATTCGAAGCTCATGATTCCTCCGCAGCCCGTAGTCGAGGGGGCGTTGCGCCGCAATCTACCCCAAGCCGCGCCGCGGCAAAAGTGGGATATGATCGCCGCTGCGAATCCGCGCCGGTACGATCGGTCGCGGCTTTTCAGGGGAGAAAATTCATGCTGAGAATGATCGCGCTCGGCGTCGCGCTCGCCGCCTTCGCGGCGGCGCTCGGCGCTCAGCAGCCCGCCGGCGCACCGGCCGTATCGCCGATCAAGCGGTCGATCCTGCAGCGGACCGACGTGCCGGGAACGAATCTCGAGTTGATCTACGCCAATCTCGAAATCGCGCCCGGCTTCAGGGCCGGCAGGCATTCACATCCGGGCGTGGTCATGGCTCAGATCGTGGACGGCGAATTCTGGGTCCAGTTCGATGGTCAGCCCGAACAGATCCTGCGCGCGGGCGAATCCCTGACGCTGCCGGATCGCGCGATCCATAACGAGGGCTCGATCGACAAGCCGGTCAAGCTCGTCGTGGTCTATGTCGTCGAGAAGGGCAAGCCGCTCATAGCGCCGGCGCCGGCGAATTGAGACGATGATGCGCACTCTGTTGCTACTGGTCGTCGTGACTTTTGCATGGTCAGCCGCCGCCGAGGAAGGCTGCAAGCCGGCGCAGCTCAAGAATCCCGCGCTCACGCTCTCCGAGGTGTACGCGATCGGCGCGCAGCATGCGAAGGCCTGGAAAGCGGATGCGGTTCCCGCGCGTGTCGGCAACACTTCGCTCGGGCCGTTCCAACAAGACGGCAGCTCGATCGCGTGGAATCTGATGTTCTATTCGGAAAGCGCCAAGGCGAGCATGTCGGTCACGACTTTCCGCGGCATGCTCACCTGCTTCGTGCAACCCGGCCCTGCGGGACGCATTCCGGATTTGAAGCCGGATTTTGTTCGCGACGGCGTGAAGCTCTATGCGATCGGCAAGGAAAAGGGCGCGACGCTGCTCTCGCAGGGCTACTTCATGATGATCGATACGGCGGCGGCCCCCGGGACGCGGCACGCGACCTGGTACATCACGTATACCAACAAGGACAACAAGAACGGCGACCTCACCGTCATCGTGGACGCCAACACCGGCGCCGTCGAGAAGGTTCTCAAGTAGCGATCACGGAGGCGCTAAGCGTGCCGAGCGACGCGTGAACCAAACGCAGAGGACCCGGTCAACTCATTGCCGGACAGTAGATCGCATGGAGAAGATTTTGCATGGCGACGGGACCATCGGGCGGCTGCTCGGCCGCCGCGAGGCGCTCACGCTCCTCGGCGCGTCGGGCTTGATGCTGCTGGCGCGGCCGCTCGCCGCCGCGACGAATGCGATGCCCGCTTGCGTCGCGCGCCCGCAGCAGACCGCAGGTCCATTCTTCGTCGAAGAAGCGCTCGATCGTTCCGACATACGCTCCGATCCCGCGACCGGCGCGATAAGCGCGGGCGTTCCTTTGCGGCTTGCGTTTCGCGTCTCGCGCTTGAGCGGCGGCGCTTGCGCGCCTCTCGCGGGCGCGACGATCCACGTCTGGCATTGCGACGCGGTCGGACGCTACTCCGACATCGGCGGCTGGGGCGGTTCGACGGCCGGACAGAAATTCCTGCGCGGCTATCAGAAGACCGATGTCGCGGGCGCCGCCGCCTTCACGACGATCTATCCAGGATGGTACGAAGGCCGCGCGGTGCATGTGCACTTCAAGATCCGCGTGCCCGGCTCCAGCGGTCAGACGCGCGAATTCACGTCGCAGCTTTATTTCGACGATACGCTCTCGGATCGTGTCTTCGCGAGCTCGCTGTATCCCGCAGGCGGCGCCCGCCGGAGGATGCGCAACGAGCGCGACGGACTCTTCCGTGTTGGCGGCCGCGAGCTCATGCTGGATGCGCGCGAAGCAGAGGGCGGTTACACGGCGACTTTCGACATCGGACTGGACTTCGCATGAACGTCTCAAGCGTTCGATCAGCGAGGCTTATCGTGCCCTTTGTTGCCGCTGCGCTCCTCGGCGCATGCTCGCGGCCCGCCGAGCCTCCGAAGCCTCCGCCTTCGCCCGAGCGGGCTGTCGATAGCGCCGCCTCGGCGGCGACGGGCGTGCCGCAAGCCGAGCCCAGCCACGGGTCGATCGCCTGGCGTAAGGATGACGTCGACGCGGCTTTCGCCGATGCGCGCGTGCAGCGTGTGCCGGTGTTCCTCTATTGGGGCGCGGTGTGGTGCCCGCCCTGCAACCAGGTCAAGGCGACGATCTTCAATCGCCAGGACTTCGTCGAGCGCGCGCGCTTCTTCATCCCGGTTTATCTCGACGGCGACAGTCCGAGCGCGCAGAAGCTCGGGGCGCGATTCAATGTCTCGGGCTATCCGACGATGATTCTGTTCACGCCGGACGGACGCGAGATCACGCGCCTTCCCGGCGAAGTCGACGCCGATCAGTACATGCGTGTGCTCGCGCTGGGCATGAGCGGCGCACGGCCGGTCAAGGATACGCTCGCTGCCGCGCTCTCCCCTTCCGCAGGACGCGGGAAGCTTAATGCCGACGACTGGCGAATGCTTTCCTACTACTCGTGGGAAGTCGACGAGCAGCAGCTCGTGCCGAAGCGCGAGTTGCCCGCGACCTTGCGCCGCCTCGCGCAGGCTTGTCCCGGCGACCAGAGCGACAGCGTGACGCGGCTCGAGCTGCACGCGCTCTCCGCCGCGGCAAGAGCAAAGGGTGTCAAACCGACTCCCGATACGGCCGCGGTGTCGCGCATGGTGACTGTGGTCGGCGACGCACGGCTGGCACGCGAGAACTTCGATACCTTGGCCGAGTTTCCTGCGGAGATCACCGGATTCATCACCGCCCCAGGCTCTCCCGAACGCGCGAAGCTCGTCGCGGCGTGGACCACCGCGCTCGACCGTCTAACGAACGATGAGTCGCTGTCGACGGCCGATCGGCTCGCTGCCATCGTCGGCGAAGTGCAGCTCGCCAAGCTCGACACCAAGGGGGCGCTGCCCGCGCCGCTCCTCGACAAGGTGCGCGCAGAGGTCGCTCGCGCCGATCGCGTGACCAACGATCCTTACGCGCGGCAGTCGGTGATCAGCACTGCGGCCGATGCTCTGACCGAGGCGGGACTACTCGACGAATCCGACGCGCTGCTGAAGGCAGAGCTCAAGCGCTCGCATTCGCCGTACTACTTCATGGTCGATCTCGCGGAGAATGCGAAGAAGCGCGGCGACAAGGCCGTCGCGCTCGACTGGTACGCGCAGTCCTACGCGGCCGCGGAAGGGCCGGCGACGCGCCTGCAATGGGGGGTGCGCTACGTCAGCGCGTTGACCGAGTTGGCGCCGCAGGACACCGCGCGCGTCGAGCAGGGCGCCAGGAGCGTGATCGGCGAGCTAGAGCCGACGCCGGACACGTTCTACGAGCGAAACCTGCGCGGGCTCGAGCGCATGGGCACGAAGCTCTCGGCGTGGGGCAAGGATCCGGCGCATGCCGCCGCGCTCGCTCGCCTCCGCGGCCAGCTCTCGAGCGTTTGCGCGAAGCTGCCGCCGGGCGATCCGGCGCGCGCCAAGTGCAACGGCGCGTTGCGGCCGCACGTGGCGGCTAACGTGGCGTAGCGGCTTCGATTCCGATGGCCGATCGCTCCGCCGCGGGCGCGGGCGAGCGGAGCTTGCGCCTGGGCAGCGAGACTGCCTGCAGCGGCGATTCGTCGACGGTGAGCCCGAAGAACTCGTGCAGCGCCGCCTTGTATTCGCCGTTGCCGATGCGCATGCTGTCGTTGTGCGAAGCGCCTTTGACGAGCAGCAGCTTCTTCGGCTCGGGTGCGGCCTCGTAGAGCCTCTCGCTGAAACGAGCCGGCACGTAACGGTCTTCTTCTCCGTGCGCGATCAGCACGGGCATCTTCACGCGCGCGATCTTGTCCACCGAGTCGAAGGTCTGCGTGAGCAGCAGCTTCACGGGCACCCACGACCACGTGAGCTGGCGCGCCATGTCGGCGAGGGTGGTGAAGGACGACTCGACGACCAGCCCGCGCGCCGGAGCGGGGGCCTTGGTCTTTGCCGACTCGTCGGAAATGCGCGCGGCGAGATCGATCGCGATGGCGCCGCCGAGCGAATGCCCGTAGATGAAGCGGCGATTGGGATCGGGTTCCAGCTCGGTCAGCTGCTTCCAGGCCACCGCCGCGTCCTCGTACACGGTCTTCTCCGATGGGACGTCGCCATCACTCTTGCCGAAGCCGCGGTAATCGATCGCGAGCACGGAGAAGCCGAACTCGTGCAGCTGCTGGATGCGAAAGAGCTGGCCGGTCAGATTCCAGCGCGCGCCGTGCAGATAGAGCAGTGCCGGCGCGTGCTCCGCGGCCGGCCACCACCAGGCATGTACGTTCTGGGTCACGCCGTCGGCGACGACGGGCAGGTCCATCTCCTGGACGTCGGCGGGCAGCCCGCTGTACCAGCTCGCGGTCCCCGGAACGACGCGGAAGGTCAGCTCCCGCTCCCTGGTCTGGATCGCCGCGCAGCCGACGACAGCCAGCACGGTGACCACACCCGCGCCGATAGTCACGCGGCGGATGACAGGGCGACGCCACAGGTCGAGAGGGTTGTAGATGCTCATGCGTCTGTACAGTTCTGTTACACGTTTCTCGACTCGGATTGGGTCGAGGCAAACCCCTTCACAGACCGCTCTAGGCGTCCCCGGGTTCCGTGGACGACCCCCATTGCGCCTGCGATCACGCCCTGAAATCCGCGGGCCTGCAATCCGACGCTTGGTGCTAATCTAGTTGCTGCGTCAATCGCAATATGGCTCTCGCCGCGATGAACGCGCAGCTCGAGGCGCCGGTTGACGCGGCAGCCTTCGTCCGGAAAGGAAGCCAATGAACAAGGATCGCAAGGTCGCAGTCCTCGTCGGCAGTCTGCGCAAGGAATCGTTCAACCGAAAGATGGCGCGGGCGCTCGTCGCCCTGGCGCAACCGCCGCTCAAGCTCGAGATCGTCGAGATCGGCCAGCTCCCGCTCTATAACCAGGATTTCGACGCCAATCCTCCGCCCGAGGTGCCGGCGTTCAAGCAGCGCATCCTTGAGTCCGATGCGGTGCTCTTCGTCACGCCGGAATACAACCGCTCGGTGCCCGGTTTGCTGAAGAACGCGCTCGATGTGGGCTCGCGCCCATATGGCAAGAGCGCGTGGAACGGCAAGCCGACGGCAGTCGTGAGCGTCTCGCCCGGCGCGATCGGCGCCTTCGGCGCCAACCACGCCCTGCGGCAGTCCTTCGTCTTTCTCAACATGCCGGCGCTGCAGCAGCCGGAGGCGTACATCGGCGGCGCGGCGCAGCTGTTCAACGACAAGGGCGAGTTCGTGAACGAATCGACCCGCGATTTCATGGGCAAATTCCTGCAGGCCTTCGCGCAATGGATCGAGCGCAATGCGCCGGCGGGCTGAGCCTATTCGAACAATGACGAGTCGGGCTCTGCGGCCATCGTCGGCATCTCGCTGACGGTTTCTACCGGAGAGAGCGTGCCGATGCGCACACCGAGCAGTCGAATCCGTCTGTCAAGCGCGACGCGCTTCAGGCACTCGCCCGCGGTGCGCCGGATCACCTGCGCGTCCTGCGTTGGCACATCGATGGTCTGATCGCGCGTGACGGTTTTGAAGTCGGAGTAGCGCAGCTTCAAGCCGATCGTCTTGCCGGCATATCCGCTGCGCTGCAAATCCTCGGCGAGATCGACGCACAGCTCGGTGAAGATGCGTGAGAGCGCGGCGCGATCGCGCTTGGCGTCGAGGTCGCGCTCGAAAGTCGTCTCACGGCTGATCGACTTTGGTTCGCTCACCGTGACAACCGGCCGCTCGTCGCGTCCGTGCGCCGCGTCGTGCATCCACGCGCCGAGGGCATTGCCGAAGCGCTCGACAAGCCAGGCGCGATCGGCCTGCGCCAGCTCGCCGATGCTGCGGATGCCCAGCGCCTCGAGCTTCGCACTCGTCTTGGGCCCGATGCCATTGATCTTGCGCGCCGACAGCGGCCAGACGCGCGCCGCAATGTCGCCTCCGGTGAGAATCGTGAGCCCGTCGGGCTTGTCGAGCTCCGATGCAATCTTGGAGAGGAGCTTGTTCGGCGTGATGCCAATCGAGCAGCTGAGACCCGTCGCCGCGCGCACTGCTTCCTTGATCGCCTCCGCGACGACACGCGCGCGGGTCCACGGATCGTCCGTGTCCACGTCCGACGTGGCGCCCTCGATGGCAACGTCGGTGAGGTCGATATAGATTTCGTCGATGCCTCGGTCTTCGATCTGCGGCGCGATGGCGCGCACGGCCGCCTTGAAGCGTCGCGAGTAGAGCCGGTACGCGTCGAAGTCCGCGGGCAAAAGAATCGCATCGGGCGCGAGACGGGCCGCTTTCATCAGGCCCATCGCCGAGTGCACTCCCAACTTGCGCGCCTCGTAGCTCGCCGTCGTCGCGACACCTCGGCCGGTGTAGTCGCGAAGCGTCGCGAAGCGGCGCGTGCGAGTGCCCGTCTCGGGATCGACGATCTCTTCGGGCTGATGACGGCGGCCGCCGCCCACCACGACCGGCAACCCCGTCAATTCCGGAAAGCGCTGCAACTCGACCGATGCGTAGAACGCGTCCATGTCGAGATGCGCGATCAGGCGAGTGGCTGCGGACATTCGTCGCTGCGGCGCGGTAGCTTGCCGCAGCACAGTTTAAAGCGATGCGCAAGGCGGCGTAACCGCCGCCGAGCGACCCGATGCGCCTGGGTTTTCGGTAGACTTGCGGCATGGATCGCACGAGCCGCCACCGCTTACGATGAGCACGCCGCCCGTCGCGCGCTCGGGACGAACGCTGCTCGCGAGCATCCTGTTCGTCGACCTGGTCGGATTTTCGCGCACGACGGTGACCGAGCAGATCGAGGTCAAGCGCGGGCTGATCGCGATGCTGCGCAAGACGCTTTCGTTCGTTCCGGCGGCCGATTACCGGCTGATGGACACCGGCGATGGCGCGGCGATAGGCTTTCTCGCCGATCCCGAGCACGCGCTCTATTTCGCGCTCGCGATCGACGCGCGCTGCTGCAGCGGAAACGCTCCGGGCGGACTCGCCCGGGGCTCGCTGCGCATCGGCATCAATTTCGGTCCGGTGAAGGAAGTCTTCGACGTCAACGACCGCCCGACCCTGATCGGCGACGGCATCAACTCGGCCCAGCGCATCATGAGCTTCGCTCAGCCGGGCCAGATCACCGTCTCCCACGGCTTCTTTGATCTCGTCTCGCGGCTCGCGCCCGAGTACAGCGGGCTCTTCGAGCACGTCGGAGCGCACGACGACAAGCACGGACGCGAGCACGAAGTGTATGTCGTGAGCCCGGCGCCGCAGGTGCTGGAGAAGATCCGCGTGCGCCTCGAGTTGGCGGTCGCCGAAACCACCGGGGTCAGCGTCGTGCTGCCCACGCCGCCTGTATCAGCGGCGCGCGTCGAACCCGCGGTGAAAGCGGTGACCGCGAACGCCGCGTCGGGCGCGATCACTCCGAAGCGCGAGCACATAACGACACAGGAAGCTCTCGAAAAAGAGTCCGATTTCGAATGGCCGATCGCGCTCGGCATCGGCATCGGTGCGCTCTTGCTGCTCGGTGCGCTGGTCGCGCTGCTGCCGAGCTGGCTCAATCGCTCACCGGCGGAGCCGCCCCCTGTTGTGGACACAAATCCGGCCAAGCCGAACGTTTTGCCGGCGACGGCGAATACGACCGCCCCGAATCCAGTTGTTGTTGCGCCGGTTGTCCCTTCCGAGGCGCTCCACGCGCCAGCAGAGCGCGCGAACGCTCCGGATCCGGTTCCTGTGCGCGCGGCTCCACGCGAAACGCCGCGCGAGCGCGCCCCGGCGGCGCGGGCGGCGAGCGTTACGGCACCGCCCGCCCCTGCTTCCGCCACCCCGGCGCGCAGCGCGGCGAGCCGGCCTCTCACTCCGGAGCAGATTTGCAGTAGCATTCTGCAGAAGGCATCGCTGGGCGAGGCGTTGTCGAACGAAGAGAGACAGACTCTCATCGCATGCAAATGAGATTCGGGCTCGGGGAGGGCTCGATCTTCGAGGGAGCATGAATATGAAGAGCAACGCCGCGAAACCGCATGGGTCGCGCCGCATCGCTGTGGCGGCGCTCGCGCTGTTCACGCTGAGCTGTGGGGATCAACCAACCGCGCCTTCGGGCGCGGCCGCGAAGCCAGCGCCCGCTGCTCAGGCTGCGGCGCCCGCGCCGCCGCCGGCGCCCGCCGTGCCGCCGATCCTGCAGCAGCCGATCCAACCGCTCGACGAAGCGGTACTGCGTGCGGCGAACAATCTTTTCGCCAACGCGAAGGTTACGGCGCCGCCCGAGAAGCACGCGCTCGTGATCGACCCTCTGGTCGACGGTCTGACCGGCGTGCAGTCGAACGCCACGCTGTCCATGGAGCAGAAGATCACCAACCTCGCGCGCGCCGCGTACCCGACGTTCGACGTGCAGCCGTTCACGACGGCAACGATCGCCAAGGCTCCGGTGCTTCTGATTGGCACCTTCACGACCATCAGCGCCAAGGCGCAAACCTCGGGACAGCGCGAGGCCTATCGCATCTGCCTCGCGCTCGCAGATCTTCGCACCGGCAAGATTGTCGCCAAGGGCATCGCGCGGGCCCAGCTCACGGGCGTGGATCTCACGCCGTTGCCGTATTACGCCGACAGCCCGATCGTCGCGCCGGACAAGGTGACCGAGGGATACGTGAAGAGCTGTCAGGGCACGCGCGTCGGCGACCCCGTCGATCCGGCGTACCTCGACAACATCGTTGCCTCCGCGGTGATCAACGACGCGATCCGCGCTTACGATGCCAAGCGCTACAAGGAGGCGCTCGACATCTACAGCGGTGTGTTCGCCAGCGGCAAGGGCGATCAGCTTCGCGTCTATAACGGCATCTATCTCGTCAGCCTCAAGCTCGGGCGGCGCGACGCAGCGACCGAGGCATTCGGCAAGATCGTCGACTTCGGGCTGGCGAGCAAGCGTCTGTCGGTCAAATTCCTGTTCGCTCCCGGCTCCACGCAGTTCGTGAGCGATCCGCAGGTGAGCGGTCAATACGCGATGTGGCTGCGCCAGATCGCGACCCATACCGCGAAGACGTCGGAATGTCTCGACATCGTCGGCCACACCAGCGCCAGCGGTTCCGACGCGGTCAACGAGCGCATCTCGCTGCAGCGCGCGCAGTACGTGAAGCAGCGACTCGACGCAGATGCCGCGGCGCTCAAGACGCGCACCAAGGCAATCGGCATGGGCTCGCAGGAGAACCTGATCGGCATTGGCAGCGACGATGCGAAGGACGCGATTGACCGCCGAGTGGAGTTCAAGGTCGTCGACTGCGGCTGACACGCCGGGGCAGCGAGCCCCGAGGAGACACTCATCGCGGCGCCCGGCCGCCGCGCTAGACTGGGCCGATGTCTCTGAAGATGAGCGCGCGCGAGATCGCCGCCGGCTTCGACCTGAAGGCGCTGCCTCCGGATTTCTACGCCGATCCCTTTCCGTACTACAGGGCGCTGCGCGAGCACGAGCCGGTCAAGCGCATGCTCGATGGGTCGTGGCTGCTCACGCGCTACGAGGACATCGTCCCGGTCTACCGCGACTACAAGCTCTTCAGCTCGGACAAGAAAAAGGAATTCGGGCCGAAGTTCGGGTCCTCGCCGCTGCTCGAGCATCACACGACGAGCCTCATCTTCAACGACCCGCCGCTGCATACGCACGTTCGTCGCGCGATCGTAGGCGCGCTATCGCAGCGGCACATCGCCGCGATGGAGCCAGGTTTGCGCAGGCTCGTCGACGAGCTGCTCTCCGCGATGCAGAAGAAGGGCGACGTCGATCTCATCGCCGATTTCGCCGCTGCCATTCCGATCGGCATCATCGGCAACCTGCTGGGCATTCCTGAGAGCGAGCGTGGACCGTTACGGGACTGGTCACTGGCGATTCTCGGCGCGTTGGAGCCGGTACTGACGCCCGACCGCGCTATGTCAGGCAACGCCGCGGTCACCGCGTTTCTCGCCTACCTGAAGCTCCTCGTCGACGAACGCCGCGCGCACCTGCGCGATCCCAACGTCGACGTGCTGACGCGGCTCATCCTCGGCGAGGAAGACGGCGCGCGGCTCACCGAGAATCAGCTCTTCCATCAATGCATCTTCCTGCTCAACGCCGGTCACGAGACGACCACCAACTTGATCGGCAACGCGCTGCGCGCATTACTCGAATGGCCTGAGGAGAAGGCGAAGCTCGCCGCCGGTGGCGAGGCGATCGTCGCGAGCGCCGTGGAGGAATTCCTGCGCTTCGAAAGCCCGGTGCAGCTCGGCAATCGCATCACGACGCAGGAAGTGGTGATCGGCGGAGTCCGGATGCCACCCGACACGCGGATCAACATCGGCATCGGTGCAGCGAACCGCGACCCGGCGCAGTTTCCGGATCCCGATCGACTCGACCTCGCGCGCCAACCGAACCGTCACCTCGCTTTCGCGTTCGGGATCCACACCTGCGCGGGGTTGAATCTGGCGCGGCTCGAGGCGCAGGTCGCGCTATCGAGTTTTCTCGCGCGCTTTCCGGGTTACGAGCTCAGTGCAGAGCCTGTGCGCGGCGGTCGAGCGAGGTTTCGCGGTTTTCTGCATCTGCCGGCGCGCGTTGCCTAAAGCTCAGCGCGCCGCCGCGCGCTGCCGCGCGAGATCGATGTCCAGATACTTCCAGTAAGTCGTGTAAAGCGGCTTGTTGTATCCGAGAACCCAAGGCTGTACGAAATCGTTCTGCAGACGGAAGATTGTAGGAATAAGGGGCTCGTAAGTCCTCGCGATCTCGGACGCCGCGCGAGACGCCGCGATGCGCCCGCCTTCGTTCGGGCTGGCATAGAAGCGGTCGAGGGTGAGATCGTATTCGGCGAGCTTGAAGCGCGCTGTGTTCGCCGTAGGCGGCTCCCGGCTGTTGAGCTGATTCATTTCGCCGTCACCGAAGGGCGTTCCACCGTAACCGGCCGAGTAGATCTGGAACTTACCGGCTTCTAGTTGCTTGATGAGATCCTGGAACGGCGTCATGTTGTATTCGCTGCGCAACCCGATGACATCCAGGTTTCTTTTCCACAACGTTGCCGTTTCGCGAGAGATGGCGCCGGTGCGCAGCGACATAGTGATCGTCAGCGGTTTGCCGTCAGGCGTCGTGCGAAAACCGTCTGCGCCACGAGCGTATCCGAAGCGGTTGAGAAGAGCATTGGCGGCTACAGGATCATAAGGCAGCAGCGGGAGTGTCGGATCGTAGCCGGCAACTCCCGGCGGCACGAGCTGATTCGCGGGCAAGGCCTGCCCGGCGTAGGCGACGTCGATCAAACTCTTGCGATCGAATCCGAGTGCGATCGCGCGGCGCAGTGCGACGCGATCGTTCGTCATGCCGCCGACCACTGGATCATCCATGTTGAAGGTCACGCCGAAGAAATACGGCTCGGGGTAGACGTGACGCACTATCCCGCGCGCGGCGTATTCGGGACGAAGCTTGTTGTCCGTGAGCATGCGCGCCGCGATTTCCTCTCGCAGCACGACGATGTCCAGCGTGCCGCGCTCGAACTCTAAGAGTCGAGGCAGATATTCCTCGATGATGTTGATTTCGACGACGCCGATCTGTGGCAGCGTCTTGCCCTGCATGCTCTTCACCAGCGGCGCCAGCTCCGGATCGCGGCTCGAAGGAAAGCTCAGCTTGCGGTACTTCGGATTGGACTCCAGCACGATCCGCGATCCGCGCTTCCATTCGCGCAGCCGAAAGGCCCCGGTTCCGACAGGGCGGTCGCGGATATCGCCGTGCGCAGCCTCGACGACTTCGCGCGCTACAAGAAGGAAGTTAAGGATAAGCTGAGCGATCGGATAGTTTACGTGCGTGAACTTGAGCTGCAGGGTGTAACGGTCGAGCGCGCGCAAGCCTTCGATAGGTCTGTCGTAGTCGAGCTTGCCGCTCTTCGCTGCGGCATCAACGACTGCGCGCATGCCGACGATGACGTTTGTAGACTCCGGAGCGCCACCGCGGCGCAGATTCGGATCGAGAAAGCGAGTAATCGAGTAAACCGCATCCTGCGCGGTAAGCTCGCGCGGCTTGCCTTTGAAGGCGGGATCGTCCGTGAAAAAGATCCCTGGCTTGATCTTCACGGTCCACGTCAACGCGTCGGCGCTGATCTGGGGCGGACCGGCGGCGGTAACCGGCGATAGCGTCGGCGAGGTCGCGAGGTAGTCCCACTCGTAGAGTCCCTCGAAGATCGCGGAGATGACGTCGAACGATGGAGAGTCGTTGTACTGCTGCGGATCGAGCGTCTCGATGTCGTTCAACGCGACCCGTAGCACCTTGATCGGATCGGCGGCGCCAGCAGAAAAGCTCACGAAGAGCACTAACGAAACCACCGCTTTGAACCACAATCGAATTCTTCTCGCACACATGGCGTCGCCGAGCCGCTGGCAGCAATGCGCGCGATTATGCGCCATCGCGCTATCATTCGCCGCAAACCACAGGGAGAATCGATGAACAAAGCCATCCTCGCAGCGCTCTCCGCCGCCGCGCTCTCGATTGCCGGCGCCGCTACGGCGCAGATCAAAGTCGGCGTGACCGTTTCCGCCACCGGCCCGGCCGCATCCCTCGGCATACCCGAGAAGAACACCATCGCGCTGTGCACGAAGTCTGTGGCCGGCAAATCGATCGAGTACATCCTGCTCGACGACGCGACCGACACGACGACCGCGGTGCAGAACACCAAGAAGCTGATCAGCGAGAGCAGGGTCGACGCGATCATCGGCTCGACCACGACGCCCAACTCGCTCGCCATGATCGATGTATTCGCGGAAGGCGAGACGCCGACGATCTCGCTCGCATCCTCGATCCGCATCATCGAGCCGATGGACGCGAAGAAGGCCTGGTCGTTCAAGACGCCGCAGACCGACGTGATGATGGCTGGCGCGATTCTCGAGCATGCGGGGGCGAACGGCGTGAAGACTCTCGGCTACATCGGCTTCAACGACGCGCTCGGCGAGGCGTTCTTCGCCGAGATCGACAAGGCGACGCAGGCACGCAAGATTCCGCTCGCTGCGAGCGAGCGCTACGCACCCAAGGACACCAGCGTCACCGGGCAGGTATTGAAGCTCGTCGCCGCGAAGCCGGACGCGATCGTGATTGGCGCCTCGGGAACGCCGGCGGCGCTTCCGGCGCGCGCGCTCGTCGAATACGGCTACAAGGGCAAGCTCTACTTCAACCACGGTGTGGCGAACAACGACTTCCTGCGCGTCGGCGGCAAGGACGTCGAAGGCGCCTACGTGCCGACGAGCCCGGTGATCGTGGCGAGCCAGCTCCCCGACGGACATCCAGCGAAGAAGCGCGCCGAGGAGTACATCAAGCTCTACGAGACGGCGTACGGCGCGGGCAGCGTCGCCGCGTTCGGCTCCTACACCTGGGACGCCTGTCTCGAGCTCGCGAACGCGATTCCCGTCGCGCTGAAAAGCGCGCAGCCCGGGACCATCGAGTTCCGCCGCGCGCTGCGCGACGCGCTCGAGAACACGAAGAATCTCGAGGTCACCAACGGCGCGGTCAACATGAGCAAGACCGATCATCTCGGCCTCGACTCACGCGCGCGGGTGATGACGCGGATCGAGAACGGAAAGTGGGTGTTGCAGCGCTAGCGTTTCGCGGTCTAGCGTCGCGTTGCGGCGGCTTAGCGCTGTGGCGCAATTCAGTCGGATTCCGCCGTTTACGACCGCTTAGCTTGCAGGAGGGGGCGCACTCGGCGGCAGAGGCGCCGGATAGGGATACCCGTACGGAGGAGGCGGGCGGTAGTAACGCGGCGCCGCTGCCGCGGGTACCTGATTGCCCCTTGCGTACATGCACTGCAGGTAAGCGGAGTCGTATCGGCGCTGCACGTCGTAGCTGATCGCGCCTTGGGCATTCGCGCCCGCCAGACTACCGAAGAGCAATCCAATCCCGGCGCCGATTGCCGCGCCCGGGCCAGCCTGCGCCGTGGCCGAACCGATGGCCGCACCGAGCCCAGCGCCCCACGCAGATCCGACCAGCGCGTTCGCGCCGGCCGCGTCATTCGCGGGTTTTGCGGGATCAGGCCCCAGGTATGCCTGCGCATACTGACGACAAGACACATCGTCGGCTTGGAATTGATCGAAATTCTTCGCGCTGCCCGGAAGCGCCGTCACGCGCGGACCGGTCGGTGCGGTGACGCAACCGGCAAGCGCGATGACAGCGGCCAGTGGCAGGAGCATCACTCCCCTTCTCATACGAAATCTCCCTTGAGTCTCAGCGCGGCGCAGTCGGGCCCGGCGCATTCTGCGGAACGACCCGCAGCCAGCCCGCAGCGCACGTCGGTACCTGCGGGTAATAGCCCGCGGGATTCGGGCAGTAGTACTGATAGCCCTGCTGCTGCGGCGCGCTGAACTGATAGCTCTGCTGCGGCGCGCTCTGCGACGTGTCGCCCTGGTATCCGGCATCAGGCCGCTGCACGTAGGTACCGTAGTCGTACATCGGAGCATCAGAGGAGAAGGGGTAGTACGAGCCGTACCCATAGTACGGATAGTAGTAGGGATAGGAATACCCATACCAATATGGATAGTAGGCAGGCCACCAGCCCCACCACGGTCCGCCAATACCGATCACGACCGATGTGCCGTGCCAACCCCAACCGCCGTGCCAGTTGCTGCCACCATGCCAGCTTCCGCCACCATGCCAGCCGCCACCGCTCCAGTTTCCGCCGCCATGCCATGCGCCGGCACTACCACCATGCATTCCACCGGCCATCCCACCGCCGCCGCCGCCATGTCCGCCACCATGCTGCGCCATGGCCACGCCGGTTCCACCGATCAGCGTCGCGGCCGCCACCAAAATCATTGCAAATCGTTTCATAGATCCCTCCTTGCGGGACATTGGTCCATAGACTAGTCCTATCCGCGGGAGTTCGTCCAGACGCGCGTCAAATCCTGCGTATATCACGCCTCGCTTCGTCCAAACGCTCAAAGGGGTGAACCGGTTTACTGGAGTAAAATTCCAGCTTTGTACCGATGGAGCAAGTCATGGCCGAGCAGCCAGCGGCGCGAGCAAGCGACGCGACGATGGACCCTGCGTCGCTTTATCGCGAGGAGATATATACCGACCGCGCCGCCGGGACGATCCGCGCGCTCATTCCGGTGACGCGAGACGGCGGTCCCGATCAGACCCGCCAGACGATCTACATCGGCGAGGCGCAAATCCTCACCAACATGGGCCC
>DATKJP010000171.1:0-5798 GCA_035543635.1 Casimicrobiaceae bacterium
TCCGATTCTGATGTTCGCCTTCTTCAAACGTTGGCTAGCAGCATGGCGGTTGCGCTGGAGAACGCCCGCCTCTTCGACGAAACTCAACGTCGAACGCGAGAGACCGCAGCGCTAGCCGAGGTTGGCCGCGACATCTCGTCCACGCTCGAGCTGTCGACGGTGATGGACCGCATTGCCCATCATGCCAAGGATCTCCTGCGCGCCGACAACAGCGCGATCTTCCTGCCCGATGCGGATGGGCAAACGTATCGAGCGATCGTGGCACTCGGCGACATCGCGGAACCTATCCAGTCCACAGTAATCAGGGTCGGCGAAGGCATCATCGGCAGCATTATTCAAAGCGGCCGCGCCGAATTCATCAACGATTCGAACTCCGATCCTCGCGTGCTTCTCATTGCGGGAACGCAGGAAGAGGAAGACGAGCGCTTGATGGTTGCGCCGCTTCTGGCTGGGAAGACCGTCAAGGGTGTAATGGCGGTCTGGCGCAATGGGGGCCAGCTGTTTGGCGAAACCGATTTGGACTTCCTCATCGGGCTCTCGCTGCAAGCCACCGTCGCCATCGAGAATGCGCGCCTGTTCGCCGAGTCGCAGCAGCGCGCGGCCGAGCTGACCACGGTCAACACGGTGTCGCAACAGCTCGCCGGCAAGCTCGATCTTTCCAACCTCATCCATCTGGTGGGAGAGCAGATTCGAACCGTGTTCAGAGGCGACATTGCCTACGTCGCGCTCTATGACCGTCAAACAGGGATGATTGAGTTTCCCTACCAGTATGGCGAGAAGCTCATGCCGCAGAAGTACGGCGAGGGCCTGACCGGCAGGATCATCGAATCGGGCAAGCCCCTCATCATCAACCGCGAGACCGATCGACTCAGCCGAGATCTTGGCGCAAAGGTCATCGGGAAGCAGGCGCTGTCGTACCTCGGCGTGCCGATCCTGGTCGGTGGGGTCTGTCAGGGCGTAGTCAGCGTTCAAAGCACCCAAACGGAAGGCCTCTACGACGCCGACGACGAGCGCCTGCTGTCTACAATCGCCGCAAACGTTGGCGTTGCGCTGCAAAACGCGCGTCTATTCGAGGAAACGAAGGAAGCCCTCGACCAGCAGCGCGCATCGGGTGAAGTGCTTGAGGCGATCTCGAGCTCGATCGCCGACACGACGCCGGTGTTCGAAACGATCCTCGACCGCTGCGAGCGGCTTTTCGACGGCAAACTGGGGGTGATCGATCTGGTCGGAGAGGACGGCTTGGTGCACCTCGGTGCCTATCACGGCCCGCGGGAAGACGAAGTGAAAAGCGTCTATCCTCATGCGCTCGATACAAGCGCAACCGGCGCCGCCATCGCGACGCGCGCTGTCGTGCACTACGCCAGCCTAGGTGATATTCCGAAGACGGCCGCCATCGCGCGCCGCGCCTTTGGCGCGTTCGGCAGCAACTCAGCCATGGGCGCGCCTATGATCTGGGAGGGCAAGGGAATCGGCGCGATCTGGGTCGTGCGCGACTATGCGAGCCCCTTCTCCGAAAAGGAAATGTCGTTGCTGAAGACGTTCGCCGACCAAGCGGTGATCGCGATCCAGAACGCGCGGCTCGTGAGACAGACGGAGGAAGCGCGGGCGCTCGCTGAGGCGGCCAACGAGGCGAAGAGCTCGTTCCTCGCCACGATGAGCCACGAGATTCGGACGCCGATGAATGCGGTGATCGGAATGAGCGGTCTCCTGCTGGACACAAAGCTGGATCGCGAGCAGCACGACTATGTGAACACAATCCGCGACTCCGGTGATGCGCTGCTTACGATCATCAACGACATCCTCGACTTCTCGAAAATCGAGGCCGGCCGCATGGAGATCGAAGCTCAACCGCTCGATCTTCGCGAGTGCGTCGAATCGGCGCTCGATCTCGTGTCCGCGCGCGCTGTGGAAAAGAACCTCGACATGGCCTATGTGTTCGAGGGCGACGTGCCCGAGGCGATCGTGGGCGACGTGACCCGGCTACGCCAGATCATGCTGAACCTGCTAAGCAACGCCGTGAAGTTCACCGAGAAGGGCGAAGTCGTGCTGACGGTGACCTCCAAGCCTGCGACCGTCGGCAAGGCCGAGCTGACTTTCGCCGTGCGTGACACTGGCATCGGGCTGACCGCAGAAGGCATGAGCCGGCTCTTCCAGTCGTTCACGCAAGCCGACTCCTCGACGACGCGCAAGTACGGCGGCACCGGCCTCGGCCTCGCGATCAGCAAGCGTTTGAGCGAGTTGATGGGCGGTCGTATGTGGGCGCAGAGCGACGGCGCAGGCAAGGGCGCGACCTTCTTCTTCAGCGTCGTCGCGCCCGTCGGCGAGCTGCCCGCAGCGCGTCAACGCGAGTTCGTCGGCGTGCAGCCCGCGCTCCAGGGCAAGCGCGTGCTGATCGTCGACGACAATGCCACCAATCAGCGCATCCTCGGGCTGCAGACAGCCAAATGGGGCATGGCCTCGCGCGCCACCGCATCGCCGCAGGAATCGCTGCAGTGGCTCGACCAACGCGAGGCCTTTGACGTCGCGATCGTCGACATGCACATGCCGGAGATGGACGGCGTGGCGCTCGCGCGGCAGATTCGCGAGCGCAACGTCAAATTGCCCATCGTCCTGTTCAGCTCGCTCGGGAGGCGCGAAGTCGGCGACGGAGAAGCGCTGTTCACCGCCTATCTCACCAAGCCGATTCGCCAGTCGCAGCTCTTCGATACCCTAATCGGCTTGTTCGCACAGGAAGTCGTGGCGAAGACGCCCGCGGCGCCCGCCACGCCGTCCCGCCTCGATCCCGAGATGGCCGTGCGCCATCCGCTGCGCATCCTGCTGGCCGAGGACAACGTGGTCAACCAGAAGCTCGCGCTGCGCATCCTGCAGCAGATGGGCTATCGCGCCGATCTCGCTTCGAACGGGATCGAGGCGATCGAATCGGTCCAGCGCCAGGCCTACGACGTGGTATTGATGGACGTGCAGATGCCGGAGATGGATGGGCTCGATGCCGCGCGAAAGATCTGCGCGCAGTGGTCAGCGCAGGAGCGCCCGCGGATCGTCGCCATGACCGCCAATGCGATGCAGGGCGACCGTGACATGTGCCTCGCCGCCGGCATGGACGACTACCTGACCAAGCCGATTCGGGTCGAGCGCTTGATCGAAGCGCTTACCCGTGTCCCATCCCGCGCGAGCCGCTTATGAGCGAAGCCATCATCGACCGAGCCACCTTCGAGAACCTCGAGGAAACCGCTGGCGCCGACTTCGTGCGCGATCTCGTGGAGACGTTCCTCGTCGAAGCGCCAAGCATGCTTGAAGAGCTGAACGGCGCGCTCGCCGCGAACGACGCGGAGCGCTTCCGCCGGGTCGCGCATTCGCTCAAGTCGAACAGCAACACCTTTGGCGCGCTCACGCTCGGGGCGATGGCGAAGAAGCTGGAGCTCGGCGGCTTCGGGGTTGCGCGTGAGGCGAACGGCGCGGCACTCACCCAGCTCGCGAGCGAATACGCGCGTGTGGCCGACGCGCTGCGGGAGCTCAAGCGTGCGTGAAGGCAACCACGGCGGCGCGCGGCTGCTGGTCGTGGATGACAACAAGGTCAACCGGCTGCTGCTGTCGCGCAACATCGAATTGATGGGACATCGCGTGACGACTGCCGAAAACGGCCGCGTCGCGCTGGAGATGCTCCGGCGTGAGCCGTTCGACCTTCTGCTGCTCGACATCGAGATGCCGGAGATGAACGGCTTTCAGGTGTTGGAGCAGCTCGGGCGCGATCTGCAGTTGCGCGACCTGCCGGTCATCGTCACCTCGTCGCTCGAAGGACTCGACAACGTCGTGCGCTGCATCGAGCTCGGCGCCGAGGATTACTTGCAGAAGCCGGTCAATCCGGCTCTGCTCAAGGCGCGCGTCGGCGCGAGCCTCGAAAAGAAGCGCCTGCGCGATCAGCAGAAGGAGCTGGTGCGCCGCTTCGCCACGCCCGAGGTCGCGCAGGATCTGCAGCAGTCGGGATTTTCTCTCGGAGGGAAACGCGTCCGCGGAACAGTCATGTTCTCCGACATCCGCGGCTTCACGCCCCTCGCGGAATCGCAGGCTCCCGAGGTTACAATCGAGCTGCTGAACACCTACTACACGCTGATGTTCAATGCGATCAGCGGTCACGGCGGCATTGTCAGCGAGATCGCCGGCGACGGCCTGATGGCGGTCTTCGGCGCGCCTCTGCCGCTCGCGGATCATTGCGATGCGGCCGTGCAGGCCGCGCTGGAAATGATCGAGATGATCGAGCTCTTCAATGCCGAGCAAGCAAGCGCCGGCAAGACTCCGATCCGCATAGGCATCGGGATTGCCTCCGGCGAGATGGTCGCCGGCTACACCGGCACCAACGAGCGCGCGACCTACACCTGCATCGGCGACACGGTGAACGTCGCGTCGCGGCTGGAGGAGCAAACGAAGACCGCGGAGCGCTCGATTCTGATCGATGCCGCGACGCGCAGCCTGCTGCGTTCAGCCGTGCAAGTCGAGGAACTTGGCCCGGTAGCGATTCGCGGCAGGGTGCAGCCGGTGGAAGTGTTCGCGGTCAAGACAAAGTAACAAGCGCGACCGCGCCGGCGGGTCAGCGCGCCTTCCCCTGTGCGGCGACCGCCGCCATCGCCGCCTCGATCGCTTTCGGGTCGCCCAGGTAATAGTGCCGGATTGGCTTGAGCGCGTCGTCCAGCTCGTAGACGAGCGGCTGCCCGGTCGGGATGTTCAGCTCGACGATGTCGGCGTCCGACACGTTGTCCAGGTATTTCACCAACGCGCGCAGGCTGTTGCCATGTGCGACGATGATCACGCGTTGACCGGAGCGAACGCTCGGCGCGATCGTTTCGTGCCAGTACGGTAGAAATCGTGCAACGGTGTCCTTGAGGCATTCGGTGCGCGGAAGACTCTTCCGGTCGAGCTCCGCGTAGCGCGGATCGGATAGCTCGAGGCGCGGGTCGCCGTCGGCGAGCGCCGGCGGCGGTGTGTCGTAGCTGCGCCGCCAGATCTTCACCTGAGCGTCGCCGAATTTCGCCGCCGTCTCCGCCTTGTTCAGCCCCTGAAGTGCGCCGTAGTGACGCTCGTTGAGCCGCCATGAGTTCCGGACCGGGATCCACATGCGGTCCATTTCCTCGAGCCCGATCCAAAGCGTCTTGATCGCGCGCTTGAGCACGGACGTGAAGGCCAGGTCGAATTCGTAACCGCCCTCCTTCAGCAGGCGCCCCGCCGCTCTCGCTTCCGCTTCACCTCTTTCGTTCAGTCCGACGTCAGTCCAGCCAGTGAAGCGGTTCTGCTGGTTCCAGACCGACTCGCCGTGCCGCAGGAGAACGACCTTACGCATGGCCAAAGTCTAGCATCCGTCGGCTCGCCGCAGCCTCATTTCGAGGATGCTAAAATCATCGAATATGAAATCGGCTCAGGCAGTGCGCGCGCTGGGCGCGCTGGCACAGGACACGCGGCTCGCGATCTACCGGATGCTGGTGCAGCAGGGTCCGGAGGGCCTCGCCGCCGGCGCGATCGCCGCGCGGCTCGATCTGCCCGCGCCCACGCTTTCCTTTCATCTCAAGGAGCTCGCGAACGCCGCTCTCATCGAGCCGCGGCAGCAAGGGCGCTTCGTGTATTACTCCACCAACTACAAGCAGATGAACGGCCTGCTCGACTTCCTGAGCGAGAATTGCTGCCAGGGCGCGTGTGCCGCGCCACCGGCGCCTGCGCGCAAGCTCAAGCGCAGCACGCGCTTCGACTCCCGCCGCAGGCCGTAGACTCGCTTTCGCTCGCGCCGTCATGGAGCGGCACGGTTCCCAGAG
>DATKJP010000172.1:0-13899 GCA_035543635.1 Casimicrobiaceae bacterium
TCGCGACCATGGCATCGGCAAACGGCTTCACGAAGTTCGACGGCGCGTTCCAGTCGAGATCGCCGCCGTTGGCCTTGGAGCCGGTATCCTTCGAGCGCTCGGCAAGCTTCTCGAACTTCTCGCCTTTCTGCAGCGCGACGATGATGTCCTTCGCGTCGGCCTCGTTCTCGACCAGGATGTGACGGACCTTGTATTCCTTGTCACCCATCGTCGCCTTGATCTTGTCGTACTCGGCGTGCAGCTGGGCGTCGGAGACCGGGTGCGCCTTCACGTAGTCGGAGACGTAGGTGCGCACGAGGACGGTTTGTGCCGTGAGATCCATCTCCGGCTTGAGCGTCTTGTCGAGGCCTTGCTTCTTCGCCTCGCGCACGACCAGCTCGCGGGTGTTCAGCTCATCGCGGATCGCTTGCCGCAGCTCCGGCGAATCGGGCTGGCCCTGCGCGACACGCTGCTTCAGCATGAAGTCGAAGTAGGCCTGCGGGAAGATGTCCTTTCCTCCGCTGGGCGCCGCGGCGGTCTTCGTCGCGCCGCCCTTCGATTTCGCCTCCTGCGCGAGCGCCGCCGGCGCCGCGATCAGGACAGCGGTGGCCGCGAGGGCGGCGAACAGTCGGTAAACCGTTTGCATGAGTAATAGTCCTTGTCGTTGGTCAGGAGAACTCTTCGGGTGCCAGCGCGCGGATCGACAACGCGTGGATCGGGTTCGGCAGCAGATCGCCGACCCTTGCGAAGATGGTTTGATGGCGCTTGAGCCTGGGTTGGCCGCGAAACGCCTTCGACACGATGAGCAGCGAAAAGTGCCCACCGCCGCCCGCTGCGCCAGCATGGCCGACATGCTCGGCGCTGTCGTCGTGAACCTCGAAGGCTTCCGGCGCCAGGTCCGCGAGCCGCGCTCGCAGCGTGGAGGCGATGTCCATCAGCGCCGCTCCGGCAGATAGCGGGCCAGCGCGAACGCTTGCCCGACGGCGAACAGAATGAACAACGTGATGGCGCCCCACACCTTGAAGTTGACCCAGGTATCGGTCGGGAAGTGAAAGGCGATGTACCAGTTGGCCGCGCCCATCACGACGAAGAATGCGACCCACGACCAGGTGATGCGCGCCCAGATCGGATCGGGCAGCGTCAGATCCTTGAGTAGCGCCGCGATCAGATTCTTGCGGAAGATCAGTCGGCCCACGGCAAGGCTCGCGCCGAAGAGCCAGTAGAGCACGGTTGGCTTCCACTTGATGAAAGTGTCGTCGTGCAGGAGCAGCGTGGCACCGCCGAAAACGGCGATGACGACCAGGCTCAGCCAGTGCGCAATCTCGACCTTTCCGCGCCGCCAGCGGAAATAAACGATCTGAGCCACCGAGGCGACGATCGCGACCGCGGTGGCGACATAGATGTCCCCGAGCTTGAACGCGACGAAAAACAGGAGCAGCGGGAAGTAATCGGCGAGAAACTGCATAACCTATTATTTTACCTTGGAATTCGAAGGCATCCAAGCTGCCTGTCAGGCGGCTGTCAGGAACGACCTTCGGCCACCAGACGGCGAAAGCGTGCCCAGTCGAAGGCGTTGCCCGGATCGGTTTTGCGCCCCGGTGCGATATCGCTGTGGCCGGCGAAGTCAGCGATCGGATAACGCTGGCGCAGCGCTCGGATGAGCCGCACCATCATCGCGTATTGCGCCGCTTCGTAGGGCAGCTCGTCGGTACCCTCGAGCTCCACGCCGATCGAGAAGTCATTGCAGCGCTCGCGTCCGCGCCAGCGCGACTCGCCCGCGTGCCAGGCTCTGCGCTCGCACGGCACGAACTGGATGAGGCGCCCGTCGCGCCGGATGAGGAAATGGGCGGAGACGCGTTGTCCGGCGATGGTGGCAAAGTACGGATGCGCGGACGGATCGAGCCGATTGGTGAAGAACTGCTCGATCGCGTCGCCGTCGAAGCGTCCCGGCGGCAGCGAGATGTTGTGCACGACCAGCAGCGATATTTTCGTGCCGGGCGGGCGATCGTCGCAATTGGGCGATGGCGCCTGCCGCGCCGCGCGAACGATGCCGCTACGATCGACCTGAAAACGAAGCGTCGGGGCAGGCAAGACTTGGGCTCAGGCGTCGAGCCGGGGCGAGCAGGGACTACTTGATGCCAAGGCGCTCCATTCGATAGCGCATGGCACGAAAGGTAATCCCAAGCAGCTTCGCGGCCGCGGTCCGGTTGTAGCGAGTCTTTTCTAGCGCTTCGTTGATCGCCGCGCGCTCGACGCGGTCGAGGTAGTCCTGCAGCGGCCACTTGTCGCCCGCGGGCAATGCGGTATCGACTTCCTCCGGCGGCGGCGTGAGGTGCAGATCGTCCGCCGTGATCTTTTGCGGATCGGCGGCGAGCGAGAGCCCGCGCTCGAGAATGTTCTCCAGCTCGCGCACATTGCCCGGGAAGGGATAGGACGCGAGCGCAGCGACCGCCTCCGCGTCGAGCTTCGCTCCGGTGCGCGAGAGCTTCTTGAGGATGGCATCGGCGATGCCTGGAATGTCCTCCTGCATCTCGCGCAAGCTGGGCATGGCCAGCTCGATTACGTGCAGGCGGTAGAAGAGGTCCTGCCGGAATTCGCCCGCATCGACCAGTGCCGGCAGCTTCTTGTGGGTCGCGCTGATGATGCGCACGTCGACCGGCTCCTCCTGCGTCGAGCCGACCTTGCGCACCTTCTTTTCCTGGATCGCGCGCAGCAGCTTCACCTGCATCGGCAACGGCAGATCGGCGACTTCGTCGAGGAAGAGCGTGCCGCCGTTCGCGGCCTGGAAGAAGCCGTCGCGATCGCCCTCGGCGCCGGTGAACGCGCCCTTCTTGTAGCCGAAGAACTCGCTCTCCATCAGGTTCTCGGGAATCGCTCCGCAGTTCACCGGCACGAACGGCTGCTCGGCGCGCGGCCCGCCGAGATGGATCATGCGCGCGGCGAGCTCCTTGCCGCTGCCCGACTCCCCGGTGATGAACACCGGGGCCTGGCTCTTGGCGAGCCGATCGATCATCTGCCGCACCTGCATGATCGCCGGCGACTCGCCGAGGAGTTGATACGACGACGGCGCGGCGGGCTTCTCCGGCACCTTCAGCGCCTGCTTCACCAGCGCGCGCAATTGCTCGAGCGCGACCGGCTTCGCAAGGTAATCGAAAGCGCCGGCCTTGAGTGCGGCGACCGCATTTTCCGCGCTCCCGAAGGCCGTCATCACCGCCACCGGCACGTCGAGGCTTTTCTCCGTGATGTGCTCGACCACGCGCAGTCCTTCGCCGTCGGGAAGGCGCATGTCGGTCAGGCAAAGATCGAAGCTCTGGCTGTCGAGCGCCTTGATCGCCTCGGCGACCGACTGCGCGCGCGTCGTATCGAGCCCCATGCGCGAGAGAGTCAGCTCGAGCAGCTCGAGCAGATCCGGCTCGTCGTCGATGACGAGCACCTTGGGCTGTCCCCGTTCACGCGTTCGCCGCGTCATGATCGCCTCCCCTCGATGGCACCGGGCTGAGCGCTCTCTTCATGGTGATCCGGAAATGCGCCCCAGGCCCCTTGGCCAGCAGCTCCAGCGCCGCTCCGTTGGCGTCGGCCAGCTCCCGTGCGATGTACAGACCGAGTCCCGTGCCCCCGGGGCGCGTGGTGAAGAACGGCTCGAAGATCTGTCCGCGCAGCTCGGCCGGGATACCGGGTCCGTCATCGTTCAATTCCAATATTACGGCATCGCCCATGTATCCGGGACGGGATGCGATGTGGATACTGGCGTCCTTCTTCTGACAGTGTTGCCAGGCGTTGCGCACCAGGTTCCAGACGATCTGGTTCAGGTGCCCGCGGTCGAAGACGACAAGCAGGTCGTCCGGAAACTCCATGGCCACGCCGCCGTGCGGAATGCCTTCCGCCTGGACGATCTCTTCGATCAGCGAAGTCATGAAGTCGTGCAACGAGACCATCTCGGGTTGCTGGCGGTCGCGGCGATTCAATTGCAGAACCTCGCCGACGATGCGGTCGATGCGCTTGGTATTGTTGCGGATCATGGTCAGCAGGCGCTGACCTTCCTGCGCGACCGAGCCGTCTTCCTCGAGCAGCTGCGCGGCCTGGTTGATCGCCGAGAGCGGATTACGCACCTCGTGCGCGATCGATGCGGTGAGACGTCCCATCGCCGCGAGCTTGATCTGCTGCGCTTCGGTCTGCGCCCGGCCCAGGTCCTCGAGGTAGATCAGCGTGCCGCCGTTGAGTCCCGTGCCGATGCGCACCAGCCGCACTCGCAGGAGCCGCTGCGTCTGCTCGACGCGAAACGGCGGCAGCGGCTCGGCGAAATCCTCCTGCCAGCGGCGCCAGTAGTCGTGCAGCGTGGAGCTGAATTCCGCGAGGCGCATGCCGCCACGCATGCGCCCGAAGCCGCCAAGCAGCCGCGTCACCTGCGCGTTGTGGCCGCGCACCACGCCGTTCAGGTCGACCACCAGCACGCCGTCCTGCATGTCCTGGATGATGAGTCGATTGACCTGCTCCAGATTGGCGACGTCGATGCTGCGTTGTGCGGCCAGATCCTCGCTCGCCTTCGTGTAACGGCCCAGCGCGAGCGCGATCCCGACGGTCGCGAAATAGCCGAAGCCTACCAGTCCCGTCTGGAACACCTGCACGCCCGAGATCTGTCCCTGCAGCATGCGCGAGGTATCGAGCCCGATCAACACCATGCTGGTCAGCGCGGCGTGGAAGAAGGCGACCTGCGTGCGCATCAGCCAGCCGCTCGCCGCGAGCTGCGGGAAGAGCAGGATCGAAAGCGGCGTGCCGGCGCCGCCCCCGGCGTAGATCAGCAGCGCCAGAAAGAAGAGATCTCCCACCAGCAGCGAGAGCAGCAGCCCGGGAAGCGGCAGGAGCTCGGTATCACGCTGCACCCACAGGAAGCTCATCAGCCCATAGAGGAAATACAGCCCCGCGGCGGTGACGAAAGCGTTTGGGGTGCTCACCTGCAATACGCGCAGGTCGATGAAGAGCGCCGCGGCGAGCAGAAGAGCGCCGCAGATCGCACGGTATAGCCCGACGATCCAGAGGATGCGCCGGCTGGATTCGCTTATCAGCGCCGTCGTCGGCGGCGCTTCGATGGCGGGAGCGGCTTCGCGCGGCGCCATGGCTCAACCCTTGCCGGCGCAGCTTCCGCTCGCGCAGGCGAAGCCGCCGTCTACCGCGCGCGCGTCGGCGCGCGGCAGGAAGATACCGCATCTCAGACAGCGCACCATCGGCTCGGCGATCTGCTTGGCGGCAGCCTGCGCGCGTGCGCGCTTGCGCGCGTTGTGCATGTTGATCATGCGCAAGGCGAGCAGCACCACGAAGATGACGATGAGCCAGGCGATGAGTTTCGCCATCACAATACCTTCCCGGGGTTCAACAGCTCCTCCGGGTCGAGTGCGCGCTTGATGCGCCGCATCAGCTCGACCTCGAGCGGGCTCTTGTAGCGCGTGAGCTCTTCGCGCTTCAGCTGCCCGACGCCATGCTCGGCGCTGAAGCTGCCGCCGAAACGCGCAACGAGGTCATAGACGATCCGGTTCGCGCGCGCCTGCCCGCCGATGAAGTCCTCTCCACGCGTGCCCTGCGGGGCCGCGAGATTGTAATGCAGGTTGCCGTCGCCGAGGTGGCCGAAAGTGACGTAGCGCAGCCCAGGAAATGCAGCGTCGAGGGCTGCCTTCGCTTCAACGAGGAACGCCGGAATGGCGGACACGGGAAGGCTGATGTCGTGCTTGATGCCGGGACCGTCGCGGCGTTGCGCTTCGGGGATGTTGTCGCGCAGGGCCCAAAGCTCGCCCGCCTGCGCTTCCGATCGCGCGATCGTCGCGTCGAGCGCGACTTTTTTCTCGATCGCGTCGGCTAGCGCCGATTCGAGCTGTGCGGCAAGCGGCGATTGCTCGGCGGTATCGTCCGCCTGGACCAGCGCGTACCAGGCGTGGCCCGGCAGCGGGTCCGGCATCGCTCGAAGCTCCCGGCGCGTGAGCGCGATGCACTCCGCCGAGATCAGTTCGAATCCGGTCAGCCGGTCGCCGATCGCGTCGCGCAACAGGCGCAGCAGATCGACTGCCGACGCGACGTCCGTGACCGCGGCAAACGCGGTGGCCGACGTGCGTGCCCTCGGGAAGAGCTTGAGCACCGCCGCGGTGATGATACCCAGCGTGCCTTCGCTGCCTACAAAGAGCTGCCGGAGATCGTAGCCCGTATTGTCCTTGCGCAGTGCGCGCAACCCGTTCCACACGCGCCCGTCTGCGAGCACGACCTCAAGACCGAGTACGAGATCGCGCGCATTGCCGAAGCGCAGCACCGCGGTGCCGCCTGCGTTGGTGGAGAGATTGCCGCCGATCGCGCAGCTGCCTTCGGCGCCGAGAGAAAGCGGGAACATGAGGCCCGCACCGGCTGCTGCTTGCTGCACGCTTGCCAGCGTGGCGCCGGCCTCCACGGTGAGCGTGGCGTTGTCCGGATCGACCGCGCGCACGCGGTTCATGCGCGTGAGCGAGACGACGATTTCGTGTCCGCCGTCGTGAGGCGTGGCGGCGCCGCACATGCTCGTGTTGCCTCCCTGCGGAACGATCGGAACGGCGTGCTCAGCGCAGCAGCGCACGGCCGCCGCGACTTCGGCGGTCGTTCCGGGGCGCACGACGGCGCGCGGGCGTCCGCGATAGCGATCGCGCCAGTCGATGCTGTAGGGAGCGACGTCGGCTTCGGCGGTGAGAACGTTAGCCTCGCCGACGATTCCTTTGAGCGCGGCGAGCAAGGGAGCGGCAGATTCCGCCATGGTGCGTTATATTAGCCGAAAAGGCCGGCCCTCCGGGGCTTGCGGCCGTGAGGAACAATCTTGCCGAAGCACTCATCGCCGTCGTTCACGCCGGAGCAAGCATTCGAGTTCATGCAGAAGATGTGGAATCCCTTCGGCTTCGCGATGCCCGGCACTGCACCTCCGCCCGCGCCGGGGATGCCGGCGGCGCCATCGCCGTTTCCGAATCCGCTGGCGATGTTCGCGACACTCGATCCTGCCGAGGTTGAGAAGAAGATCGGCGAACTGCGCGTGATCGAGGGCTGGCTCGCGATGAGCCTCAATTTCATTCAGATGAGCATCAAGACGCTCGAATTGCAGAAGGCGTCGCTGGAGGCTTTGCGCGCCGGAGCCGCCGCGGCAGCGGAGTCGCACTCGGCGCACCAACCGAAACGTCACAAGGTCAAGCAACCTAAGGAAGAAGACCAATGAGCATCACGTTCTACTATGGATCCGGTTCACCCTATGCGTGGCGCGTGCAGCTCGCGCTAGAGCACAAGGCGCTCGCCTACGATCGCAAGGTGCTTTCCTTTTCTGCCGGCGACACGCGCAAGCCGGACTTCGTCGCGCTCAACCCGCGTCACGAGGTGCCCACGATCGTCGACGGCGACTTCGTGCTCTACGAATCTGACGCGATCGCCGAGTATCTCGAGGATGCCTATCCCGGCCGCGGCTCGCCTCTCTTTTCCAGCGACCTGCGCACGCGCGCGACGGTGCGGCGGCTCATGCGCGAAGTCGACAATCACACGATGAAGGCGACCGATGGTGTGACCGAGTACGCTTTCTGGACCAAGCCCGAGGATCGCGAGCCGCAGAAGCTCGCCGGTGCGCGCAAGGCGGTCACTGAAGAGTTCGCTCAGATGTCGAGCTATCTCAAGGGTGATTATTTCGTCGGCAGGCTCTCCGCGGCGGACTTCTGGTTCTATCCTGCGGTCGCGTTCATGTATCGCTGCCGCGTGAAGCTGCCGGACTTCGACGCCGATGGCCTGCTCACACCTGCGCTCAAGAGCTGGAAGGCGCGCATCGAAGCGCTGCCGTATTTCGCCAAGACCATCCCGCCGCACTGGCAGCAATCGTAGACGCCGATTGGGTTCCATGAGCCCGGCCATGGAGGAACAATGAAACTCACGAGCAGCGCGTTTGCCGACGGCGGCCGGATCCCCGAGGAGCTTGCCTTCTGCGCGATCGACCCGGGCACGCACGTGAAGCTCTCCGGGAATATGAATCCCGATCTGCGCTGGAGCGATCTGCCCGCCGGAACGAAATCGCTGGCACTCATCTGCCACGATCCCGACGTGCCTTCGCACGGGGACAACGTGAACAAGGAAGGCCGCACGGTTCCCAAGTCGCTTCCTCGCGTCGAATTTTTCCATTGGACGCTGGTCGATCTGCCCGCGGACGCAGGACCGATCGCGCGCGGGGAGTTCTCCCGCGGGGTGACGCAGCGGGGGAAACCCGGCCCCGGGGCGCCGCGCGGCTCGCTCCAGGGCATCAACGATTACACCGGATGGTTCGCCGGCGACAAGGACATGGCGGGCAACTACTTCGGCTACGACGGCCCGTGCCCGCCCTGGAACGACGAGATCGTGCATCACTACGTCTTCACGCTCTTCGCGCTCGATGTGGCCAAGCTCTCGCTCGCCACCGCGTTCTCCGGCCCCGACGCGCGCAAGGCGATGTCCGGGCACATCCTCGCGCAGGCAACCCTAACCGGCGTGTATACGCTCAACCCGTCGGTCAAGCTCTAGCGGACCTGTCGCTGCGGTACGGTGCGTGTGTCGCGCTACCGCGACTGCACGTAAGCGGAGACCGCCAGCATCTCCTCGGGACGCAGTTTCTTCACGATGGCGCGCATCTGCTCGTTCGCGCGCGATTCGTCCTGCATCGAGCGCAACTGCTTGGCAACGTACTTGGCGTGTTGTCCAGCCAGTCGCGGGGTGTCTTCCTTGCCTTCGGCGTCCGGCCCGTGGCAGCTCGCACAGGATGGAATCGCACGCTCTGGCGCGCCGCGATCGAAGAGCTCTTTGCCCTTGCTCGTCAGCGCAGGATCGGCCGGACGTCCCGCGGCGGGCGGCTGCACGGCGTAGTAGCGAGCGAGCTCGGCGATGATCGTGTCATCGAGCTGGCTCGCAATGCCCCACATGAAATCGTGCGCATCCTTCTCGGCACGTGATCGCACGCGAAAAGCGAGGATCTGGCGCACGAAATACGATTCGCGCTGGCCGGCGAGGTTGGGGAATTCGGGCGAGGTGCTCACGCCGCGCGGCCCGTGGCAGGTCGAGCAGAGGTTGACCGCCTTTTCCTCGGCCGCTTTCAGCGTGCCGGGCGCGGGTTTCTCGGCGTGACCGATTGAGCCGATGCCGGCAAGCAGCACGCCCATTACAAGCAAGGATCTCGTCAGAATGCTACCCATATATCGAAGAAGAGCGTGTCGTTGTCCCGTGCGTTGCGTCCGAGCCCGTTGTAATTGGTCGATGCACCGTTGAACTTGTTGTAGGCCGTGTACTGCAGCAAGAGACGTATGTTCTGGATCGGCAGATAGTCGAGCTCGACGATGTAGCCGGAGCTATCGGGCTTGCGCGCGTTGCCGTCGGCGTCCGACCCGTACAGCCCGGCATCGGCGCTGCCCGCGGTGGAGAAATACCCCAGTGTTCCGCCGTACTGGCGGTTGTAGTAATAGGTGCCCTTCATCTTGAAGGTGCGCAGCGTGTCGGTCGGGTTCGCCGGCGCCGGGCGGGCGCCGATGCCTGCACCCGTTGCCGCTGCGACCGGAAAGCTCGCGTTGTACGACTGCCTCTCGTGGATGTAGGTCGTCTGCGCAGTGAAGACGTGCGGATCGGTGATGTACTGGTACTGCGCGTCGAAGGCGAGATCGCGATAGCGATCGGTCGGGGTCGAAGTGTCGAGGTTGCTCGGATAACGGGCGATGATCATGCCGTAGGTTCCGATCATCGCCGAGTTCGGTCCCCAGTCGTGCGTCAGCGCCAGTCGCCAGTACGGGTTATAGCCTTTGAGCGCCGCCACGCCGCCGTCTGTGCTCGTGGGCTGACCTTCTCGCAGGATCGAGAAGGCGCCGTCCGCAGTCCGATACAACGAGAGCTCGCCGTAGAACGTCTTCTTCCACATCGCGTAGCCGCCGAGGCCTGCCACCTGCTGCGCGAGACCGCCGTCGATGAACGTGGCTGCAGCAGGAGTCTGTGCCAGAGGTGACGAGGTGAACGGAAATCCGAACGCCGGCGTGCTGTTCCATACGTCCTGGACCGTCGGGTTGTTGTTCAGCGTGACGCCGTAGACCCAATCCGGCTCGGCGGCGCCCTGGGCGCTGTACTTGCCGGCGAGCCGGATGTCGGTGTTGTCTAGAGCGCTATGCCCGCCGAGCGTGCCGTCCGCGGTCGTGGCGAGGTTGTCGTAACTCCATTGGATGAAACCGCCGAGCCAATCGGTCGCTTTCCCGGCGAGGAAGAGGCTCGCGCCGTTGAAGACGAGACCGTTGTTGCGCTGATTGACCGTCACGGTTTCGCCTGTGTCGGGATCGATCTGATGATTGTTTCGCGTCGACGTGATCGACGCCTCGGCCATGACCGCTAGCGGGACATGATGAATGCCCTCCTCGGAGATGGCGGCCTTGCCGATGGTGTAGCCGCTGAGCTTGAAGAAGCGTCCGTAGGGCGTGAGCTCGGGAAAGCTCACGTGGCAGGCGACGCACTGCTGCTCGGTCTGCCGAGCGAACGCCGGAATCGCGAAGGCAGTATCGAATCGAGCGCACGCAAACAGTCCGATCGCAAACGCTATTCCACTTGTTTTGCCGAACGCGCGAGCGAGCATGAGATTGGTCCTCGAGTCGCTTCGCCTTCCCCCGAACGACTACGCATCTCGCTAACTTCGCGCGGCGAAATTTATTCCTCCGCTTCGCGCGCTCGCGCACGCCAATCGATTCCGCTTCGCGTGCGCCGAATGCCGTGTCACACTCGGCGCCGCGCGTTGCCGTGGCACGGTCCGTGCAACCCCGAAGCTGTGGGCAGGCGTATGAGGGGAACGATGCGGTATTGGGTTGATCACACCACCCAGATTTGCAAACGGCAGGCTCATCGGAGCTGCCGAGGAGGGGGTTTGTTTGTATTTCTTACAACATGCCGGGTGAGCGATGGCTGACGTCGTAACCTCTACGCCCGTTCGCGAGCTTCCCGCAGGCGTGGCGCTCACCGACCACGACATCTACCTGTTTCGCGAAGGCACCCACACGCGCCTGTACGAAAAGCTCGGCGCGCATCCGGGAATCGTGGACGGCGAACGGGGCGTCGCCTTCGCGGTGTGGGCACCGAACGCGGAAACGGTTTCGGTCATCGGCGATTTCAACGGCTGGGATCGCACCCGGCATCCGCTCGCGGCGCGACGCGACGGCTCGGGTATATGGCAAGGTTTCGTCGCCGGCATCGGTCGCGGCGAGCGGTACAAGTATCACGTCGTGTCGCGCTATCGCGGCTATCGCGCCGACAAGGGAGACCCGTACGCCTTCGCCTGGGAGCCGCCGCCGCGCACGGCCTCGGTCGTGTGGGATCTCGATTACACATGGGGCGACCAACAGTGGATGGCGGCAAGACGCGCGCGCAATGCGCTTTCCGCTCCGATCTCGATCTACGAAGTGCATCTCGGCTCATGGCGCCGGCGCAACGGAAACTCGATGCTGTCCTATCGCGAGCTCGCGCCACAGCTCGCAAGCTATGCCGTCGAGATGGGCTTTACGCACGTCGAGCTGTTGCCAGTGACCGAGCATCCGTTCTACGGCTCCTGGGGCTATCAGACCTCGGGCTATTTCGCGCCGACCGCCCGCTACGGAACGCCACAGGATTTCATGGGGCTCGTCGACGAGCTGCACCGCCGCGGCGTCGGGGTGATTCTCGACTGGGTGCCTTCCCACTTCCCAGGCGACGAGCACGGGCTCGCCTACTTCGACGGCACACACCTCTACGAGCACTCCGACCCCCGGCAGGGCTATCATCCGGAGTGGAACAGCTATATCTTCAACTACGGGCGCAACGAAGTCCGCGCGATGCTCGCTTCCAGTGCGCGTCTGTGGCTCGACCGCTACCACGCCGACGGTCTGCGCGTCGATGCGGTCGCCTCGATGCTTTATCTCGACTACGGAAGGCACGGCGGCGAGTGGGTCCCGAACAAACAGGGCGGGCGCGAAAACCTCGACGCGATTGCGTTCCTGCGCCATCTCAACGAATCGGTCTACCGCGATTTTCCCGACGCGCAGACCATCGCCGAGGAATCGACCGCTTGGCCGATGGTGTCGCGTCCGACCGACGTCGGAGGGCTGGGCTTCGGCTTGAAGTGGAACATGGGCTGGATGCACGACACGCTCGCCTACATGGCGCGCGATCCCGTGCACCGCCGCCGTCATCAGCACGAGATCACTTTTGCCATCTGGTACGCGTTCAGCGAGAATTTCGTGCTACCGCTCTCACACGACGAAGTCGTCTACGGCAAGCGCTCGCTCCTTTCGAAGATGCCCGGCGACGACTGGCAGCGGTTCGCGAATCTGAGGCTGCTGCTTGGCTATCAGTGGCTGCACCCGGGCAAGAAGCTGCTCTTCATGGGCGGCGAGTTCGGACAGTGGCGTGAATGGGATCACGACCACAGCCTCGACTGGCATCTGCTCGACATGCCTTCGCACCAGGGTGTGCAGCGCTGGGTAAGCGATCTCAATCGCGCGTACCGGGCGGAAGCTCCGCTGCACGTCGCAGATTGCAGCGCCGAGGGCTTCGAGTGGATCGAGCACGGCGACGGAGGCTCCAGCGTGATCTCCTTCCTGCGCCGCGCTCCCGACAGCGAGGCGATCGTGGTCGCTTGCAACTTCACGCCGGTGCCGCGGCACAACTACCGCATGGGCGTTCCGCGCGGCGGACACTGGGCGGAGCTCCTCAACAGCGATGCGCTCTACTACGGCGGAAGCGGGCAGGGCAATCTCGGCGGAATGGACGCCGCCCCGATCGCTTCGCATGGACGCTTTCATTCGATCAACGTGACGTTGCCGCCGCTAGGCATCGTCGTGTTCAAGCCAACCTGACGGTCAACTGATGGCCCGCGATCCGGCGCAGCGCGAGGTGCCGACCGCAAACGACGAGCAAAGCTCGCCGAAGCGCATCGTGCGCGCCTCGAAGCGCGGTGCGGCGGCGCCGGACGCCCTCAGCGCTCTGCGGCGCGTGGTGATCGAGAGCGTCAAGCCGCAGGTCGACGGTGGAAGATTCGCGATCAAGCGCACGCCCGGAGAGAAGGTCGTGGTCGAAGCGGACGCCTTCGCCGACGGCCACGATCAGCTCGCCTGCGTGCTGCGTTATCGCCGCGCCGGTGCTCGCGCCTGGACCGAGGCGCGCATGGCGGCACTCGGCAACGATCGCTGGCGCGGCGAATTCACCGTCACTGAGCTAGGCCGCTACGAATATGCGCTCGCCGCGTGGATCGATGCCTTCCTCTCCTGGCGGCACGACTTCACGCGGCGCAAGGTCGACGACGATAAGGACATAGCGCTCGCGCTGCGCACCGGCGCCGCGCTCGTCGACGCGGCGGCGAGGCGCGCGTCGGGTCGCGACGCGACACTGCTGCGCGCGATGGCGAAGGCGCTCGTCGGCGGCACGGCGCTGTCCGCCCGACACGAGTTGGCGCTCGGCGAGGAATTGCTCGCGCTCATGAATGCGCATCCGGATCGCGAGCGCGAGACGGTCTTCGAGCCGCCGCTCGCGGTCGTCGTCGAGCCCGAGCGCGCACGCTACAGCGCCTGGTACGAGCTTTTCCCGCGGTCGACCGCGAAGGATCAGAAGCGACATGGGACCTTCGCCGACTGCGAAGCGCAGCTTCCACGTCTCTCCGCGATGGGCTTCGACATTCTGTACCTGCCGCCGATTCATCCGATCGGCCGGGTGAAGCGGAAGGGAAGAAACAACGCGCTCGTCGCCGGCGCCAACGATCCGGGGAGCCCATGGGCGATCGGAGCGAAGGAGGGCGGGCACAAGGCGATCCATCCCGACCTTGGAAGCTTGCGCGACTTCAAGCGCCTCGTCGCGAGGGCGCGCAAGCTCGGCATCGCAGTCGCGCTCGACATCGCTCTGCAGTGCGCGCCCGATCATCCCTACGTC
>DATKJP010000173.1:0-4125 GCA_035543635.1 Casimicrobiaceae bacterium
CGATTCGGCCATGAACTGGCCGTGGCTCCTGATGCTGATCGCGCTGGCGCTCGCGATTTATGGATCACTGCGCGAGGACGGGTCAGGAACGTTTGCTGCGCTCGTCGGCGTCTGGCTCACCGTCTCGCTGCCGCTGCTCGACGTGCAGGTGGCGCTCGCCGGTTATCCCGATTTGCTGCTGGCGAGCCTATATGCGCTCGCCGCGCTTGCGCTCTATCGGTGGAGCCTGCATCGAAAAACGGGTGATGCTTGCGTCGCGGTCATCCTCGCTCTCTGCTGCCCGCTCATTAAGAGTTCCGGCGCGTTCTGGGCCGTCACCCTTTTACCCGGGATTGTCGTGGCGCTGTTGCCGGAGCGCGGTATGAAAATTCTCGGCGCTGCTCTTGGCGCCGGGACCGTGATCCTGCTCGCGCTCGGGCGATGGGACGCGGCGATCCTGGGCCGCCATCTTGGTCTCGACGTCGCACCATCGTGGCGATCGCTGGTCGATGGTCTGTTCTTCTTCGACAACTGGCATCTGCTCTGGTACGGAACGATCGCGCTCGCGATCCTAGGTGCGCGGTACCTGATTCGGCGGCCGCTCGCGCCGCTGGCGATGATTGCTGCGGCGGGCGTCGTGTTCCTTTTCGTCGTATTTTCGTATCCCGTGGTCGCCGCATGGATCGGCGACTCAGCCGAGATAAGCCGCGCCTCGTTGCCTCTCGGGCCGCTTCTTATCTGCCTCGGCCTCCTGCTCTGGAACGAGCTCACCCGGCCTGCGCCGGCGACCGCAGCAGCTACCGCTTCGGGCGACGCGATCCCCAAGACCGCCGATGCTTGAGCTTCCGTCGGTCACGTTGTGCTGCATCGACACCGCGAATCCACTGCTCGCCTTGCGCGCACTGCGGCTGTCCGCCGCGGGCATCCGCTTTGCGCGCGTGCTCATGCTGAGCGATCGCCCGCTCGTAGCGCCGGAGGTGGAAGTACGCACCATCGCGCCTCTCACATCCCGTGCCGAATATTCCGAATTCGTATTGAAGTCGCTGCTCGCTCACGTCGAGACGGCGCACGTGCTGCTGATCCAATGGGACGGCTACGTGATCAACCCTGAGGCATGGAAAGACGAGTTTCTCGCTTGTGATTACATCGGTGCCAAGTGGTTCTGGCATGACGATGCCTACCGTGTGGGCAATGGAGGCTTCTCGCTGCGTTCGCGCAAGTTGCTCAACGCGCTGCAGGATCCTCGCGTAGAGATCGACGGAGCAGAGGACGAGACGATCTGCCGAAAGTTCCGGACGCTGCTCGAGCGGGAGCACGGCATCGTCTTCGCCACGGAACAACTCGCCGACGACTTTGCCTTCGAGGTCGCGTACCCGATCGGCAAGCCGTTTGGCTTTCATGGGCTATTCAACTTCTGCCGGGTCGTGTCTCAGAAGGAACTGACTGATCTCGTGACCGGCTTCGCGCCTGCGATCGCCCGCTCGCCGCAGCTGATGAGCCTCGGTCGCAATTGCCTCGCACTCGGTCAGTGGCAGCCCGCGGGTGCGATCTTTCGTCGCATCCTCGAGGAAATGCCGGACAATCGCGAAGCGAAAGCCGGGCTCGCGCTTGCCGCGAGCAACGAAGCGCTCGCGCCTCCCGCCGGGCGCAACGATCCCTGCCCCTGCGGCAGCGGCAAGCGCTACAAGCACTGTCACGGGTCGGCCGCGGGCACCAGCGCGGGTCTTGCGCAGCGCCTCGAAGCGGCAGTCGCGTTGCATCAGCAGGGGTACGCGGACGCCGCTGCACCGATCTATTGCGAGGTACTTCTTGCGGAGCCCGACAATCCGGTGGCGCTGCATTTCCTCGGCGTGAACTACTACCAGCGCGGCAGCCTCGGCGAAGCGCTTCCGCTGCTCGAGCGCGCGTCAGCGCTTCGTCCGGACGAACCTGAATTCCACAACAACTTCGGGCTCGCTCTCCTCGCCGCGGATCGCGAGGGCGACGCGGTCGCGGAATATCGCGTAGCGCTCGGGCTCAAGCCCGATCACGCCGTGGCCTGGAACAATCTCGGCCTTGCCCTACAGGCAAGTAACGAAATCGGCGCTGCGATCGACGCCTTCCGGCGCGCGCTCGCTCTGAAGCCGGACTTCGCGCACGCTCGCTGGAACCTTGCGCTCGCTCTCCTGCTCGATCGTCAATTCGATGAAGGTTGGCGCGAGTACGACGCGAGACTCGATCTACCCGAGCTGGGAAAGTACCGCCATCCTTGTCCGGGAGCGCGGTGGGAGGGCGAAGCGCTCGCCGGCAAGACGCTTCTGCTTTATCCCGAGCAGGGGCTGGGCGACGCGCTGCAGTTTGCGCGTTACGCGTCGACACTGGCGGCGCAGGGCGCGCGCTGCGTCATCCGATGCTCGGAGTCTCTCGCGCCATTGCTGGAGGCGGTGCCCGGAGTGTCGCAGGTGGTGCGCGAAGCAGAGCAGCTGCCGCATTACGACTGGCACGCACCGCTGCTTTCGCTGCCGCGGCTGGTTGGGACGCGCGCGGAATCGATTCCGGCGTGCGTGCCTTACATCACGATTCCGGAAGGCAGGCGCGAGGCCGCACGTGAAAAGCTCGCGCGATCGCGCGCGCCGCTGCGCGCTGGCCTCGTCTGGTCCGGCAACCCTGGCCACGGCAACGATCGGAACCGTTCGATCGCGCTCGGCGAGCTGCGGCCACTACTCGACGTGAACAACATCGCCTGGTTCTCGCTGCAGCAGGGAGAACGCGCCGACCAGCTCGCGCTCACGCTCGGCGCGGAAGCTGTCGCACCGCTCGCGTCCGGGTCGACGCTCTCCGACACGGCCGCGTTCGTCGCCGAGCTGGACCTCGTCATCAGCGTCGACACGGCGATCGCGCATCTAGCCGGGGCTCTGGCGAAGCCGGTCTGGATTCTGCTGCCGTTCGCGCCAGATTGGCGCTGGCAGCTCGGACGCGACGAGAGCCCCTGGTATCCAACCGCTCGACTGTTCCGCCAGCCACGCCACCGCGACTGGGCATCGGTTGTGACGCGCATCGCTGGCGAGCTGCACACCTGGGCCTCGCGGACATCGTGAGCGTGGCAGCGGCGGAACAGGCTTCCGCGCACTTCCGTGTCGGCAATCTGCACCGCCGAGAGGGACGCTACGCCGAGGCGATCGCCGCCTACGAGCACGCCCTCGCGATTGCACCGGGAGATCCGAACATTCTCAACAATCTTGGGCTCGCCCTGAGTGGCGACGGGCAAAACGAGCGGGCAGTGGCGAGCTACCGCGCCGCGCTCGCGGCAGAGCCGGCGCACCGTCAGGCGTTGGCGAATGTCGGGCATCTGCTCTGCGCTCTGCGGCGATACGTCGAAGCCTTGCCGTTCTGCGCCGAGTTCGTACGGCGATATCCAGATCGCGAAGCAATGCTCTGGGTCGATCTCGGAATCTGCCAGCACGCAACGCTGAGTCTCGACGCAGCTGAAGCAAGCTTCCGGCGCGCGCTCGCGCTCGACTCTCGCAATGCGCCGACGCTTTGCAATCTCGCTACCGTGCTGATCGATCGCGACGAGTTCGAGCGCGCCGACGAGACGCTTGGAGAGATCGCGCCGAGCGATCGCTCGCTGTACGTGTTGTCCCTGCTCGGCTATTGCCGCGCGCATCTCGCCCGCTGGGATGGCCTGCCCGAGCTGCACGCCTCGATTGCAGCGCGCCTCGACGAGCGCAGCGACGACCCAGTCAACGCTTTTGCCGCGCTATCGGTCCCGCTCTCACCCGCCGCGCAGCTGGACGTTGCGCAGCGGTGGGCCCGCGACCTCGCGCCAGCGTTGCCCCTTGCCGCGCCGACGGCGTTGCGCAGCTCTCGCTTGCGCCTCGGCTACCTATCGTCAGATTTCCGAACGCACGCGATCTCCTCGCTGCTCGCGGAAGTCTGGGAGCGTCACGACCGGGCACGCATCGAGACTCACGCCTATTCGATCGGACCGCGCGAGTCCTCGCCCTTGCGCACGCGCATCGAAGCCGCCTTCGAGCACTACGTGGATTGTTATGAGGAGACGGGTGAGAGGATCGCGCGGCGCATTCGTGGCGATGGCATTGACGTGTTGATCGATCTGAACGGTTACACCACGCACGCGCGCAGCGAGATCTTCGCCTTCAGGCC
>DATKJP010000174.1:0-6958 GCA_035543635.1 Casimicrobiaceae bacterium
TCCTCGAGCGTGGCATGCGGTGAGACGAGCGCGCCGAGGGCCTCGGGGCCGTGCTCGCCGCGAATGCGCTTGAGCTCGGCCACGACATGCTCGAGCGCGGTCTGCCAGTCGGTCTCGTGCCACGCGCCGTCGCGCTTGATCATCGGCTTCGTCAAACGGTCGTCGGCATTGAGCCCTTCGTAGGAGAAGCGATCCTTGTCGGAGAGCCAGCACTCGTTGATCGCGTCGTTCTCGAAGGGCACGACACGCATGACGCGATCGTTTTTCGACTGAACGACGAGATTGCTTCCGAGCCCGTCGTGCGGGCTCACCGACTTGCGCCGCGACAGCTCCCAGGTGCGGGCGGTATAGCGGAACGGCTTCGATGTAAGCGCGCCGACGGGGCACAGATCGATCACGTTGCCGGAAAGCTCCGAGTCGACCGTCTTGCCGACGAAGGTGATGATCTCGGCGTGCTCGCCGCGGTTGATCATGCCAAGCTCCATGACGCCGGCGATTTCCTGGCCGAAGCGCACGCAGCGCGTGCAGTGAATGCAACGCGTCATGTCGGTTGAGATGAGAGGGCCCAGATTCTTGTTGAGCACGACGCGCTTCGGCTCCTCGTAGCGCGAGCTGGAGGCGCCGTAGCCGACCGCGAGGTCCTGCAGCTGGCACTCTCCGCCCTGATCGCAGATCGGACAGTCAAGCGGATGGTTGATGAGCAGGAACTCCATCACGCCCTTCTGCGCATTCACCGCCGCGTCGGAATGCGTGCGGACCTTCATGCCTTCGGTGACCGGAGTGGCGCACGCCGGCTGCGGCTTCGGCGCTTTTTCGACGTCGACGAGGCACATGCGGCAGTTGGCCGCGATGGTGAGTTTCTTGTGCCAGCAGAAATGCGGCACGTAGATGTCGAGCTTGTGCGCGGCATCCATCACCGTGCTGCCGCTCGGAACCTGCACGGCGCGGCCGTCGATCTCGACGTTGACCATCGTGCTCATACGTAATCGGGCACCAGACACTTCTTGTGGTCGATGTGGTACTGGAACTCGTCGCGGAAATGCTTGATGAAGCTCTTCACCGGCAGCGCGGCCGCGTCGCCGAGCGCGCAGATCGTTCTGCCGGCGATGTTGTCGGAGACGTTGACCAGCAGATCGAGGTCCTCGTTCTTGCCCTTGCCGTGCTCGATGCGATCGACCACGCGCCACAGCCAGCCGGTTCCCTCGCGGCACGGCGTGCACTGTCCGCAGGATTCCTCGTAGTAGAAGTACGAAAGGCGCAGCAGCGAGCGCACCATGCAGCGCGTTTCATTCATGCAGATGACCGCGCCGGAGCCGAGCATCGATCCCGCTTTGGCGATCGAGTCGTAGTCCATGTCGGTGTGCATCATGATCTCGCCCGGCAGAACCGGCATCGAGGAGCCGCCGGGAATGCAGGCCTTGAGCTTGCGTCCGTCGCGCATGCCGCCGGCCATTTCGAGCAGCTTCGCGAACGGCGTGCCGAGCCGCACTTCGTAGTTGCCGGGACGCGCGACGTCGCCGGAGACCGAGAAGATCTTGGTGCCGCCGTTGTTTGGCCGGCCGAGCGTGAGAAACGCTTCCGCGCCGTGCGTCATGATCCATGGCACCGCGGCGAAGGTCTCGGTGTTGTTGATCGTCGTTGGCTTGCCGTACAGGCCGTAGCTCGCGGGGAACGGCGGCTTATAGCGCGGGAAGCCTTTCTTGCCTTCGAGCGACTCGAGCAACCCGGTCTCCTCGCCGCAAATGTACGCGCCGAAGCCGTGATGGTTATAGAGATGGAAGCTGAAACCGCTGGCCAAGATGTTGTCGCCGAGAAAGCCCGCGCGATACGCTTCGTCGAGCGCCTGCTCGCAGCGCTCGTAGGTTTCCCAGATCTCGCCGTGTATGTAGTTGTAGCCGCGCTGACATCCCGTCGCGTAAGCCGCGATCGCCATGCCTTCGAACAGGATATGCGGGTTGTACCGCAGGATGTCGCGATCCTTGAAAGTGCCCGGCTCGCCCTCGTCCGAATTGCAGACCAGATATTTCGGACCCTGATACTGCTGCGGCATGAAGCTCCACTTGAGTCCCGTCGGGAATCCCGCGCCGCCGCGCCCGCGCAAAGCCGACTTCTTGACTTCGGCGATGATCGTCTGCGGCGGGATTTTCTCGGCGAGCACCTTCTTCAGCGCTTCGTAGCCTCCGCGCTTGACGTAATCCTCGAGGCTCCAGTTGGTTCCGTTCAGCCCGGCCATGATGATGGCCTCGGGCCCGTAGTCGAGAAATTCGACCGGCGCGTTCATGGCTTGCGGCCGTTTGCCAGTTCGGTGAGCAGCGCGTCGATCTTCTCGTCGCTCATCCAGCTCGCCATGTGCTTGTCGTTGACCAGCACCACCGGCGCGTCGCCGCAGGCGCCGAAGCACTCGCCCTGCTTGAGTGTGAACATCTTGTCGGCGGTCGTCTCGTCGAAGCCGATGCCGAGCTTCTTCTTGAGATGCTCGGCGGCCCTGCCCGCCCCCTGCAGCGCGCACGGAAGATTGGTGCAGATCGCGAGCTTGTACTTCCCGACAGGCTCGGTGTTGTACATCTCGTAGAAAGTGGCCACTTCGTATACTGCGATCGGCGGAATGCTCAAGTACGAGGCCACGAAATCCATCGTCTCGGTGCTGAGCCAACCCTTTTCGTCCTGCGCCACCGCGAGCGCGGCCATCACCGCCGAGCGCTTCTGGTCGGCCGGGTACTTGGCGATCTCGCGGTCGATGCGTTTCAGGGATTCGGCGGAGAGCATCCTTGCGGTCTCTAAATCTCGTCTATCCAGTAGTCGACGCCCTCACTCGCGCGCGTCATGTGCCGCAAGCCGCCATCGCCGTAGGCTCCGATTTTCTTCGAGTCTGGATACTCGCAGACCTCGGCGGGCATCATGGTGCTGACAGAAACATAGGCCAGCTCTTCGTCTGAATCGTTGACGATCTGATGCGCAGTCTCCGGGCCGCCGGTCGGGCAGCAGATGACGTCTCCCGCGCGAATCTTCCGCGTCTCGTTGCCGTAGCGAAGCGTGCCTGTGCCGCGAACGATGAAGAACATCTCCTCCTCGGCTCGGTGGCTGTGAAACGGACAGGAGCGCTTGCCGGGAGGAACCACGTCATACGAATAGCCGAGATTCTTTGCGCCGAGAAGCGGTCCGATGCGCACCGCATCGCACTGGAAGTCTTTCCCTTTCTCGAAGTGCTGGAGCTTCAGCTCGTCGATGTTGACTACCCTCTTTTCGATCACCGGTCGATCTCCCCGAAGACGATGTCCTGTGTGCCGATGATCGCCACCACGTCGGCGATCATGTGCCCGCGCGACATCTCGTCGAGCGCCGAGAGGTGCGCGAAGCCGGCGGCGCGCAGCTTGATGCGGTACGGCTTGTTGGCGCCGTCGGAGATGATGTAGACGCCGAACTCGCCTTTCGGATGCTCGACCGCCGCGTAGGCCTCGCCGGCCGGCACGTGCATGCCTTCGGTAAAGAGCTTGAAGTGATGAATCAGCTCTTCCATGTTCTCCTTCATCGCCTCGCGCGACGGCGGCGCGACCTTGTGATTGTCGGTGATCACCGGTCCCGGATTGGCGCGAAGCCAGTCGATGCACTGGAGGACGATGCGATTCGCCTGGCGCATTTCCTCCACGCGAACGAGATAGCGGTCGTAGCAGTCGCCGTTGACGCCAACCGGAATGTCGAATTCCATCTTGTCGTAGACGGCGTACGGCTGCTTCTTGCGCAAATCCCACGGGACGCCGGAGCCGCGCAACATCGGGCCGGTGAAGCCGAGCGCGATCGCGCGCTCGGGCGCGACGACGCCGATGTTCACCGTGCGCTGCTTCCAGATCCGGTTGTCGGTCAGCAGCGTTTCGTAGGTATCGACGTTCGCCGGAAAGCGCCTCGCGAAGTCCTCGATGAAGTCGAGCACGGAACCCTGCCGGTTGGCGTTCAGGCGTTCGATATCGCGCGCGTTTCGGCGATGGGTCACCGTGTACTGCGGCATCCGGGCCGGCAGATCGCGGTAGACGCCGCCCGGCCGGTAGTAAGCGGCGTGCATGCGCGCGCCGGACACCGCTTCGTACACGTCGAACAGATCCTCGCGCTCGCGGAAGCAATAGAGGAACGGAGTCATCGCGCCGACGTCGAGCGCGTGCGCTCCGAGCCACAGCAGATGGTTGAGGATCCGCGTGATCTCGTCGAACATCACGCGGATGTACTGCGCGCGTATCGGCACGTCGACGCCGAGCAGACGCTCCATCGCAAGGCAATACGCATGCTCCATGCACATCATCGACACGTAGTCGAGGCGATCCATGTACGGCAGCGACTGGATCCAGGTCTTATACTCGGCGAGCTTCTCGGTCGCGCGATGCAGAAGGCCGATGTGCGGATCCGCGCGCTCGATCACCTCACCGTCGAGCTCGAGTACCAGCCGCAGCACCCCGTGCGCCGCCGGATGCTGGGGACCGAAGTTCATGGTGTAGTTGCGTATCTCAGCCACGCAGCACCACCGCTCGACTCGCCTTCGTCGCATGTTCGAAGGGAACTACACCATGAACTTCGGCGTCCGCTAACTTGCCGAGCCAGTTAAGGCGAGTGGCGCGAGCCACGTAACGGCGAACGCTCAAATTCAGCCCGCCGACGTCGGCGTCGCGCTTTTCATTCACGAAAGGCGTGTCAGCGGCGGCGATAGAAGTTGCGCGGATCATTCATCCAACCCGTAGTTCGCTTCCCGCACGACCCGCGGCGTCACCTCGCGGGGCTCGATCGACACCGGCTGGTAGATGACCCGCGCCTGCTCGGGGTCGTAGCGCATCTCGACGTTCCCCGACAAAGGAAAATCCTTCCGGAACGGGTAGCCCACGAAGCCATAGTCGGTCAGCAGGCGGCGCAGATCAGGATGGCCCTCGAAGACAATGCCGTAGAGGTCGAATGCCTCGCGTTCGAACCAGTTTGCCGACGGCCAGACGTCGAGGACGCTGGCGATCACCGGAAAATCGTCATCCTTCGCAAATGTCCTCACACGGAGGCGCCGGTTGTGCGCGAGGGACAGGAGATGCGCGACCACCGCGAAGCGGGGACCGTCGTTAAGCCGGTTGCCGAGCCGCGAGTAGTCGACGCCGCAGAGATCGATCAGCTGCTCGAACGCGAGCTCGGGCCGGTCGCGCAGCGCGCGCATCACATCGAGGTAATCGTCGGCATCTACGGCGATGGTGGCCTCACCGAGCGCCGTGGCGGTGCTCTTGAGCTTGTCGCCGAACGCGGTCGTGAGCGCCGCGGCGAGCGTGTCGACTGGACTGCCCATCAGCGCGCGATCGTGTTGGTCCGCCAGATCTTGTTCTGAAGCTGGAGGATGCCGTAGAGGAGCGCTTCGGAGGTCGGCGGGCATCCAGGAACGTAGATGTCGACCGGAACGATACGATCGCAACCCCGCACGACCGAATACGAATAGTGGTAGTAGCCGCCGCCGTTTGCGCACGAGCCCATCGAGATGACCCAGCGCGGCTCCGCCATCTGGTCGTAGACCTTGCGCAGGGCCGGCGCCATCTTGTTGCACAGCGTTCCGGCGACGATCATCACGTCCGATTGACGCGGGCTCGGCCGGAATACGACACCGAAGCGGTCGAGGTCGTAGCGCGCGGCGCCGGCATGCATCATCTCGACCGCGCAGCACGCGAGGCCGAACGTCATCGGCCACATCGAGCCGTTGCGCGCCCAGTTGATCAGACTGTCGAGCGACGTCGTGACAAAGCCTTTTTCGAGCACGCCTTCAATAGCCATGCCATGCTCCACAGTCGTTGCGAATGGCCGTCGCTGTCACTGCGCACGCGGGCAAGTCCGTCACTTCTGTCAACGCCAATACCACCGCCTTGTTATGGGTGATTGACATCATTCCCACTCCAAAGCGCCCTTCTTCCATTCGTAGATGAAGCCGACGACGAGGATTGCAAGAAACACCATCATCGACGCGAAGCCGAAGAACCCGATGTCCGGTAGCACGACCGCCCACGGAAACAGGAATGCGATCTCGAGATCGAACAGGATGAACAGGATGGCGATCAGGTAATAGCGGACGTCGAATTTCATCCGCGCGTCCTCGAACGCCTCGAAGCCGCACTCGTAGGGAGAGAGCTTTTCCGGATCGGGGCGATTGGGCGCGACGAACGCGCCGACGCCGAGCAGCAGCGCGCCCAGACCCAGACCGAAGAGGATGAAAAGGAGGATGGGAAAGTACTGTTCGAGCATGGCCGTCGCCCCGGAAGACGCGGACCGCGTTCGGTGCGGGCCGCGCATTCGGAAATCCGATCGCCGGCGCAGCACCGCTCGAGCTTTCGGGCGGCGACACGCTCGACGTCAAACCCCGATTTTAACGCCTGGAACCACTGGTGCCGACGGTGAGACTCGAACTCACACGGCTTTCGCCACTGCCCCCTCAAGACAGCGTGTCTACCAATTCCACCACGTCGGCATTTTTCGGAACCAGGATCAGGGAACGGACGACCGCCGCGTTCGCAGCGCCTGCAGCGGTACCCGGCGCGACCTCAATTCCGCCATCAGTCTACATCGTTCGCTTCGCGCGGTACGCCGATCCTTCGCGTCACGCCGCGGGTGTTACTCCATTCCCGGTCTGGTTTCCCGATTCCCGACCTTCGAACCTGCGCTACTTCGGCACCTCGCTCGACGACGGTGCGGGCGCTGCCGGGGCGGGCGCCGGCTGCGGGACGTCCGAGGCCTTGGGTGCGGGCGCCGGTGCCGGCGCCACCTTTTCCGGCACCGCACGATCCATCACGCCTTGCGGCTTGCCGTGAAGCGAGGCGAAATAAGTGAGGCCGACGCTCGTCAGGAAGAAGACGGTCGCCAGCACGGCCGTGGTGCGCGAAAGGAAGTTCGCCGACCCGGATGCACCAAAGAGACTGCCCGAGGCGCCGCTGCCGAACGCCGCGCCCATATCCGCCCC
>DATKJP010000175.1:0-8086 GCA_035543635.1 Casimicrobiaceae bacterium
CGAGCGGCGACACCATCTGGCGCCTCGGGACGAGTGTACGGCTTCGTGTACTCGGGTCTCGATCTTGGGGCGACCATCGGGCCGGTCGCGGTCGGCGCACTGATCGATCACGATCTGCCGCGACTTGCTTTCGGGGTCATCGCGCTGTGCCTGTTCCTCGCCATCGGCACGGTGCTGCAAGTGAGGCGGAGCACGCCGCTGCGCGGCGTCGCGGTCGGCGCCGAATAGCGGAGGCAGTCGTGGATCTCGGCATCGCAGGAAAGAGCGCGCTCGTTTGCGCCGCCAGCAAGGGCCTCGGGCGCGGTTGCGCGGAAGCGCTCGCGCGCGAGGGCGTCCAGGTGACGATCTGCGCGCGTACCGAAAGCACGCTGCGGCAAGCCGCCGACGAGATCGGCGCGGGCACCGGCAGCCGCGTGCAGTGGGTCGCCTGTGACATCACGACGCCGCAGGGCAGAGAGCGCGCCCTGAGCGCATGCCCGCAACCGGACATCCTCGTCAATAACGCGGGCGGGCCTCCTCCGGGCGATTTCCGCGAATGGGACCGCGAAGCCTGGTTGCGCGCCATCGATGCCAACATGCTGACGCCTATCGAGCTGATCAAGGCGACCATCGACGGGATGATCGGACGCGGCTTCGGCCGTATCGTCAACATCACCTCGTCCGCGGTCAAGTCACCGATCGACGTGCTCGGGTTGTCCAACGGCGCGCGCAGCGGGCTGACCGGATTCGTGGCCGGGCTCGCTCGCAAGGTCGCGCGTCACGGCGTGACGATCAACAATCTGCTTCCAGGACCGTTCGACACCGAACGCCTGCGCAGCAACAACGTCCTGCGCGCAAAGGCGGCCAGCAAGCCGCTCGATGAGTTCGTGCGCGTGGCGCAGCAAGCGAACCCGAGCGGTCGCTTCGGAACCCCGCAGGAATTCGGCGCCGTATGCGCGTTTCTGTGCAGCGTGCACGCCGGTTACATTGCCGGACAGAATGTGCTCATCGACGGCGGTGCGTATCCGGGAACGTTCTGAACCGGTTCCATGGTTTCATGCAATAGTGTTGGTGCAGCGAGAGAGCGCTTTCGATGCCAGTCACCCGGAAGCTCGTTGCTGTAGTGATGGCCGATGTGGTCGGCTACTCGCGGCTCATGGAGCGCGACGAGGCAGGCACGCACGCGCGGCTCCGTGAGCTGCGCGAGAAGCTCTTCGACCCCAAGATCGCCGAGCATGGCGGGCGCATCGTGCACACGAGCGGCGACGGGATGCTGCTCGAGTTCCCGAGCGCTACTTCCGCGATGCGCTGCGCGATCGAGGTGCAGCAGCAAATGGCTGCGCGTAATCTCGAGATCGCGCCCGATAAGCGAATCGAGCTGCGGGCTGGAATCAATCTGGGCGACATCATCGTCGACGGCGACGACATCATCGGCGACGGCGTCAACGTCGCGCAGCGCCTCGAGACGCTCGCGGAGCCGGGCGGCATCTGCGTTGCTTCGGCCGTGCTGGAACAGGTGCGCGAGGATCTGGGGGTCGAGTTCATCGACGCCGGCGAGCAGCGGGTCAAGAATATCAGCCGGCCGATTCGGATTTTCCGAGTTGCGGGGACGCATATCGATCGATCGTCCGCGCCGAGTGTGAGCTCGGCCGCCGCCGAGCCGCCGCCTCGATCGATCGTGGTCGTTCCATTCCGTGCGCCCGTTGACGACGTCGAGTTACGTTCCCTGGCGGGTGCACTCTCGGACGATCTCGCGCGCAGCCTCGCGGACACGATGCGCGATGTGCATGTAATACCCATCGATGCATCTCGCGATCGAGCCGACACCGCGTTCGCCAACTACCGTGGTAAGGCTCGTTATCTCGTGGAAGGGGACATTCGCGCCTCGGGCGAGGATGCCGTCATCATCACGCGACTGGTCGACACCGTCCTTGAGAGGCAGATGGGAAGCGACCGCCGCGCGGTTGCCCGCGCTAGTCTCACGTCGGTGCAGGAGCAGCTCGTCGTCCGATTGAAGTATGCGATCCGTGAGCAGTTCGAAAACGCCGAGTTCCGGCGCTCTTCTGCGCCCCTGCCGCCGAACGCCACAGCCCGGGAGCTCGTCGATCGGGCTCAGGCACTCGCGCTCATGACAACCGGTGAGGACCTCGCGGCCTTGCGCGAGGCGCGGATACTGTACGACCAGGCCATCGAGCGCGATCCGACGCTCGCGGCCGCGTGGCGGGGTCGTGCCTTCGTCGGTTTCAGCGAATTCGTCGCTGACTATAAGGCCGACCGCGCGAAGCTGATCGCCGAGATGGACCACGATTCAGCGCGGGCAGTTGAACTCGACCCTCAGGATCCCATGGCCTGGGATGCGCGCACTGCGGCGCTACAGTTTCAGTCGCGCTTCGAGGCCACGCTCGCCGCCAACGACCGCGCGCAGACGCTCGATCCGGGCCACTTCTTCTTTCTGCGCGGCTTTGCGTACATCTACGCGGGCCGCGCCGCCGAGGCCCTGGCGCTCGTCGAAGCGCGCAACGCGATGCTGGCGCGGACCGATTTCGACCTCGACATCGTGAACTGCGACGCTCATCTGCACCTGGGAAACTATCGGGAGGCCATCATGCACGGCGAGCGTTCGGCGGCCGCCTTCGACACCTACTGGAACTACCTCAATCTCGCGGCTGCCTATGCACAGGTGGGAGACATGGTGCGAGCAACCGCAGCGAAGGACGAGCTGATGCGGTACGTCCCCGAATTCACCATCGCACGCTTCAAAGCCAAGCAATGGTCGACCCACTCGACCTGGGTGCAGCAGACCGAAGAACATCTCATCGCCGGATTGCGCAAGGCCGGCGTTCCCGAATGAGTCACTAACGACTCACAACTACGACGAGTTCAAGCCCATGATCGACCTTTATTACTGGACCACGCCCAACGGTCACAAGATCACGATGTTCCTGGAGGAAGCGCAGCTGCCGTACACGATCCATCCGGTGAACATCGGCAAGGGCGAGCAGTTCCATTCGGAGTTTCTGAAAATTTCGCCCAACAACCGCATCCCGGCGATCGTCGACCGATCACCCAAGGATGGCGGCGCGCCGATCGCGATGTTCGAGTCGGGCGCGATTCTGCTTTATCTCGCCGACAAGATCGGACGCTTCATCCCGAAGGAGTTCCGCGCAAGGCTCGACTGCATCCAATGGCTGTTCTGGCAGATGGCCAACCTCGGTCCGATGGCCGGGCAAAATCATCACTTCGGGCTCTACGCACCGGAGAAGATTCCGTACGCGATCGATCGCTACGTGCGGGAGACGGGGCGCTTGTATGCCGTTCTGAACAAGCAGCTGGCCGATCGGGAATTCATCGTCGGCGAATACTCGATCGCAGACATCGCGAGCTATCCATGGGTCCGGCCCGAGCGCCAGCAGCAGAACATCGACGACTTCCCGAACCTCAAACGCTGGCTCGACGCGATCAAGGCGCGTCCGGCGACCGTGCGCGCCTACGCGAAGGCGAAGGAAATCAATCCCGCGCCGGCGGCGACGCAAACCGAAGCGGAGAGAAAGGTTCTCTTCGGGCAGAGCAAGGATACGGTGCGCTGACGCGTCAGCGCTGCGAGGCCAGCTCGTCCCAGCCGTTCTTCGGTATCCGCGCCACGACGCGAAAGCCTTCCGCGCCGAGCGGCCGGATCACCGCCGCTTCTCCCTCGGCGAGATACGGCGTGCCGGCGACCGCCGCGAACGGATTCCCGTGGCTGGCGATGACGAGATCGGTACCGGCTTGTGGTGATGTGGAGAGCAGCTTGCGCAAGTCTGCATAACGATCCGGAGAATCGGGTCGCGCCGGGCCGCCACGAACCGCGTCGGTCGCCTGTGCGCGGCCGAACATCAGTCGAGCGGTTTCCATCGTGCGGCAAAACGGACTCGCGAGAACATCGCCGATCAGCAGATGCAGGCGCTGGATTGCCGCGCCGATCTGTCGCGCCTCTTCGCGACCTTGATCGGTGAGATTGCGCTGCCGCGCGCAGTCCTCGTAGCCGGTCATCTGGTCATCGTTCTGGCCAAAGTCGGTCGAGGTGTGGCGGAAGTAGATGATCAGCCCGCCCTGGCGCAGCGCTGCCAGAAGCGCTTGTCCAGTAAGCGCGTCGACCGATAGTGCAGCCGCCCATGCAGTCGCGAGGACGCAGACGAACAGCGCGAGCAACGCGCGCCAGCGCATGACCCCTACGCTAGGCATCAATCGTCGAATGCGGTATCGCCGTCCGGCACCGGCGCACCCGGGATGCGCAGCGTGGCGAAATCGCGGAGCCGCCGATCGAAAAGATGCGTGGGCACGACGTCCCCGAGCGCATTGAAGATGGACTCAAGGCGTCCGGGATGCTTCTTCTCCCATTCCTGCAGCATCGCGGTCACCTGCTTGCGCTGCAGGTTCTCCTGCGAGCCGCACAGCGTGCAGGGAATGATCGGGAAGGCCATCGCCTCCGCGTAGCGCGCGAGGTCGCGCTCGCGCACATAGGCGAGCGGACGGATCACCACGTGCCGCCCGTCGTCCGAGACGAGCTTGGGCGACATCGCCTTCAGCTTCGCGCCGAAGAAGAGATTCAGGAAGAAGGTCGCCAGGATGTCGTCGCGGTGATGGCCGAGCGCGATTTTCGTCGCACCGATCTCGCTCGCAACGCGGTAAAGCACGCCGCGGCGCAGCCGCGAGCACAAGGAGCACATCGTCTTGCCGTCGGGGATGACGCGCTTCACCACGCTATAGGTGTCCTGCTCTTCGATGCGGAACGGCACGCCGCGTTCCGAGAGATAGGTCGGCAACACCTCGGCCGGAAACCCCGGCTGCTTCTGGTCGAGATTGACGGCGATGACCTCGAAGGAGAGTGGCGCACGATCCTTGAGCGACAGCAGGATATCGAGCAGCCCGTAGCTGTCCTTGCCTCCGGAAAGGCAGACCATGACGCGATCGCCTTCCCCGATCATCCCAAAGTCGGCAATCGCCTGGCCGACGAGCCGCCGCAGCCGCTTGCGCAGCTTGTTCGCCTCGAACTCGGCGCGCTGCGCCGCGCGCGACGCGGGCGGTCGCGTGAGGGTGATCGATGCAGTTTCCATGTTCCGAAAGCGCTCCGCTCGAGGAGCGTCGATGGTAGCATACCGGCCGCCGCTCGCGGCCCACGAAGGATAGAGCATTCATGACGCAACAGCTTCACATCAGCAGCGAGTTCGACTCAGGTGCGATCGAATTGATCGCGGCCGATCGAGCGGACGACATCCGCGTGGCCATTCGGTCCGATTCGCACGCGGAATTCCGACAGTGGTTTCATTTCCGGTTGCAAGGCGCGCGCGGCGCACATTGTCGCATTCGTTTCATCAACGCATCGGCATGCACCTATGTCGATGGCTGGCGCAACTACCGTGTGGTGGCATCCTACGATCGGCAGCGCTGGTTTCGTGTCGACACCGCGTTCGACGGCACGGAGCTGGCGGTCGAGCACGCGCCCGAGCGCGACTCGGTCTACTACGCCTACTTCGAGCCGTACTCGTGGGAACGGCATCTGGGGTTGCTCGGGCGAGCGGAAGGCTCGCCGCTCGCGCGGGTGCGGCGCCTGGGCGCGACAGTCGACGGGCGCGACCTCGATTCCGTGACCGTAGGCGAGCCGAGCGCAGGCAAGCGTTCGCTGTGGATCATCGCGCGTCAGCATCCCGGCGAGACGATGGCCGAGTGGTTCGTCGAGGGAATGCTCGAGCGGCTGCTCGACGCCGCCGATCCGGTCGCGCGGACCCTCCTCACGCGCGCCGTGCTGCACGTCGTGCCGAACATGAATCCCGACGGCAGCGTGCGCGGGAATCTCCGCACCAATGCGGCCGGCGCGAATCTCAACCGCGAGTGGATGACGCCGACCCAGGAGCGCAGTCCCGAAGTCTTTCACGTACGCGCCGCAATGCACGCGAGCGGTGTCGACGCTCTGCTCGACGTTCACGGTGACGAGGCGCTTCCGTACGTCTTCGTCGACGGCTGCGAGCGGCTCGCGAGCTTCACGCCGAAGCAGGACGCGCTCCAGCGCACCTTCGGCGACGCGTTTCGCCGGGCGAGTCCGGATTTTCAGCAGGTGCACGGCTATCCCGACGAGAAGGAAACCAAGGTGAACCTGACGCTCGCGTCGAAGTACGCGGGTCAGACCTTCGGTTGCCTGGCCCTGACGCTGGAGATGCCGTTCAAGGACAACGCCGATCTGCCCGACTCGGAGGTTGGCTGGAACGGGGAGCGCAGCAAGCGGCTGGGCGCAGCCTCGCTCGAGGCATTCCTCGCCGTACTTGGAGACTTGTAGCCGCGGCTTCGCTCGCGCGTGGCCGGGATGATTAGGCCCTACAATGAGCGCCTCGAAGGGGGAGGGGCTTCCGATGCAAACGATCCTCGTGGCGAATCCGAAGGGCGGAAGCGGCAAGACGACGCTCGCGACCAACGTCGCGGGATGGCTCGCAACGCGCAAACAGCGCGTCGTGCTCGCCGACTTCGATCCCTTGCGCGCGGCGACCGAATGGATCGCGCGGCGGCCGCCGCTGTTCCCGCCGATTGCCGGCTGGACGCCGAACCACGGCCGGGACGACATCAAGGAGCGCAATCCGCACTGGCTCATCATGGATACGCCGGCGGGCCTGCACGGCGAGAGCCTGCGCGACGCGATGCATCGCGCCGATATCCTGCTCGTGCCCGCCGCGCCCAGCGCCTTCGACATGGCCGCGACCCAGCACTTCCTCGACCAGATCGGGGAGTACAAGGCGGTGAAAAAGGGCGAGATCGCGATCGGACTCGTCGCGATGCGAGTCGACAGCCGCACCAACAGCGCCGGCGAACTGGAAGAGTTTCTGAAGGCGTTCGAGTTTCCGCTCGTCGCGCACCTGCGTCAGACGCAGGTCTACGTGTATTGCGCTCGAGACGGATTGACGGTGTTCGATCTGCCGCGCTCGCGCGCGGAGCAGGACTGGGAGCAGTGGCGGCCGCTTACGCGCTGGATCGCGCGACAGGCGCAGGTCCGGAACGCTTAATTCCCGTCATGTGCGTGGCGAGCGCTCGAGCGTCTCTCCTGTAGCGCGAGCCAGAGACCGCTGGCGACAACGATTGCCATGCCCAGCGCTGACCAGCGATCGGGGAGCTGGCCGAAGAGCACGTAGCCGTAGCTCGTCGCCCAGATGATCTGAAGATAGGCTAGCGGCGTCAGCAGCGATGCCGGCGCAAGCCGATAAGCCCCGATCACCAGCCAGTGTCCGAGCCCGGCGAGAACGCCGAGCAAGAGGAACTGCATCGCTTCGCGCAAGCCCGCCGTTGTGTCGCCGATTTCCCACGGGAGCACGAGGGACAGCCCGACCGTCCCGACGAGTGCGCTGTAGAAGAGCGTCGTGTACGCATTCTCATCGACCAGCTTGCGCGTCGTGACATAGAACAGCGCATTGCAGAATGCCGCGACGAGGACGAGCAGTGCCGCGGGATGAAAGATCGCCGACCCGGGACGGACGAGGATGACGATGCCGATGAAGCCGGTGATGACCGAGATCCAGCGCGCACGGTTCGGCCGCTCGCCGAGGAGCGGCCCGGAGAGAAGCACCACCAGCACCGGCGTGAGGAACATGATCGCGGAGGCTTCGGCGAGCGGCAGATAGCGCAAACCTCCGAAGAAGCAGAAGGTCGCGATGAGCAGGAACGCCGAGCGCAGCAACTGCATCCATGGGCGGCGCGTGCGCCAGAATTCCGTGCCGGTGCGCTGCCAGGCGAACGGCGTTACTACCACCATCTGCCCGGCATACCGCGCCCAGACGACAAGGAACAGCGCGTGATCGCGGACGAGATATTTCGCCGTCGCATCCAGCGACGAGAGACAAAGCCCGGCGAGGAGAAACAGCGGGATCGCTCGGTGCAACGCCGGTCCCTTCTTCTCGCCCCACCGCGACCCTCCCCGCGGGCGGGGAGGGGAACCGGTCAGGCCGCGAGGAGCTCGCGCAGCACGAACGGCAAGATGCCGCCGTGCAGGTAGTAGTCGACTTCGATCGGTGTGTCGATGCGCAGCAGCATGGGAACCTTCTGTGTCGAGCCATCCTTGCGACGGATCGTGAGCGTCACGTCCATCTGC
>DATKJP010000176.1:0-5386 GCA_035543635.1 Casimicrobiaceae bacterium
CGACGACAATCCGGACAGCCGCGGATTCCTGTGCATCCGCGGACAGGCGTCGCGAGAAATCATCGGCAACCCGGCTCGTCTGCTGCATCCGCTGGTCCGCGACCGGCGCAGCGACGAGTTCCGCCGCGCGACCTGGGACGAGGCCCTCGATCGCATCGTCGCCGGCGTCGCGGGATCGCCACCGGAAGCGACTGCGATCTGGCCGGGCCATGGACAGTTCACGACGAGCTACGGCACGCGCATCGGCGCGCAGCTTCTCGCGCGCTTCGCCAATTTCCACGGCAGCCAGTTCTTCAGCCCGACGATGATCTGCTGGGGCCTGGGTGCGTTCGGCCTGGGTCTCACCGGTATGCTGGAGACCAACACCAAGGAGGACATGGGCGAGCACGCGCAGCTCATCATCCTGTGGGCGGCGAATCTCACCAGCCAGCCCAACACCGCGCCGCACCTGCTCGCGGCGCAGCGCCGCGGCGCGCAGCTCGTCACGATCGACGTGCGCAAGACCGAAGCTGCCGCTAAGTCGGACGAGGTGCTCATCATCCGCCCGGGCACCGACGCCGCGCTGGCGCTCGCGCTGATGCACGTGATCTGCGCCGAGAGTCTCTACGATGCCGCGTTCGTCGCGCAGCACACCATCGGATTCGATGAGCTCGCCAAGCATGTGCGTCCGTTCTCGCCGGATTGGGCCGCGGACATTACCGGCATCGAATCGGAGCGTATCGTCGCTCTCGCGCGTCTCTACGCCGATACCCGGCCGGCGATGATCCTGCTTGGCGGCAGCTCGATGCACAAAGGCGCGAACGGGTGGCAGGCCGCGCGCGCGATTTCCTGTTTGCCAGGACTCACCGGGAACGTCGGCATTCGGGGCGGCGGTTTCGGTCCCCGCCACGGAAGCGCGGCACACGGACGAGGCCTTGGCGACATCCGAGCGCGCGAAAGACGGCGCACTCCGGCGCTGCCGAATCAGATGTCGCTGCTCACGGATGGCTTGCGCGACGGACGCATCCGCACGCTCCTGCTGATGGGCACGAACATGCTCTCCTCGTACGCCGACGCCTCGGCCGCGGCGCGGGGACTCGAGCGCGCGTCGCTAATCGTGAGCTACGACCTCTTCCTCAACCAGACGGCGCGGCGCTTCGCCGATGTCGTTCTGCCGTCGACCGCATGGCTGGAGGAGCTGGGATGCAAGATGACGCACACGCATCTTTACCTCATGGAGCCGGCGCTAGAGCCACCGGGCGAAACGCGCTCCCTGTACAGGATCGTCAAGGAGCTGGCGGAACGACTGCACCTCGGCGGCTTCCATCCATGGGCCTCCGAGCAGGCGATGATCAACGCCATCCTCGATCATCCTTGCACCGGGCACGCGACCGTAGCGTCGCTGCGAGCGCAGGGCGGCATCGGTGCGCTCAACATATCGCACGTTGCGAACCCGACGCTCGAGTTCGCCACGCCCTCGCGCAAGATCGAGTTCCGTTCCGAGCAGGCTGAACGCCTCGGACTGCCGCCGTTGCCCGTGCATGACGCCAGGGCGAACAAGCGCGACGGAGACTTCCCGCTCGCACTCACGCAGGGCCGCACGATGACGCACTTCCACGCGTTCTATAACAATGGCCGCGAGTTGCCGACGCTCGCGAGGCGCGAGATCGAGCCCGCGCTCTGGATCTCACCGGACGATGCGTCGGCGCGCAAACTCGAACACGGCGCGGCGATCCGCATCTTCAACCCGCGTGGAGAGATGCGAGCGCGTGCGCATGTCACCGATCGCATCCCGACTGGCACGGTGTGGATACGTGATGGCTGGCCCGGGCTCAACTCGCTGACCGGCGGCGCGCCGGTGCTGCCGGACGCCGCGGTCGACCTCTTCGATTTCTCCGGCGGGCAAGCGACGTTCGATGCGATGGTTCAGGTCGAGGCCGTCGATGAAAGCGGGACGCGACAGGCATTCGACGCGCGCAGCAGAGGATTCGAGCGATGAGCGGCGCAGATCAAGGCAAAGCCCAGCTGGAGGCTGTGCGAGCCCTCGCGATGGGTTTCGTCGTGTCACGAGCCATGCAGGTCGCGGCAGAGCTGGGCGTGGCCGACGCGCTGGCAAGTGGCCCGAAGGATCGTGACGAGCTGGCCCGTGAAGTCGGCGCGCATGCGGACACGCTCTGCCGCCTGCTTCGCGTGCTGGCCGGCTTCGGCGTGTTCGAGCAGCTCTCCGACGGACGCTTCGCCAATACGTTGCGCTCCGAATATCTTCGCAGCGAAGCGCCGGAATCGATCCGCGGCTTGGGCCGGATGTACTCGACTCGCGAGCTGTGGCAGGCATGGGGAGGCCTGGAGCACAGCGTACGCACCGGCGAGGCAAGCTTCGTGCACGTTCACGGGGTGCCGATGTTCGAGTTCCTCGCCGCGCATCCTGAGGCGGCGCGCAGCTTCGACGAGGCTATGGTCAACTCGTCACGCTTGATGAACGAAGCAATCGTCGAGGCCTATGACTGGAGCCGGTTTGGCAGCCTTGTCGACGTCGCTGGCGGCGTCGGCGCCACGCTCGCCGCCATCCTGCGCGCGAATCCGCGCATGCAAGGGGTGCTGTTCGATTTGCCGCGCGTTGTCGAGCGCGCTCGAGACTACTTGGCGCAAGCGGGAGTGGCCGCGCGGACGCGGATGAAAGCGGGTAGCTTCTTTCAAGGCGTCCCCGCCGGCGCGGACGCCTACTTCATGAAGCATATCCTCCACGACTGGCATGACGAGCACTGTCTGCGCATCCTGCGCAATTGCAAGGCGGCGATGCCCGACCACGGAGTCCTGCTGGTGTGTGAAAAGCTGATGCCTGCTGGCAACGAGCCAAGCGCGGCCAAAATCATGGACCTGGTCATGCTGGTGCTCGCGGACGGCGGCAGGGAGCGCACCGAGCCCGAGTTTCGCGAGTTGTTTGAACGGGCTGGCCTGCGCCTGGCGCGAGTGCTACCGACGCGAGCCGACAACAGCATCCTGGAAGTCATCAAGTAGCGTCACGCGAGCCGAGCCGCGCTGCTCAGCCGTCGAGTGCGGCGGGACGTCCGGTCTTGTCGAACGAGGCGAGCAGCTTCATGAGCTCGTTCAAGTCGACCGGCTTGACCATGTGCGCGTCGAAGCCGGCTTCCCGCGTGCGGCGCCGGTCGCTCTGCTGACCCCAGCCCGTCAGCGCGATCAGCAGGATTTCGTCGCCTCGAGGCTGCTGCCGCAGGCGGCGGCATGCCTCGTAGCCGTTCAATCGCGGCATTCCGATGTCGAGCAGAACGACCTCCGGCTGAAAGGCTTGCGCGGCTTCCACCGCTTCCTGGCCGTCTCGCGCCGTCTGGACGTCGTTGCCCACCAAACTGAGCAAGGTGGTGAGGCTGTCTGCTGCGTCGGCGTTGTCGTCGGCGACAAGGATTCGATGTCGGGCCGCCGCACCGTCGCTCGGAGCTTCGACGGCCTCGAAGATCGACTTCTCCGCCAGGCAGGGGAGCGTTAGCACGAACTCGCTTCCTTTGCCCACGCCCTCGCTGCGCGCTTCGACCGTACCGCCATGCAGGGCAGCCAATCGATACACGATGGTGAGCCCGATGCCGAGCCCGGTTTGCGAACGCTCGAGCGAGCGGTCTACCTGAAAGAACATCGTGAAGATGTGCGGCAGCTTCTCCGGAGCGATGCCGATGCCGTTGTCCTTTACAGAAAGCACCACGCTGCTTCCTTCGCGTGCTGCGGTCAACGCGATGCGCCCGCCAGGATCGGTGAACTTGCAGGCATTGTTGAGCAGGTTCCCCACGATCTGGGTGAGGCGCGCCGGGTCGGCATTGACGAAGACCGGATGCGTCGGCTCCATCAGAGTGAATTCATGGTCGCGGCGAGCTCAACCCGCTCGCGCTTGAGCTCGATCGTCCCGCGGCTGATCCGGCTCACGTCCAGAAGATCGTCGATGAGTCGCCGCATCTGCCCGACCTGACGCTGCAGCATTTCCCTGATCTGCACCGAGGATTCTCCCTTTCCGTCCGACAGGCGCAGCAGCTCGACGGCGTTCTTGATCGGAGCCAGCGGGTTGCGCAGCTCGTGCGCGAGCGTGGCCAGAAACTCGTCTTTGCGACGGTCGGCTTCCTTGAGCGCCAGCTCGCTGATGCGCTGCATCTCTTCGACCCGCTTGCGCTCGGTGATGTCGCGGGCGATCTTTGATGCGCCGATGATGCGGCCGTGCGCATCCACGATAGGCGAGATGGTCACCGAGATTTCGACGCGCGTGCCATCCTTGCGACGGCGCACGGTTTCGAAATGCTCGACGCGCTCGCCTGCCCGGATGCGTCGAAGGATTACCGGTTCCTCGTCGGCGCGGTCCTCCGGAATGATCATCAGGATCGAGCGACCGATCGCTTCAGCCGCGGTATAGCCGAAGAGCTGCTCCGCGGCGGCATTCCAGCTCGTGATGACTCCGTTCAGGTCCTTGCTGACGATGGCGTCGTTGGACGATTCGACGATCGCGGCGAGGCGTGCCCTTGCGATCTCACCTTCCTTGATTAGCTCGTTTGCCTCGGAAAGCGCGACTGAAGCCGCCGCCTTTGTCTTGCTCGCCCGCATCGCCTAGCCTCTTTGCTCAGGCCATCATTATTTCCAGCGAGACGGTGTTTGATCAATCAGACATCCTCCTACAGTTCGCGAGAAAAACGAGTAAAACTCTCTAGCTCGGCCGTGAGGAGCCTTGCGCCAGACGCGCTTCCGCCCGTGCGATTATCGCCTTGAAGCGCGGATGATCGCGGGCTGGCTCGATATCGGCGTCGACCTCGACCCAGTTAAGGACTCGATCGGCATCTTTTTCAGCAAGTGCTCGAGCCAGTCGAGGGCTGTGTCGAGCTCGGGCCATTCGACATACGAGCACACGTAGTCGCGGAACAAGGCGGCTCCCGAAGTCTCCAATGGGCATAGGGGGTCATAGCGGCGCGCAGCCCGTAGAAAGGGCTGCGCCGTGCAAAGGAGGTAGCAATGGAAGAATTCTTCGATACATGGTCGCCGCGGATGTTGAGCGTTTTGCGCATCGTCGCGGCGTTACTGTTCCTGGTGCACGGTACGGCCAAGCTTTTCGGGGTGCCGCACCAACCGCAGCTCGACCACCTGGAGCTTTTCTCGCTCGAAGGCTTGCAGGGGGTCATCGAATTCGTAGGCGGCATGCTGCTGCTGGTCGGCCTCTTCAGCCGGCCGGCTGCTTTCATCCTGTCCGGCGATATGGCGGGGGCGTATTTCATGGCGCACTTCCCGAAGAACTGGCTGCCGTTACTGAACGGCGGCGATCTCGCGGTGCTGTTCTGCTTCGTGTTCTTCTATCTGTGGCTCGCCGGTCCTGGCCCGTGGAGCATCGACGCCTTGATCAAAGGCGCACGCCGTCCAAGGG
>DATKJP010000177.1:0-1718 GCA_035543635.1 Casimicrobiaceae bacterium
GGTCGATTTCCAGGTCTTCGAGTCCGACCGTTTCGTGCTGCTCGGGCCCTCCGGCTGCGGCAAGTCGACGCTGCTCAAGGCGGTGGGCGGTTATCTCGAGCCGGTCGAAGGCGAGATCCGTCTCAAGGGCGAGCGCGTCGAGCGCCCTGGCCCGGACCGGATGATGGTGTTCCAGGAATTCGATCAGCTGCTGCCATGGAAGACCGTGCAGGAGAACGTCGTCTTCGCGCTCACCGCGAGCGGACGGCTGACCGGCAAGGCCGCGGCGGAGAAGGCGCGCGAGGCAATCGCGCGGGTGAAGCTCGCCAAATTCGCCGACAGCTTTCCGCACACGCTCTCCGGCGGCATGAAGCAGCGCGTGGCGATCGCGCGCGGTATGGCGATGGAGCCCGACATCCTGCTCATGGACGAGCCCTTCGCCGCGCTCGACGCGCTCACGCGGCGCAAGATGCAGGACGAGCTGCTGCAATTGTGGGACGACACGCGTTTCACTGTGCTCTTCGTCACGCACTCGATTCCCGAGGCGGTGAAAGTCGGGAGCCGCATCCTGCTGCTGTCGCCGCATCCTGGACAGGTGAAGGCGGAACTCAACAGCCTGCCGCGCGAACGCGCCGACGGGGAAGCGGCGCACGCGCTCGAAGAGCGGATCCACAACATGCTGTTCGCGGACGAAGTCGAGGAAGACGAGGAGCATCATCATGAGTGACGCAGCAATCACGCGCCCGGAGCGCTATCGCGAGACGATCGATGCGGGCGAGTTCGGCGTCGTGGAAAAACCGCTCTCGCCCTTCGAGCGCGTATACAACGTAACCGCGGTGCGCAAGCTGGTGATCCTCGTCGTGCTCGCCGCCGCCTGGGAAATCTATGCGCGCTTGCTCAACAACCCGCTGCTCTTTCCAACCTTCAGCGCGACCGTCGAGGCGTTCGCCGACGGCCTCGTGCACGGCACCTTGCTCCTGAAAGCGTGGACTTCGATCCGGATCCTGCTCGTGGGCTACGCCGCGGGGATTCTGCTCGCTGCGCTGCTGACCGTGATTGCGATCAGCTCGCGCATCGGCACCGATTTCCTGGAAACGCTCACCTCGATGTTCAATCCGCTGCCGGCGATAGCCTTGCTGCCGCTGGCGCTGATCTGGTTCGGGCTCGGCGCCGGCAGCATCGGTTTCGTGCTGATCCACTCAGTGCTGTGGGCGGTCGCGCTTAATACGCACTCGGGATTTCTCGCCGTTTCGGGCACTCTGCGCATGGTCGGCCGCAACTACGGCTTGCGGGGCCTGCGCTATGTCGGCAGCATCCTCATTCCCGCCGCATTCCCGAGCATTCTCACCGGCCTCAAGATCGGCTGGGCATTCGCGTGGCGCACGCTGATCGCCGCGGAGCTCGTGTTCGGTGTGTCCTCGGGTTCAGGGGGCCTGGGCTGGTTCATCTACGAAAACAAGAACCAGCTCGAGATCCCGAACGTGTTTGCCGGGCTGCTGACTGTCATCATCATTGGCCTGCTGGTCGAGAACATCATCTTCCGCACGGTCGAGACGCGGACGGTGCGCCGCTGGGGCATGCAGACGTAGCTTTCGTTCCGTGCGCATCGTCATCGCCGAATTCATGGAGGAGCTTGCGGTCGCTTCACTGCGGCGCCGTTTCGACGTGTTGCACGACGCCGGCCTCGCGGAGAACAGAGACGCTCTTGTCGCCACTCTCGACGCCGCCGACGCGCTTAT
>DATKJP010000178.1:0-13260 GCA_035543635.1 Casimicrobiaceae bacterium
TCCTCACGCAACTGCGCGCCATCCTGCGGGCGTCGCATTACGGCAAGGTGAAGATCCTGATCCCGATGCTCTCCTCGGCCGGCGAAATCGATCAGACGCTGGCGATGATCGCGCAGGCCAAGCAGAGCCTGCGCGAGCAGGGCGCCAAGTTCGATGAGGGCGTGGAGATCGGCGGCATGATCGAAATTCCCGCCGCCGTGCTGTCGATCGGTGCGTTCACCGACCGGCTCGATTTCCTGTCGATCGGCACCAACGATTTGATCCAGTACACGCTGGCCGTGGATCGCGCTGACGACGCGGTATCGCAGCTCTACGATCCGCTGCACCCCGCCGTGCTGAAGCTCATCGCGCTCGCCATCGCCAGCGCGAAGAAAGCCGAGGTCGGGATCGCGGTGTGCGGCGAAATGGCGGGAGATCCGCAGTTCACGCGGATGCTGCTCGGCATGGGACTGACCAATTTCTCCATGCATCCGGCGCATCTGCTCGCGATCAAGCAGCGCGTTTTGTCGAGCGAGATGGCGAGCGCGAGACAGATCGCCGAACGCATGCGCCGCACCGACGAGCCGGCGAAACTCGTCTCTCTGTTCGAACGCCTCAACGCCTGACACGCCCGGTCCTCGCCTGCCTGGTTCCCAAACCGTAAACGAGCGGTTACACTTCGTCTTGCGCCGATTTGACGATCAGCTTGCAGGCGCGTTACAAATATTGCTAAAGCGGCGCGGTTGTTGCTAGCTCCTACCGACCCGATTAGCGAGAAGCTGATCGGGTTTTTGTTTGGTCATGACGGAACAGAGCGACAACCTGTTGATCGGGACTCCGAGATCTGTCGGATTCGTCGAGCCGAAACGCGCAGCCTTCGATAAGCCTCTCGCGCTTTCCTCCGGCGCGACCCTGCCCGCGTTCGAGCTGATGTACGAGACGTACGGCAAGCTCAACGCGCAGCGCTCGAACGCGATCCTCGTCTGCCACGCGCTCAACGCCTCGCATCACGTCGCGGGCGTCTATGCAGGAAAGCCCGAGAGCGAAGGCTGGTGGGACAACATGATCGGTCCGGGCAAGCCCGTCGATACGGATCGTTTCTTCGTCGTCGGCGTCAACAACCTCGGCAGCTGCTTCGGCTCGACCGGCCCGATGTCGATCAATCCGGCCACGGGAAAGCCATGGGGTTCGGACTTTCCCATCGTCACCGTCGAGGACTGGGTCGACGGGCAGTCGCGCCTCGCCGACTACCTCGGCATCGAGCGCTTCGCTGCGGTGATGGGCGGAAGCCTGGGCGGCATGCAGGCGCTCGCCTGGGCCACGCGTTATCCGCAGCGCATCGCCAACGCGCTGTGCATTGCGGCCGCGCCGAATCTCTCGGCACAGAACATCGCCTTCAACGAAGTTGCGCGCGCGGCGATCATGACCGATCCGGATTTTCACGACGGGCACTTCTACGCCTACGGAGTGAAGCCGGTCCGCGGCCTTCGCGTGGCGCGCATGATCGGCCACATCACCTACATCTCCGACGAGCAGATGGGCGAGAAATTCGGGCGGCAGCTGCGCGAGGGGATCAAATACTCGTGGGCTCCGGAATTCGAGATCGAGTCCTATCTTCGCTACCAGGGCGAAAAGTTCTCCGAATACTTCGACGCCAATACCTATCTGCGCATCACCAAGGCGCTCGACTACTTCGATCCGGCGCGTGCCACCGGTGGCGATCTCGCGCGCGCTCTCGCTCCGGCGCGAGCGCGCTTTCTCGTGATCTCGTTCACGACCGACTGGCGCTTCTCCCCGGCGCGAGCCCGCGAAATCGTCAAGGCGCTGGTCGACAACCGGCGCGACGTCTCCTACGCGGAGATCGTCGCGCCGTTCGGTCACGACGCGTTCCTTCTCGACACGCCGCAGTATCACGCCGTGGTGAGAACCTATCTTTCGCGCATTCCGACATGACCATCGCCGCGCGCGCCGACTTCTCGACCATTGCCGACTGGGTCGCGCCGAACACCCGCGTGCTCGATCTCGGCTGCGGCGACGGGAGCCTCCTCGCGTACCTGCGTGAATCGCGCGGCGCAAGCGGCTACGGCATCGAGATCGATGACGCCGGCGTGCTTGCATCGATCGGCAATGGTATCAACGTCATCCAAAGCAACCTCGAGAGCGGGCTCGCCGGCTTCGACGATCAGAGCTTCGACAGCGTGATCCTGTCGCAGACGCTGCAGGCGATGCGGCACATCGAGGAGCTCGTGGCGGAGATGCTGCGCGTCGGGCGCGAAGCCATCGTCTCCTTCCCCAACTTCGGCCACTGGTCGCATCGAGCGCAAGTTTTGCTCGGCCGCATGCCGGTGTCGAAGAGCCTGCCCTTTCAGTGGTACAACACGCCGAACGTGCATCTGTGCACCGTGGCGGACTTCGACGCGTATTGCGAGCAGCGCGCGTTTTATGTGCTGGAGCGCGTGGTCTTGCGCGACGGCGAGCGCGTCAGCATGCTCCCCAATCTTCTCGGTTCGCTCGCGATCTATCGTTTCCGCAAAACCTGAGCGCGCTGCGGGCCGCGCCGATCGGCCGCGTGCGGAACAATCCGCAGCTACGTAGAATCGCGGCATGCCCGAGGCCCCCGCCGGACCGAAAAAGCCGCTGTGGCGCGAGGCGCTGCTGAACCGGAGGATGCTGATCTGCGTATTCACGGGGTTCAGCTCGGGACTTCCACTCTACATCCTCATCAATTTGCTGCCGGCGTGGCTGCGCTCGGAGCGGGTCGATCTGCGAGCGATCGGGCTCTTCGCGCTCATCCAGCTCCCGTTCACGTGGAAATTTCTGTGGTCGCCGCTCGTCGATCGCTACGCGCTGCCGCTGCTCGGTCGCCGCCGGGGCTGGATGCTCGTCACGCAATTGCTGCTACTCGCGTCGATTCCCCTCTTCGGCCTGCTTCGTCCGCAACTCGATCTGTGGACGATCGCGTATCTCGCGGCCGCAGTCGCGTTCTTCGCCGCCACGCAGGACATCGTGCTCGACGCCTATCGCCGCGAGCTGCTGCCGGATCCCGAGCTTGGCCTGGGCAATGCAATCCACGTGCAGACCTATCGCATCTCGAGCCTCGTGCCGGGAGCGCTCGCGCTCATTCTCGCCGACCACTTTCCGTGGCAGGCGGTGTTCGCGATCACGGCGCTCTTCATGTTGCCGGGAATCGCCACGACCTTGCTGGTCGCCGAACCGGCATTGCAGCGTCCCGCGCCGCGCACGCTCGTCGAGGCTGTGGTCGAGCCATTCCACGAATTCATCACGCGCTCAGGCTGGGGTCAGGCACTGCTCGTGCTCGCCTTCATCTTTCTGTACAAGCTTGGCGATTCGATGGCAACGGCGCTCGCCACGCCCTTCTACATCGACATGGGCTTCTCGCTGTCCGAGATCGGCCTGATCGCCAAGAACGCGGGTTTGTGGGCGAGCGTGATCGGAGGATTGCTCGGCGGATTGTGGATGCTCAAGATCGGAATCAATCGCGGGCTGTGGCTCTTTGGGGTCGTGCAGGTGGTATCGATTCTCGGCTTCGCGTGGCTCGCATACGTGCACGAGCCCGATCGCCTGCTGCTCGCCGTCGTGATCGCGTTCGAAGCGCTCGGAGTAGGCCTCGGGACCGCGGCGTTCACCGCCTTCATCGCGCGCACGACCGATCCGCGTTATACGGCGACGCAGTTCGCTCTCTTCACGAGTCTCGCCTCAGTGCCGCGCTCGATCGTCAACGCGACGACCGGCTGGATCGTCGAGCAGACAGGCTGGTTCGCGTTTTTCCTGCTGTGCACGGCGCTCGCGTTGCCGGGAATGGTGCTGCTCCTCAGCGTGGCACCCTGGAGCGCGCGCGTAACCGGCCCGCGGCGCGGCGCATGAAACCTCGCAAGTCCAACTTGGCCCGTGCGAGACCGGCGAGCGCGGGTTATTCCGGAACGCCACTGCCGCAAAAGCTCGGGCTGAAATCGGGGATGCGGGTTCTCGCACTCGACGCGCCGGCGAACCTCGATACGCTGCTTGCAGGCGCGCCCGCCGATCTCGTCCGCCTAGAGCGGATTGCAAGCTTCGATTGTGCGCTTGTCTTCACCAGGAGCGAACGCGCGCTGGCCGCGATCTTCGCGCAGCTCGCGCCGAAGATGGCCGACACCGGCATGATCTGGATCGGCTGGCCGAAAAAAACGTCGGGTGTCGTGACCGATCTCAGCGAAGACGTCGTGCGTCGCGCCGGTCTCGCTGCGGGACTCGTCGACGTGAAGGTCTGCGCGATCGACGCGACCTGGTCGGGGTTGAAGTTCGTGCGGCGACTACGCGATCGCGGCCGCTGATCCTGAAGTCGCCTTGCTCCAGGCGCGCCGCACCTCGTCGACGACGCGCTCCACCGCAATGCCGTGCATGCATGCGTGCCGCGGCTTCGCGTAGACCTGCCCCGGCGGATTGATGCACGGACCACGCGGCATTTTCGAAATCGAGGGATCCTCGCGGAAGCACGGCTGACAAGAAAGATTGAGGCTGATGTTCGCGTTGTGCCGATATCCGGCTGCACTCGCCTGCGTCGATCCCCAGAGGATCACCGCGGGCACGCGACGCCCGGCGTCGTCGCTTCGGTCAGTCCAGATGTAATTGGTGAGGTGATTGGCGAACGAGTCGATCCCGAGATGCAGCGTCGCGTTGGCGACGAGCGCGATCGCGGCGGCCAGCGGCGTGCCCATGTAGCCATGCAGCGCTCCTGTGACCCGGGGTTCGTTCGCCGTTCCGAGCTGCACGACGGGAATCTCTTTGCACTCGGCGAGGAGTGCCTCCCAGCGCTTCTGCGGCCAGTGCTTATACGCCGACCATCCTGATTTCACCTGCAGCGTCGCATACCGCTCAGGTAAGCCAGGCGGACGCGCCGGGCGAGCAAGGCGCAGCGACGGCCACCCGTCGAGCGCAAGCCCCAGCTCCGCAGCGAAGTATTCGATCAGATGCTTGCGCATCGGACGCTCCGGATAGCCTTCGGCGAGCGGATAACCAATGAGGTTGAATGCCATGGCGTAATCGTTCGCGCGCTCCATGAACCCATCGCAATCCTCGATCACGTCGATGCCTGCCGCATTCATCAGACCGGCGAGCTCCGCGCCGATCGACGAGCTGCATGCGTAATGGAGTACGTGTCCGGGGTTTGCAGCGCGCAGCATTGGCACGAGGTTCAAGGTCATCATGATGTCGCCGATCGCGCCGGGACGGTTGATCGCGATGCGCGGCTTGACCAAGGGCATTCTCGCCGTCGTCTGGCGGCTCTCTAGGCTGCGGATGCGCGCATCCCAGTCGGCATCAGCGGAGCCGATCCGCGATCGCGCGCGATACGCCCAGTCGAGCGCGGAGCGCAGATCGCCGAGGTGCTCGTGACACCATGAGATCATGCGCGCCGGTTGATCGGTGTACTTGTTCGGCTCGCGCCACAACTGCGTTTGTGGAATCGGCGCGTCGGCAGCGAGGAGGGAATAGCCGATCGTGTGCGCGTAGCGCTTCTGGTCGTACGCGATGTAAGCAAGCTCCATCCAGAACTCGGCCCACCCGCGCTCGCGCGAAACCGCGTCAAGCAGCGTGCGCTCCGCGGCGGACGGATCGCTCATAGCACGTTCGCAGCGCGCCTTGTACAGCCACGCGAAGAGCCACTCGTCGCGAAACCCTTCGCCCATCGCGATGCGCTTTCCGTACCACTCGACGGCATCGCGCCAGCGCGCCGCGTCTTTGTGCGTGTTGGCGAGATAGAAGGCGCTGCGCGGGGTCGGCGCTTGCGCGCATTCGTCGGTGAGGATGCGAAGGTTGCGCGCGTTCGCACTTTCACCGGCTCCGGGGGCCGCATCGTGACGGATCACGCTCGTGGTGAGCGTCAGTTCGCGGTGGCCGGCCAGCGTGGGATATTCGTGGCAGCGGCCCTCGAAGCGGATACCTCGGCCCGTCTTCCAGAGACGGTGATGCACCCAGCGGTGGCCGTCGCTTTCGATCTGCACGCCGAAGACGTCGATCGACTGCCAGTAGATCGCGCGACTGAGATTGGGCGTCAGCAGCTCGTCGTCCGCATCCATCCAGAGCACCCAGTCGGCACCGCGGCGCTCGATCTCCTCGACGAACACGTTGCGCGCCTTGCCGAAGTCCCAGAGCTTCCAGTCGCCGCGCTCGTCCTTGCGCGACGCACCGGTATAGGTTTGGGTATATACCGGCTTCGCGATGACGGTCTGCGCGACCTCGAGCGTGCGATCGGTGGATCCGGTGTCGACGACGACTACGCCGTCGACGATCGGCTCGATCGAGGCGAGACAGCGCGGTAAGTCGCGCTCCTCGTTCTTGACGATGAGCCCCGCCAGCAACATTGGCTTGCGCGTGAGCGGGCGCAACACGATGTCACGTTGTCCGGCGCCGTCCATGGTCGAGGTCGACTCGACGGCGAAGAGATCGCGCCCGCGCACCAGGAGCTGCAGCAGGCTCGGAAAAGCGTGGTAGTAGGGATGGATCGTGTAGTGGCCGGCGGTTAGGTCGCGCTCGAATCCCGTGACGCCGTGATCCGGAAGCCGGATGAACACCCGGCCGTCGTCGGCGACCAGCCGGCGGAGCTTCACGAGCGCGGCGAGCGGATCGTACATGTGCTCGAACAGATGTATCAGCGTGATCAGCGCAAAGCGATCGGTCGCGGTCCACTCGCGGATTTGCGCGTCGGTGATCGCTTCGAAGTCGGCCATCAGCATCGGCACGCCGAGCGAGCGCGAGTACTCGGGCACGATCTCGATGTTGTCCATGCCGAAGGCTTCACAGCCGAGACTGCGCAGGCAGTGAGCGAGATACGGGTACTTCGATCCGACGTCGAGCGTGCGAGCCGGCGTGTTGTGGAGACAGGTCGCGAACAGATGCTCGGCCAGCGCGCGGTTCACCGCCTTGTCGTGGTCCGACATGAGGTGCCCGGCGAAATCGCCGTGGGCGTCTTTCTCGTGCGAGCCTTCGAAAACCTTCGGCGGCTGCGGCTGCTGGAACCAGCAGTCGCAGTCGGGACAGGTCCAATACGGACTATCGCGAAAGCGCGTGTCGGCGGATGCCGAGCAAATCGGACAAGCAGGCATGCGCAGAGATTAGCAAATCCCCGCGCGACCCTCTCCCTATTGCAGGGAGAGGGTTATCTCGCGCTGACGTTACGGCGTCGGGATCGCCCACCACGATGTTCCGTCGGAAACCACCCAGAAGCCGCTGTTGATGTTGGTCAGCGTCGGATCCGGGGGATCCATGGTTACGGTGATGTTAGCGCCGGTCGATCCCATGAGTGGGGTCAAAAAGCACCGGTCCAGAGTCGCGTTCTTCTGGTTGACGCGCTTGACGATGAACATGCGCCCGGCATTGCCGGACGCTGCGGGAAGCGTAACGGTGACACCGGTATTTCCGGTTCCAGCCGCATTGCAAAACACCATGAAGTCGGTACTGGGGACGATCGTGTAATCGACGATGACCGTCCTGACCGGAACCGCGGTGGTGAATCCCACACCGGTTGAGCCCGTAGCACCGGCCGCACCCGTCGATCCCGTGGCGCCCGAGCCGGTTGCGCCGGTCGCCCCCGTTGCGCCGGCCGCTCCAGTAGCGCCGGCTGCTCCAGTCGAGCCCGTGGCACCTGCAGTGCCAGCGCCGGTTGCTCCCGTAGCGCCCGCAGCACCCGTCGCACCTGCAGCGCCAGTTGCTCCAGCGGCGCCTGTGCCACCTGTGGCTCCGGTCGCACCTGCACCGGTTGCACCCGTTGCCCCGGTCGTTCCCGCGGCGCCAGTTGCACCAGCAGCCCCAGTTGCACCTGCGGCGCCAGTTGCACCTGCGGCGCCTGTCGCACCTGCCGCACCGGTCGCACCCGCAGCACCTGTCGCACCAGCGGCACCCGTTGCACCTGCTGCACCCGTTGCACCTGCTGCACCTGTCGAACCTGCGGCGCCGGTTGCGCCGGTTGCACCGGCAGCACCCGTTGCACCCGCAGCACCGGTTGAACCTGCCGCACCGGTTGCGCCTGCTGCACCCGTTGCGCCTGCCGCGCCAGTCGAACCTGCTGCACCTGTCGCACCCGTTGCACCTGCAGCGCCAGTCGAACCCGCTGCACCTGTCGCACCTGCCGCACCCGTTGCGCCTGCCGCGCCAGTCGAACCTGCTGCACCCGTTGCGCCCGCAGCGCCGGTCGCACCTGCCGCACCCGTTGCACCTGCAGCGCCAGTCGAACCTGCTGCACCCGTTGCACCCGCAGCGCCGGTCGCACCTGCGGCGCCAGTTGCACCTGCGGCGCCGGTCGCACCTGCCGCACCGGTCGCACCGGCAGCACCTGTCGAACCTGCGGCGCCGGTTGCACCTGCGACACCCGTTGCGCCTGCTGCACCCGTTGAACCCGCAGCGCCTGTTGCGCCAGCAGCACCTGTCGAACCTGCTGCGCCGGTTGCACCGGCGGCACCCGTTGCGCCTGCTGCGCCCGTTGAACCCGCAGCGCCTGTTGTGCCCGCGGCACCTGTTGCACCTCCAGCACCGGTTGCCCCGGCGGCACCCGTTGCGCCTGCTGCACCCGTTGAACCCGCAGCGCCTGTTGTGCCAGCAGCACCTGTTGCACCTGCAGCACCGGTTGCACCGGCGGCACCTGTTGCGCCTGCTGCGCCCGTTGAACCCGCAGCGCCTGTTGCACCCACAGCACCGGTTGCACCCGCGGTACCCGTCGCACCTGCGGCACCGGTCGTACCGGCTGCACCTGTTGAACCTGCTGCGCCAGTCGCGCCAGCAGCACCCGTCGAACCTGCAGCGCCTGTTGCTCCCGCCGCCCCGGTGGCACCAGCGGGGCCGACGATGGATGTGGGCGAACCCCAAGCACCGGCCGTCTTCGGCCCGTAAATCGTTTCATTCGATGTGTCGATGTAGAAATCGCCGTCGACCCCGAGCGCAGGCGCCGGTGGCCCGCTGCCGTTGAGTATCGTGAGCCCGTCGGCACCGGTCGCCCCTGTTGCACCGTTTGCGCCGGCGGAACCTGCCGCACCAGTAGCGCCCGCAGCTCCCGGTGTTCCCGGGGCACCAGTCGCACCTGCGGCGCCGGTGGCCCCTCCCGCTCCGGTTGCGCCTGTCGCTCCGGCCGCCCCCGCCGCACCGGTTGCGCCGGCAGTACCGGTAGCGCCTGCTGTGCCTGTTGCACCGGCAGCGCCGGTTGCGCCTACCGGTCCCGTTGCACCGGCCGGACCCGTCGCTCCGGTTGCGCCCGTTGATCCACTACCGGCAGGGCCTGTCGCTCCGGTAGCGCCTGTGGCACCTGTCGCACCTGTTGCGCCCGTGGCGCCGGCTCCGCCTCCAACGCACTGCCCGAGCAGCCCCGTCGCAGTCTGGAAGCAGACGAAGCTCGATTGCGGCGCTGCGGTGGTGAGGAAAGGAATCGTGACCTGACCCGTGCCGCCGTCGATGAACAGACGCAGATTCGTCCCGCCGTTGTCTTTGACTGCGAAACCACCTCCGGCCGGTGTATGAACTTCGACGTCGGCTGCGAGTAGGCGCTGGGCACTGATCGCCATGATCGCTGCCAGTGCAATCGCGACGGGCCGCCTTCTGAAGTGTCTTGTGTTCATTGTCTGTCCTCACCGCGCGCTTGATCGGCGCGCATTTGCATTGATTGCTTGCAACGCAATGCCTGTTTCCTGACCAGCAAAATGCCGCTCGCTGCGAGCAGCGCGGCGAGCGCGAGCAGGGCCGCTGTATCGAGCGTGGGTATCGGAGTCGCCGTGGCGCCGCCTCCGCCGCCGTTTGGAGCGCAGAACCAGTTCTTGGCGTTGCCGCCGCCGCCTTCGTTGCTCTGCCCTGGAGCGAGACACTGTCCCGTCGACCAGACGTCGGTCACACCGACGTGCTGAATGTTCTGAGTGCCGCTGTTAACGAGATTGATGAATGCGACCTGACCCGCCGCAGAGCTTCGAAACTGGATCGGACTTGGCGCGGTGCCCGATATCTGGAGCAGCGAGAGAATCTTCTGTGTTGTGCCGACGGCGAAGATGTAGGTCTTGCCGATCGCCGACACAAAGCTCAAGCGGTTGAAGGTCGTGCTGCCGTTGATCGATGCCGGGCCTCCGCCGCAGGAGTCGCGGAAATCAACTTCGCCTGTCCCCGCGACGAAGTTCCCGTTGTCGGTCCAGTTACCGCCAACTTGGATCGCGCCCGACCCGCTGTCGAGCGTGCCGCCGGGCTGGATAGTGACGTTGCGAATGTTTTGGATCGCGCCGCTTGCGACCTGAACGGTCCCTCCAACGACGAGATCGGTGCAAGCGAGATCAACGACGCCCTTCGCTAGATTTGCGGTGGCACCTGCCGGAACGATCAGATCGGCGTGCGCCGGAAGTGCAAGAACAAAAGCGAACGCGCAGACCGTCGAGGACAGGCCTGCGAAAGCGCCCGCAAGTCTGCTGCGTTTGAACACGTCGTCCGAAATCTCCCTTTCGGCTCGACCGCAAGATTCTTCGATTGGATTCTTGCTTTGTCGAGCTAAGCCACGGTATCACAACAGCTACTCGATCGTTACAGTTTTGTGACCGGCTAGTGTCCAGGCCTGCGCAACGGTGTCGCAATTTTGTCTTGTGCGGCGCAGCGCCGGCTGTCGCGACGTTATGTATGCCACAACGATCCCAAGCCTTCCAAGTCACGCGTCAACGCAACTCGTAGTCGTAGTCGACGATGAGCGGCGCGTGATCGGAGAAACGCCGGTTCTTGTATATCGACACGGCGCAGGCTTTTGCGCCGATGCCGGGCGTAGCAACCTGATAGTCGATGCGCCAGCCGACGTTCTTCGCCCAAGCGCGGCCGCGATTCGACCACCAGGTGTACTGATCGGGCCGCGCATCGATGCAGCGAAACACATCGACGAATCCGATCTCGTCGAAGACACGCGTGAGCCATGCGCGTTCTTCAGGCAAGAAGCCAGAATGCTTCTGGTTGCTGCGCCAGTTCTTTAGATCGATCGGCTGGTGCGCGATGTTCCAGTCGCCGCAGAGGATGATCTCGAGCTTGCGCTCGCGCAGCTTCACGAGATGAGGCAGGAAAGCTTCGAGGAAGCGGAACTTCGAATCCTGCCGATGCGGACCTGCCGATCCCGAAGGAAAATAGACGCTCGCAACCGCGAGCTTCTCGAAGCGCGCTTCGAGGTAGCGTCCTTCACCGTCGAACTCGACCGTACCGAAGCCGGTGGTCACCTGCGGCGGCTGCTTCGCGTAAAGCCCGACCCCGGCGTAGCCCTTTTTCCCTGCGGTCAGGTAGAACGCGTGCGAGCGGCGCGGTGCGCGCAGCGACTTCGGGATGTCATCGAGCTGCGCCTTGATCTCCTGAACGCACACGACGTCCCACGGCTCGACGCGGGCGAGCCAGCGCGAAAAGCCCTTGCGCTCCGCGGAGCGAATGCCGTTGACGTTGAGCGTGATGATGCGCATCGGATTACCACGCGGTGGTTGGCGCAGTTTACCGCGCGTAGAATTCCGTCCCGATGGACGGGTTTCGCCAGGAGTTTCTCGCCTTCGCTTTGGGACATGACGTGCTTCGCTTTGGCCAGTTCGTTACCAAGGCGGGGCGTGAGACACCTTACTTTTTCAACGCGGGCTTGTTCAACGACGGCCAAAGCCTGCGCCGGCTGGGTGAGTTCTACGCCGAGGCTTACATGGCATCCGGCATCGCATGCGACCAGCTCTTCGGCCCGGCGTACAAGGGCATCACGCTCGCTGCCGCGATGGCCGTCGCGCTCGCGGAAAGAGGTCACAATCTGCCTTGGAGCTTCAACCGCAAGGAGGCCAAGGACCACGGCGAAGGCGGGTTGATCGTAGGCGCGCCGCTCAAGGGGCGAGTGCTGATCGTCGATGACGTGATTACCGACGGCGGCGCCAAGCGCGAATCGATCGAGCTGATCCGAGCTCGCGGAGCCAACCCCGCTGGCGTGTTGATCGCGTTCGATAGGATGGAGCGGGGGCGCGGCGAGCGCTCGGCGGTGCAGGAGCTGTCGCAGGCATTCGGCATACCGGTGATCGCGATCGCCACCCTGGAGGATCTGCTAGCTTTCCTCCCGACGCGTCCCGAGCTCAAGGGGCATCTGGCGGCGGTGCGAGCATATCGGCGACAATACGGGGCCTGAGCGGCGAAGAAGATGAAACGGGAGCGCGGATGAGGTACGCCTTAACAAGCTTGAACAAGGTCGCGGCCCTGGCTGCGGCCTTGGCGTTATGCGGTGCGGGCAGTGCGGCAGCAGCGACTTACAAGTGGGTCGATGACCAGGGCGTAGTGCATTACAGCGACAAGGTGCCGCCCGAGGCGGTAAGCAATGGCGCAACTGTACTCGACAAGCAGGGCCGGCCGACGAAGAAGATCGAGCCCGCTCCTACGCCCGAGCAGGTCAAGGCAAAAGCCGCCGCCGAAGAGCAGCAGCGCGCTCTGGCGAAATCCCTCGAGGACCAGGCGCGCAAGGATCGCGCCCTGATGCAGTCGTACACGACCGAGGAAGAGATCGACGTTGCGAGAAACCGGGCACTCTCGACCATCGATACGCAGGTCAAGGCAGCACAAGCTTACAGCGCCGACCTCACACGACAGCAGCAGAATCTGAAAAAGAAGAAAGCGAGCTACGGCGACAAGCCAGTGCCGATCGAGGTCGAGCGAGAGCTCAACACGGTCGACGTCGAGCTGTCGCGCCAGACGGCGCTCATCAAGCAGAAGACCGATGAGATCACGGCGGTGAACGCGAAATACGATACGGACAAGAAGCGCTGGGAGGAAATCAAATTCGACCAGCAGCGCTCGGCCGCGGCCGCCGCGGCGATGGCGGCACAGCAGGAGGCGGCGAAGGCATCGGGGACGACGCAACCAGTCAAGAAATAGCGGAGCCGTTGGCGCCGCGCTGTCGGCGGAGCCTGGTCCAATCGAGCGGTAGATCACCGAATGGCGCAGTACGTCTACACCATGAACCGGGTGGGCAAGATCGTGCCCCCCAAGCGAGTGATATTGAAGGACATCTCGCTGTCGTTCTTTCCCAGCGCGAAGATCGGCGTGCTGGGCTTGAACGGGGCCGGCAAGTCGAGCCTGCTCAAGATCATGGCCGGCGAAGATCGCGAATACGAGGGCGAGGCTGTGCCGATGCCCAACATGCGCATCGGCTTTCTGCCGCAGGAGCCTCAGGTCGATCCGAACAAGACCGTGCGCGAGACGGTCGAGGAAGGCATGAGCGAAGTGCTCGATGCCAAAGCGAAGCTCGACGAGATCTACGCCGCTTACGCCGAGCCCGAC
>DATKJP010000179.1:0-1756 GCA_035543635.1 Casimicrobiaceae bacterium
CGGTCATCGGACGAAGAACAGCAGCGCGAGCAGCGTGCAGAAGCTGTAGGTCAGATAGACCGATATGCGCCCCTGCTGAACGCGCCCGGCCGTGCGAGCGATCCATTCGGCGCCACGGACGATGGGCGCGTAAATCCAGTACCACAAGTGGTCGTCGATGCGCACCGAGTAGCGCGGCGCGCTGTCGAAGGGTGTCGGCAGTTGACGCTGCATAATCCGGAAGAAGGGTTCGAATACCTGGCGAATCGGCTGCCCGAATCCCTCGGCGGTGTCCTGCATGCGCGGCGTCTGCAGCGGGAATCCGCAATCCCAGGCGGGAGCGATACGAACGCGGCCGTGGTAGAGGCGGCGGACGATCGTCATCGTCAGCAACACGACACCGACGATCACCACCAGTACGATCAGCGCGCTGTAGCTCGAGCGGTCGGCGTCGATCGGGGCGAGGAAGAGCCAGTTGCCCGCAAGTCTCGGGGCGGCCGACGCACCGATCAGCATGAGATTGATCGGGTCGATGAACGCAGTCACGTTGGCGGGGAGAACGCCGAGCAGCACGCAACCTGTGGCGAGATAGCACAGTGCGCTGCGCTCATAGCGCCCGGCGTCCTTCGCATAGGCGAGGTTCGGTTCACGAGGCCGACCGAGGAAGACTACGCCGTAGAACTTGACCATTACGTAAGCGGTCAGCGCGGCAGTCAGCACCAAGGCGGCCGCGGCGATCGGAACGAGCATGTTGACGAAAGTCTGCGGCAGGCTCGGCGTGAACAGAAATGCCTGCAGCAACAGCCACTCGGAGACGAAGCCGTTGAGCGGAGGGATCCCGGAGATCGCGAGCGTGCCGACGAGAGCTAGCCACGCGACCCACGGCATCCGGTGGATGAGACCGCCGAGCCTGCCGAGGCTTCGCTCCTTCGTCGCATGCAGCACCGATCCCGTCGCGAGAAAGAGCAGGCTCTTGTAGAACGCGTGATTGAGCACGTGATAGAGGACGGTGGTCAGCGTGATTCCCGCGAGCAACGACTTGCCGTACGACTTGAACAGTATGACGAGGCCGATGCCCGCGACGATGATTCCGATGTTTTCGATCGACGAGTAGGCGAGAAGGCGCTTCATGTCGGATTGCACCGCGGCGAAGACCGCGCCGAAGAGCGCCGTGACGAGCCCGAGCGTCAACGCGACGACACCCCACCACCAGAGCTGACCGTTAAGGAGCTCGAACGTCACCCGCAGCAGCCCGTAGATCGCCATCTTCAGCATCGCGCCGCTCATCAGCGCGGAAACGGGCGATGGTGCGGCCGGGTGTGCTTCGGGCAACCAGATGTGCAGGGGCAAGATCCCGGCCTTCGCGCCGAAACCCGTCAGCGCGAGGAAGAAAGCGATCGAAGACCAGGCGCCGGGGAGAATCATCGAGCGCATCGACCCGAATGTGTAGTCGCCGCTTCCTCCCTGGAGCACTGCAAAACAGAGCAGGATTGCGATCGCGCCGATATGCGCAATGACGAGGTAGAGAAAGCCCGCGCGACGGATCTCGGGAATCCGGTGCTCGGTCGTGACGAGGAAATACGACGCGAGCGCCATCGCCTCCCACGCGACCATGAACACGTAGGCGTCGTCGGCGATCAGCACCAGCGCCATCGCGGCGAGAAATGCGTGGTACTGCATCGCGACGAGGCCTGGCGGAGTGCCGTCGCTCGAGCGGAAATAGCCCGACGAGAAGAGCGAGATCGCGGCCGCCGTCGCGCCGAGCAGCAGCAGGAAG
>DATKJP010000180.1:0-1945 GCA_035543635.1 Casimicrobiaceae bacterium
AGCTGATCGCGTCGTTCCTCGAGGCGCGGAAAGCGCCGATAGACTTCGTCTCGCGTCTTCCGCCAATTGCGTTCGCCGCTGCGGGCGCGCTGAAAGCCGCCGAGCTCGAGGTTGTCGGCGATACTCATCGCAGCAAAGAGCTCGCGCCGCTCGGGAACGAGAACGAGCCCGCGCGCGACTTTCTGCTCGACGCTGAGTCGCGTCGCTGGCGCGCCAAGATACGCGATCTCGCCCCGCGCGGGCAGCAGTCCCATCAGCGCTGCCAGCAGCGTAGTCTTTCCGGCACCGTTCGGACCGATCACCGAGACGATCGTGCCGGGCGCGACGACGAGCGATAGATCGTGCACCGCTTCGACCTTGCCGTAGGCAACGTGCAAATGCCGGACTTCGAGGAGCGGGGTCACCGGCGCGTTCGTCATCCGGCGACCCCGCCCAGGTACGCTTCGAGGACGATCGGATCCCGTTGGACGTCGGCCGGCAATCCTTCCGCCAGTTTCTCGCCGAAATCCATCACGACGAGCCGATCGGTCAATCCCATCACGAACTCCATGTCATGCTCGACCAGCAGCACTGTCAGCCCCTCACCTTTCAACTGCCGGAGCAGCGTCGTAAGGTTCTGCTTCTCGAGATAGCGCAACCCGGCTGCCGGCTCGTCAAGCAGCAGCAACATCGGATCGGCGGCGAGCGCGCGTGCGATTTCGACGATCCGCTGCTTGCCGAGCGGGAGGCTTCCCGCGGCGTCGTGAAGGTGCGCACCCAGCCCCACGCGTGCGACGGCGCGCGCGGCCTCCGCGCGCGTGCACGCTTCCTCGTTGCGGTCGAGCGCGAGGGCCGCCCTGAGCACACCCGACTGACCGCGGAGATAGGCGCCCAACGCCACGTTGTCGAGTACGCCCATCCAGGGCACGAGCTTCACGTGCTGGAACGTCCGCCCGATCCCCCGTTTCGCGATATCGAAAGGCGTGCAGCCTTTGATCGATTCCCCGCGGAACACGATGTCGCCCGATGTAAGCGGGAGCGCGCCCGAAATGAGGTTGAACATCGTGCTCTTCCCTGCGCCGTTCGGTCCGATGAGCCCGAGGATCTCGCAGGGTGCTATCGCGAACGTGAGATCGCGGACAGCCACCAGCCCTCCGAATTCCTTGCGCACGGCGCGTACGTCGAGCAGAACGCCCGGGCTGGGCTTGCGCCCGCGCGCAGGCAGCGCTAGCGCTTCGGAAATCGGCGGCGTCGCGCGCTGCGGCAGCACGCTGGCAATCCACGGCCACACACCTTCCCTCGCCCGCTGCAGCAGCACGACCATCAACACTCCGAACACGACGACTTCGAAATTGCCGCTGCGACCGAGCAGCGAGGGCAACATGTCCTGCAGCACCTGCTTCGTCAGCGTGATCAGCGTCGCGCCTACGACCGCACCCCACACGCTCCCGGCACCGCCGACGACTGCCATGAGCAGGTACTCGATCCCCTGGCCGATGCTGAACGGTGTCGGGTTCACAAAGCGCTGCAAATGCGCGTAGAGCCATCCGGAGACGCACGCGAGGAGCGCCGCGTAGACAAAGACCACGATCTTCAGGCGCGCCGGGTTGACACCGAAGGCTTCGGCCATCTCGAGGTGGCCGCGCAGCGCGCGGATCGCCCGTCCCGGCCTCGAGTCGAGCAGGTTGGCGGTCGTCCACAGCGCGGCGAGCGTGATGGCCCAGATAAGGAAGTAGAAATATCGCTCGTTGAGAAGCTCGATGCCGAAGAGGTTCAGCGATGGAATGCCGGTGATCCCCGTATGGCCGCCCAGCAGCTCGAGGTTGCCGAACAGGAAGAAGAGACTCTGTCCCCAGGCAATCGTCGCGAGCGGCAGGTAGTGCCCGCGCATCCGCAGCGTGATGAGGCCGAGCAAGAGCGAGAGCGCAAGGGTGAGGACGAGCCCGATCGCGAGATTTATCCAGGG
>DATKJP010000181.1:0-1660 GCA_035543635.1 Casimicrobiaceae bacterium
CGCCCCGGTCGATCGAGAACGAGCCAGCCTTCACGATGCCCTCCTCGAGGCTCCAGCTTTCGAGCCGTGAGTATTGAAAATAGAGGTCGGCGTAGTCGACGTGGCGGATGTGGATGTCCGCAAGCACCTGCGAGAGCTGGCGCATCTCGAGCGCCGCCGGCTCCAGCAGCAGATGGGTCGCCTGCTGGAGCAGAGCGGGATTGACTGTCGGGATGGCTAGGTCGGTCACGGGAATCCTTTTGGGCTGCCGTACGCCGCCGTGTTAACCGGCGCGCCAGCGGCGTGTTCAACACGGCGAGTTAGTGCGTCACGTCTTGGGTGACGCACTAACACATTTTCGGGGCGGAATGCTCGAAACACAAGTTAGCGACACGCAAGAAGGGTCAATTGTTCCTGCCGCCGACGCTTTGCCCCAGATAAGTCGCCGCGACCCGAGGATCGCGCGAGAGCGCTTCGCTCGCCCCCTCGGTCGCGACTTCGCCCATCTCGAGCACGTAGCCGTAGTCTGCGATCTGCAGGGCGGCGCGCGCGTTCTGCTCGATCAATAGGACCGCCACGCCGCTCGCGCGGAGCGAGGCGATGATGTTGAAGATCTCGCGGACGATAAGGGGCGCGAGGCCAAGGCTCGGCTCGTCGAGCAGGAGCAATTTCGGCTGGGCCATCAGAGCGCGTCCGAGCGCAAGCATCTGTCGCTCGCCGCCGGAAAGCGTTCCCGCGAGCTGCGCGCGCCGCTCGGCGAGTCGCGGGAAGCGCTGATAGACCTCGTCGCGCGTGCGCTCGATCAAGCGGTCGCGGCTGCGATGGCGCTGGAACGCGCCCAGCTCGATGTTGTCCGCGACCGACATCGCGGCGAAGAGCTCGCGCTGCTCGGGCACGAGGCAAAGGCCTTGCGCGACGCGTTGCTCGACCGCCACGCGCCGCAGGTCAGTGCCCGCATACGCGATCGTGCCGCGCGAAGGCAGGAGCCCGATGATCGCCGCGAGCAGTGTTGTCTTGCCGGCGCCATTGGGTCCAATCACGGTAGCAATGCGCCCTGCCTGGACGGTCAACGATACGCCGTGCACGGCCTCGACCTTGCCGTAGGCGACGTGCAGATCGCGAATCTCGAGGAGTGCGTTCATGCCACGCCCCCGAGATACGCCTCCACCACGATTGGATTGGCCTGAATCTCGGCCGGCAGCCCCTCGGCGAGCTTTTCGCCGAAGTCCATGACCACGAGCCGATCGGTCAGGCCCATGACGAAGTCCATGTCGTGCTCGACCAGGAGGATGGTCATGCCCTCTTTACGCAATCCGCGCAGCAGCGCCGCGAGCTCCTGTTTTTCGCGGTAGCGCAGGCCGGCCGCGGGTTCGTCGAGAAGCAGGAGCTCCGGATCGGAAGCGAGCGCCCGCGCGATCTCCACCAGGCGCTGCTGCCCGAGGGGAAGCGACGCGGCAGCCGCGTGCTGCTGCGCGCGCAAACCGACGCGCTCGAGCTGCGCCGCCGCTTCGCCCATGGTGACGCGCTCCTCCTCGCGATCGAGCCGCAGCGCGGCGCGCAGCACGCCCGCGTGTCCGCGTCGGTAGGCGCCGAGCGCCACGTTGTCGAGCACCGACATCGCGCCGATCAGGTGCGCGTGCTGAAAGCTTCGGCCGATGCCAAGCTGCGCGATCGCGTGCGG
>DATKJP010000182.1:0-1571 GCA_035543635.1 Casimicrobiaceae bacterium
GGGACCTCGAGCATGCGCGTTCCTGCCTCCCAGATGACGAGCACGCCAAGCACGACTCCGACGGGATAGAGTACGTTGCGGATGCGCGCGCGCCACTCGCGCCGCGCGCGACTGCGTTCCGTGCTTGCTTGCGGCTCCGCCACGCCGAGAGTGGGCGATCGAGGCAACGAGCGTTCGGCTTCGGCCATCTGAGACCTCAGTGCTCGCGTAGAACGCCGCGGGCGAGGAACAGGTCGAGAATCTCGCGAATATAAGCCGCAAACTCCGGCGTCTCGCGCATGGCGAGCGTACGCGGCCTCGGCAGCTCGATGTCGATCATGCGATCGAGCCTTCCCGGTCGTGGTGTCATGACCATAATGCGATCGGAGAGAAACACCGCTTCCGGCACGCTGTGAGTAACGAACAGAACCGTCATGCGCCGCTGGTTCCAGATCTGCTGGAGGTCGAGAACCAATTGGTCGCGAGTGAGCGCATCGAGCGCGCCGAACGGCTCGTCCATCAAGAGCTGATTGGGGTCGTGGATGAGCGCGCGACACAACGAAACGCGCTGGCGCATACCGCCGGAGAGTTCATGTGGGTATTTGTCCTCGAAGCCGCTCAGGCCCACGGCGCCCAGCAGGTCGCGCGCGCGCCGTTTTGCGGCCGTTCGTTCGAGCTTTTTCGCCTCCGCCTGCAGCATCACGTTGCCGATTGCCGTTCGCCATTCCAGCAGCACCGGACTCTGGAACACGATCCCGATATCGGTGCGCGGGCGGGTGACGACTGCACCGTCAATACTGACGGCACCGTTCGAGGGGCGCAGCAGTCCGGCCGCGATCATGAGCAGAGTGCTCTTGCCACAGCCGCTGGGTCCGAGCACCGAGAGAAATTCGCCGCGCCGCGCCCCGACCGAGACTTGCTCCAGGGCGCGTACCGGACCGTCATGCGTGGCATAGACCTTACTCACGCCTTGCAGGCAGAGATATGCCGCTTGCGCATTGGTGTCGGAACTAAGCGGCTTCGTCTGCGTCACGGCAGGACGCCTCAGCCGATCTCAACCGGCGTGCGCGGCCAGAGCGCGTCTCGCCAGTGCGCCGCGGCGTTCCCAAGCCGCAATGACATCCGCGGAGCTGACGACCGCGCCGTAGTCGCGCTCGAAACGCTCGAGCGCCACGAGATGATCACGCTCGGCGGCGCCGGCACAGCAGTCGGCTACCAAGGTGACGTAATAGTCGATGAAGTAAGCGTCCCGTCCGGTCGATTCGACACAGGTGTCGGTGGCGACTCCGGCGAGCAACAGGCTGCGGATACCGCGGCGCTTGAGCAAATCGTCCAGCTCCGAGTTGGCGAAGGCGCTATAGCGATGTTTGATTACGACCGGCTCGTTCGGACGCGGCGCGATCACATGAAAGTCGGCGCCCCACGACCCCGTCAAGCAGCGTGGCATTCGCCGGCCAACACGTAGATCGCGCTCGCGCATCGGCGCCGACAGATATTGCGGATCATAAATCGCTTGGATGAAGACAACGAGCACGCCAGCCTCGCGAGCGCGATCGACGAGTTGCGCCAGCGGCGGAATCGTCCTCTGAATC
>DATKJP010000183.1:0-8834 GCA_035543635.1 Casimicrobiaceae bacterium
GCGCCATGTCGTTCATGCGCAGGTCGACCGTGCCCAGCTCGCGCTCCTGCGCGGAGACATTCCAGCGATGGTCGACGCGCTCGACGCGGGCACGCACTTCGCGGGTCGTGTGCCGCAGAAGATACTTGCGCGACGGAGCGATCGGCACATCGCCGAGCCAACACAACGATGCGCGCAGACTGCGCTGCGCGTCGGGCGCGGCGTCATCGCGCACGATAAGGTCGCCGCGCGAGACGTCCAGCTCGTCTGCGAGCACTATCGTCGCCGATGCATGCAAGCCCGCGCAGGACTGCACCCCGGCTGCGGTGCGCAGCTCCCGCACGCAAGTGCTGAGCGCCGAAGGCAGCACTGTGACGCGGTCGCCGACCGCGATCGAACCCGACTCGATGCGGCCCATGTAAGCGCGCGGCGCCGTCGCAGTCGGACGCGACACGTATTGCACCGGGAACCGGAACGGCGCGCTCGCGAGCGTCTTCGGGATCTCGACCGTCTCCAGAATCTGCAGCAGCGTCGGCCCGTCGTACCAGCCGAGGCGCTCGCCGCGATCGACAACCATGTCGCCGTCGAGCGCGGAGATCGGGACGAAGCGCAGGTCGGAGATGCCGGTTCGTTGGGCGAAAGCCAGGAAATCGCCGACGATGGCCGAAAAAGCGTCGGCGTTATAGCCGACGAGGTCCATCTTGTTGACCGCCAGCACGATGTGCGGGATTCCCAGCAGGTGCGCTAGCGTGGCGTGGCGGCGCGTCTGCGTGACCACGCCGTGGCGCGCGTCGACGAGGAGGATCGCCAGTTGGGCCGTGCTAGCCGCAGTCACCATGTTGCGCGTGTACTGTTCGTGCCCCGGCGCGTCGGCAATGATGAACTTCCGTAGCGCGGTTGCGAAATACCGGTATGCGACGTCGATCGTGATGCCTTGCTCGCGTTCCGCGACGAGCCCATCGGTAAGGAGTGAGAGGTCGAGTCTCTGTCCTCGGCGCTGCGAGGTGCGCTCGATCGCGGCCAGCTGATCGGCGAGGATCGCCTTGGTGTCGTAGAGCAGCCGCCCGATCAGCGTGCTCTTGCCGTCGTCGACGCTGCCCGCGGTGATAAAACGCAGCACGCCGTGGTCCAGTACGTCGAGCCGTTCGATCGCAGACATCAGAAGTAGCCCTCGCGTTTGCGCCGCTCCATCGACGCCTCGTGTGTCTGATCATCGAGGCGAGTCGCGCCGCGCTCGGTGATCGTGGTCGCTGCGGTTTCGGCGACGATGGCGTCGATGCTCGTGGCCTCGGAGAGAACGGGCGCGGTGCACGAAATATCGCCTACGGTGCGAAAGCGCACCGAGAGCTCTTCGATTCGTTCGCCGTCGCGCGGCGGAGTGAGCGGCGTCACCGCCACGATCTGCGAGCCGCGACGCATGACGCGCCGCCGGTGCGCGAGATAGAGGTCGGGCACGGCGAGCCGCTCGCGGCCGATGTACTGCCACACATCGAGCTCGGTCCAGTTGCTGATCGGGAAGACGCGCACGTGCTCGCCTTGATGCACGCGCGCGTTGTACAGATTCCACAGCTCGGGACGCTGACTCTTCGGATCCCATTGGCCGAAACTGTCGCGGATCGAGAAGATGCGTTCCTTGGCGCGAGCCTTTTCCTCGTCGCGGCGCGCGCCGCCGATGCAGGCGTCGAAGCCGAACTCCTCGATCGCATCGAGCAGAGTAACCGACTGATGGCGATTGCGGCTCTCGTCGGGGCGCGAGAGGACGACTCGGCCGCGAGCGATCGAGTCCTCGACCGAGCGCACGATCAGTCGCTCTCCGAGCTCGGCGACCCGGGCGTCGCGAAACGCGATGACTTCAGGAAAATTGTGCCCGGTGTCGATGTGCAGCAGCGGGAACGGAAACGGCTCGGGCCGGAACGTTTTCTCTGCGAGACGCAGCAGGACAAGCTAATCCTTGCCGCCGGAGAAGAGCAGGGCAGGGTTGCGGCATTGTCCGGCGACCTCGCGCAGGATGTGGATCGCCTCGGACTCCAGCCAGGCGAGGTGATGCGCGTCCGCGGGGGCGGGAACGCTTTCGCCCACTGCATCTCGCTGGAGCAGGGCAGTAGCGCTCATCTCTGCAACTCGACGACGCGAACGCCGACGTCGAGCGGACGGCGATGCAACCCGCATTCGCGGTGCTCGGGATGCTCCCACCACCAGCGCCCCGCACGGATGTCCTCGCCGGGCTCGACGGCACGGGTGCACGGCGCGCAGCCGATGCTCGGATAGCCACAGCCATGGAGGGGATTGGTCGGTACTTCGTGCTGGCGCAGGTAGCTCCACAGCTCGTCGTCGCTCCATTCGGCGAGCGGATTGAACTTGGGCAGGCCATGCTCTGCGTCGAATTCCTCGATCTCGAGCGCGCGTCGAGTAATCGACTGTCCGCGCCGCTGCCCGGTAATCCACGCGCCTCGCGCGGCGAGCGCCCGAGCGAGCGGGCCGCCCTTGCGAATCGCACAGCAGCGCTGTCGCAGCTCGACGCTGCGGTAGAAGGCATTGACACCGTTCTCGCGCACGTAGTCTTCGAGCGCGCGGGCATCCGGATAATGAGCTTCAATCGGTAGGTTGTAGTGCCCGCGCACGCGGTCGATCAGCGCATAAGTCTCGCCGGGCAAGCGCCCGGTATCGAGCGTGAAGATCGCGATTGGGAGGGCGTGCCGCGCGATCATGTCGGTGAGCGCCATGTCTTCCGCGCCGAAGCTCGACGCAAGCGCCGCGGGCTCATGGCGAGTCGCGATTCGCTGCAGCAGCGCGATCGCTGCGGCGGCGCGGCCTTGGTTTTTAGCGGCTCGGCTCACGATGGATCGTTGGCTGCGGAAGTGTGATCGCGCACCTGGCCCGTCAGCGTGCGCCGGCGGAACAGTGGCGTGGCCTCGCGCACGGTCGCCTGATAGCCGTCGCTGAAATCGCTGAAGCCCTTGAACGCATCCTCGAGACTGCGGTCGGCGCGCACCGAAAACGCATCAAAGCCGCATTGACGCATGTAATAGAGCTGATCGCGAAGCACGTCGCCGATGGCGCGAAGCTCGCCACTGAAGCGATACTGCGTGCGCAGGAGCTGAGCGATCGAATAGCCGCGTCCGTCGGTGAACTTGGGAAAGTCGATCGCGATGAGCGGCAGCGCCGTGACGTCGTCGGCAAGCGCCTCGGGATCGTCGTCCGGCTTGAGCCAGACGCCGACTTCGCCGCGTGCGATGAGGGCTGCGCGCTCAACCTTCCAAAGAGCCAGCGGCACGATAACTGGAGTTGCCGGTGACAGATCGGCGAGCGACGCGACTTCGCGCAGCACCGTCCAGCGATCCTCGACGATGGCGCCGTCCTTAATGAGCCGCGGCATAGACGCGCTCCTTGAACGGCTCCAGGCCAAGCCGCCGCACAGTGTCGATGAACTGTTCGTCCTCGTGTCGGCGCTCGACGTAGACCTCGATCAGGCGCGCCACCACATCGGGCATCTCGTTCGCCGCGAACGACGGACCGATGACTTTGCCGAGTGAAGCGGCTTCGCCCTGCGCACCGCCGATCGAGACCTGGTACCACTCCTCACCATTCTTGTCGACGCCGAGCACGCCGATGTTGCCGACATGATGATGCCCGCAGGCGTTCATGCAGCCGGACATGTTGAGCGAGACCTCGCCGATGTCGTAGAGGTAATCGAGGTTGTCGAAGCGCCGCTGCACTGCTTCCGCAATCGGAATCGACTTGGCGTTGGCAAGCGAGCAGAAGTCTCCACCCGGGCAGCAGATGATGTCGGTGAGAAGCCCGATGTTCGGCGTCGCGAGGCCGATGCGCTTCAGCTCGCCCCACAGCGTGAACAACTCGGACTGACGCACGTCGGCGAAAACGAGGTTCTGCTCGTGCGATACGCGTAGCTCGCCGAAGCTGTAACGGTCGGCAAGCGCGGCGATCGCGTCCATTTGATCCGAGGTGACGTCGCCCGGAGGGACGCCGGTCTTCTTGAGCGATAACGTAACCGCCGCGTAGCCGGGGATCTTGTGCGGGAAAACGTTGCGCTTGACCCAGTTGCCGAACGGCCGGCTGTCGGCGACGGCGGCACGGAAGCCGGCGTCATCGGCCGGAAGCTCCGCGTATGGCGGAGGATCGAAATGCGACGCGAGTCGCTCGATCTCTTCGTCCGGCACGGTCGCGGGCGCGCCGCGGGCACGCTCCCATTCCTTTTCCACCGCGCGCGTGAATTGGGCCGGAGTTCGTTCCTTCACCAGAATCTTGATGCGCGCCTTGTAGATGTTGTCGCGGCGGCCGAAGCGGTTGTACACGCGCAGGATCGCGTCGAGATAGTTGAGAAGCTCCTCGCGCGGCAGCCAGTCGCGGATCACGTAGCCGATCATCGGCGTGCGGCCGAGGCCGCCGCCGACCAGGATGCGGAAGCCGACTTCGGCCTTGTCGTTGCGGACGGCGTGCACGCCGATGTCGTGCACCAGCGTCGCGGCGCGGTCCACCGTGGAGCCGTTGACGGCGATCTTGAACTTGCGCGGCAGGTAGGCGAACTCTGGATTGAGCGTCGCCCACTGCCGGATCAGCTCGGCGTAGGGGCGGGGGTCGACCAGTTCGTCGGAAGCGATGCCTGCGAAGTGGTCAGTCGTGATGTTGCGCACGCAGTTGCCCGAGGTTTGGATCGCGTGCATCTCCACCGTCGCCAGCTCGGCCAGGATGTCGGGGACGTCTTCGAGTCGTGGCCAGTTGAATTGCAGGTTCTGTCGGGTCGTGAAGTGGCCGTAGCCTCTGTCATACTTGCGGCCGAGGTGCGCGAGCTTGCGCAGCTGCTTCGACGAAAGCACGCCGTACGGAACCGAGATGCGCAGCATCGGCGCGTGCTTCTGGATGTAAAGCCCGTTCTGCAGGCGCAGCGGCCGGAACTCGTCTTCGGTCAGCTCGCCCGCGAGAAAGCGCCGCGTCTGGTCGCGGAACTGGGCAACGCGTTCAGCGACGAGGCGGTGGTCGTAGGCGTCGTAGCGATACATGAGGGTGCCTGTATCGCGACAGCCTACGGCTCGTCCTATATATAGAAAAGGAATGTTTGGCGATTAGATGATAGCGACTGGAGATAAGGGCGCCGGAGCCCGCGGCTTGATTCTCTTCGCTCACGGCTCGCGAGAAGCAGTTTGGGCTGATCCGTTCGAGCGTCTGGCGCAGCTCGTCCGCGCGGCCGCACCCAGGCAACAAGTTCGTCTTGCTTTCCTCGAACTAATGCATCCCGATCTTGAGGAAGCGGTCGCTGAACTCACGGAACGACACGTTGGCGAGATTTGCGTCGTCCCGATCTTCCTCGGACAGGGTGGACACCTCCGGCGAGATCTGACGCGGATCATCGAGGATCTGCGCGCTCGTCATCCAGGCATCAGGATCGACTGTGCGAAGCCGGCCGGGGAGGAAGAGAGGGTCTTGGGTGCGATCGCCGAGTACTGCGTGACGCAGCTGAGACGGTTCGACTAACGCCGTCTAATTGATATTATGTAAAGTGCACTACAAAGGAAACAACTTCGCTTTCAAGAGTCCCGGGCATCAAGGCCGGTCCGGCTGCGATGTGATGTCTCTTCGCTTAGGATTCGTCTAACCCCGACTGTGCACGAGCAGCCCTGCCCACGCGAGCACGGCAAAGACGGCACTCGCAAGAAACGTAATTGCGGGTCCATATGCGTCCCAGAGCCAGCCCGCGAGAACGCTCGCGGCAAGCAGCGCGACGCCGCTCATCAAGTTGAAGAAGCCAAAGGCAGTCCCGCGCAGATCGGTAGGTGCTGTTTCAGCGACGAGCGCAGCCAGGAGGCCCTGGGTCAGTCCCATGTGCAGGCCCCATACGGCGGTGCCGGCGAGAACTTGAGTTACCGAACCCGCGCTCGCAAGAATCAGGTCCGCGGCCGCCAATGCCAGCAATCCGCCCGACAGGAGCGCGCGTTGATGGCCGCGATCAACAAGCACTCCGGTCGGATATGCAGCGATGGCGTACACGGCGCTCATCACCACCATCACCATCGGTATCCAAGCCGTCGTCATATGCACGCTCTGCGCGCGAAGCACCAGAAACGCTTCCGAGAACCGTGCGAGAGTCATCACGGCGGCCAGAGCAACGACCCACCAGTAGCGCGCGGGAAGATGCTTGCAATCAGCGAGCCTGATCGGCGGCTTCGCGGCTTTCTCATCCACGGATCGCTCGGGCTCGCGCACACCGAGCGCCAGCACGGCCACAGCGGCGAAAGCTGGCGCGACGGCGACCCAGAACACCAATCGGAAATTGTCGGCGAACCAAAACATCGCGCCGATGGCCAGCAGCGGACCCGCCACTGCACCCACCGTGTCCAGCGCCTGGCGCAGCCCGTAGGATGCGCCGCGCAACTCAGGCGGGGTGATGTCGGCAATCAGGGCGTCCCGCGGTGCGCCGCGGATGCCCTTGCCGACCCGGTCGAGAAAGCGGGCGAACACGACCGAGCCAAAGGAAGAAGCCAGTGGAAAAATGGGCTTGGTCAATGCCGCGAGACCGTATCCGAGCACGGTGAGCGGCTTGCGCCTGCGTACGTAGTCCGACAGATAGCCCGAGAACAGCTTGGTGATCATCGCGGTCGCCTCGGCGATGCCCTCGATGATTCCGACGGCGAAAGTCGATACGCCGAGCGTGGTCACCAGGAAGAGCGGCAGCAGGCTGTGAATCAGCTCGGAGGACGTGTCCATCAGGAGCGACACGATTCCGAGCACCCATACGCTGGCGGGCAAGCGAGAGAGCGCAGTTTGCTTCATTGCGAAATTCGCCACGCCCTACCCGTTAACGCGGCTCGGCTAGGGTTGCGAGAAGTCGAAGGCAGGGGTGAGATCGCCTGCGTCCGCTCGAGCGCCGGCCAGCGGCTCGAGATCGAACCGCCGCGTGATGAACTTGATGATCGACGTCGTATCGTAGGACGTGTGATCGACGTGCCCGCGTCGCGCATAGGGCGAGATGATGATCGCGGGAATCCGGGTGCCTGGTCCCCAGCGGTCGCCGCTGGGAGGCGCCACGTGATCCCAGAAACCGCCGTTCTCGTCATAAGTCACGATGATGGCGCTCGACAGCCATAGCGGGCTCGCCTTGATCTTTGCGACGAGCTCGCTGATGTGGATGTCGCCGGACATGATGTCGGTGTTGCCGGGATGCTCGTTGAACGTGCCCTGCGGCTTGTAGAACGACACCTGCGGCAGGTCGCCCTTCTCGATGCCGGCGACGAGGTCGGCGTAATCCTTGAGGTGCTGCGCCCGATCGGCGGTGCCGGGCTGGAAACGCAGGAAATAGTTGAACGGCTGATGATGGGCGACGAAATAAGGCGCACCCGGATCGTTGTTGTAGATGATGCGCCGCTCCGCCGACGGCTCCTGCATGCCATCCTTGACGGCGAGATTCCATGCTCCTGCATACCACGCCCAGGAGATGCCCTTCGCCGATAGCGTATCGCCGATCGTCTTCATCGTCTGCGGCGGCAAGGTGTAACCCGAAAGCCCCGCGATGCGCGGATCGCCGTCCTTCTCGGGCGGCACGCGGCTCGGCTGATAGCGTGGATAGGCCGTCGAGATTGCATAGCCGTCCTGCGTGAATTCACCGGCCACGAAGACCGGCGGTCCGTCGAGGGCCGATCGCGGCGACTCCGGCTTGCGCTTGAGCCAGCCGCGCTCGTCCAGCTGGGCGCGCAGCGCCTCGGGCGCGCCGCGATCCACCGGCGTGCACGCGCATACGAGCCAGAAGTGATTGATGAACGAATCGCCGAACGCGCCCATGAAGAAATGATCGGCGAGCGTGTATTCCTGCGCCCATTTCCACATCGGCAGCTTCGACCCATCGTAGTAGCCCAACGCGAGCGCACCGGCGTCGGAGACTTCGACGAAGCGGTCGTTCCTGCCGCCGGCGATTTGCTCCTGCTGCGGGTAGAACTTGTGGATCAGATCCCGCGTGCGCTCGGTGAGCGCGAGATTGATCGGGGGCGCGTCGATGCGGAAAGGGCGGTTTGGGAGATTGCGCGGAAATGCGGTATCGGGATCATCCTTCCCCTTCCACACCGGCGGCAGATGCGGCAAGGGCTTGCCGTCGTGGTCGACCTGCGTGTATTGCGCGGGCGTAGCCTCCGCGATGCCGCTCGCGCCCGGAAACAGGCCGTAGAGATTGTCGAAGCTGCGGTTCTCGGCGTAGATCACGATGATGTGATCGATCTTGGCGAGCCCCGCGCGGGAATCGGCAGCGATCGGTGCCGTGCAGCTCGCCGGCGCCGCGGCAGCAATGCAGCACGCAGCTGCACGCAATGCGCGGTAGGACAGCATGCGTTGCCGCCCTCCCCTGCCTACGCTCTACTCAGTCCGCCTCGGCGGAGCCGGACGACGGCTCCCACAACTCGACCTTGTTCCCATCCGGATCGATGAACCAGCCGAAGCGACCGTACTCATGCTCCTCGACTTCGCCGACTACCTGCGCACCGCCGAGGTGGACCTGTCCGAGCGCGCCGTCCAGATCGTCGACGATGAGGTTGAACATGAAATCTTTCTTGGACGGAGTGAAATAGTCGGTATTGCCGGGAAACGGACTCCAGACCGTGAACCCGTGCGCGGGAATCGCGTTCCCCGGGAATTCGATCGACGACTTGCCGTCGCCCATGCCGAGCCACTTCGCGTACCACGCGAGCAGGCGCCCCGGATCGGGCGATTTGAAGAACAGGCCTCCGACGCCGATAACTTTCGCCATGGCACTTTTTTCCGTGGTTATCGCAATGTGACGCTCGCCCGCACCGTCCCCGCCCGTTCATGCCGGACAGTCAGCTCGACCGAGCCTCCCTTTTTTCCCTTGACGACCC
>DATKJP010000184.1:0-17383 GCA_035543635.1 Casimicrobiaceae bacterium
GGGTTCAACGGAGCGACGCTGCTGCTGATTGCTCTGCTCGCGGTCGGCTGGTCGCTGCTTACGGGCATGTCGTGGCTTCGCCTGATGGAGCGCATCGGCGGCGTGCTCGATGCTGTTGTCGCGAGGCTGCGCGCCCAACGGGAGGCACGCCGCGACCGCCTGCTAGGCGCCGCCGCAGTCGTCGAGCGCGAGCACGCGGTCGAATCCGCCCGGGAGATCGACCTGGCGCACTCTCCAGTACTTGTCGTTCCGCCCACAGTAGAGCTGCCGAAGTCGGAGCGGGTAGTCAAGGAGCGCCAGAAGCCGCTCTTCCACGAGCTTCCCGATTCGCCGCTGCCGCCACTCGCGTTGCTGGAGGATGCGCCTCCGGCGCAGGAACTGGTGAGCGCGGAAACGCTCGAGTTCACGTCTCGCCTGATCGAGCGCAAGCTCGCGGACTTCGGCGTCTCGGTCAAGGTTCTGGCCGCGTATCCAGGCCCCGTGATCACGCGCTTCGAAATCGAGCCGGCGATCGGGGTCAAGGGGGCTCAGATCGTGAGCCTGATGAAGGATCTCGCGCGAGCGCTCTCGGTGGTAAGCATCCGCGTGGTCGAGACGATTCCCGGCAAGTCGTGCATGGGGCTCGAGTTGCCGAATCCGCGCCGACAGCTCGTGCGGCTGGTGGAGCTTCTGTCCTCTGCCACGTACAACGATATGCCGAGCCCGCTCTCGCTCGCGCTCGGCAAGGACATCGCCGGCAAGGCGGTGATCGCCGATCTCGCGCGCATGCCGCATCTTCTGGTCGCCGGTACGACCGGCTCCGGGAAGTCGGTGGCGGTCAACGCGATGATCCTTTCGCTCATCTACAAGGCCGAGCCGCGGCAGGTGCGCCTGGTGTTGATCGACCCGAAGATGCTGGAACTCTCCGTCTACGAAGGTATCCCACATTTGCTCGCGCCAGTCGTGACCGACATGAAGCTCGCCGCCAATGCGCTCGGCTGGTGCCTCGGCGAGATGGAGCGTCGGTATCGCCTCATCTCGACGCTTGGCGTACGCAATCTCGCGAGCTACAACGCGCGCGTGGCCGAAGCACGCAGGGCGGGCAAGCCCTTGACCAATCCATTCTCGCTCACGCCGGAAAGCCCCGAGCCGATCGAGGAGCTGCCGTTGATCGTGGTCGTCATCGACGAGCTGGCCGATCTCATGATGGTCACCGGCAAGAGAATCGAGGAGCTGATCGCGCGCATCGCTCAGAAGGCGCGGGCTGCCGGCATCCATCTGATTCTCGCCACGCAGCGGCCTTCGGTCGACGTAATCACCGGACTCATCAAGGCGAATATCCCGTGCCGCATCGCCTTCCAGGTGGCAAGCAAAGTCGACTCGCGCACTATCCTCGACCAGATGGGTGCCGAAAATCTTCTGGGGCAGGGCGACATGCTCTACCTTCCCGCGGGCATCGGCCATCCGCAGCGCGTGCACGGCGCGTTCGTTTCCGACGGCGAAGTGCATCGTGTGGTCGAGCACCTCAAGGCGCAGGGCGGACCGCAGTATCTCGACGGCGTGCTCGAAGACGGCATGAACGGCGAGGGCGAAGACGGCGTGAGTCTCGACGCGGGCGACGCCGAAGCCGATCCGATGTACGACCAGGCGGTCTCGATCGTGCTCAAGACACGGCGCCCGTCGATCTCGCTCGTGCAGCGGCATCTGCGCATCGGCTACAACCGCGCCGCGCGACTGATCGAGCAGATGGAGCGCGCAGGGCTGGTCTCCGCGATGCAGGCCAACGGCAATCGGGAGGTGCTCGTTCCGGTCGGAAAGGACTGACGCCGTGCGCTCGCGCGTCGCGCTTCTCGCCTTGTGTCTGGTCGTTACACTCGCCAACGCTGCGTCGATCGAACGACTGCGCTCTTTCGTTCGCGACACGCAGACGGCGCGCGCAAGCTTCATCCAGACTGTCACCGACCGGCAGGGCCGCATCGTCCAGCGTGCGTCTGGCGAGCTTGCCATTTCCCGGCCCGGGCATTTCCGGTGGACACTGGAGAAGCCGTACCAGCAGGTTCTCGTTGGCGATGGCGAGCGCGTGTGGATATTCGATCCTGACTTGAACCAGGTCGTCGTTCGCCACAACGATCGTGCTCTCGGTACGACGCCTGCGGCCCTTCTCGCCGGCAAGGAGGATGTCGAGCACGCGTTCGAGTGGCGCGATCTGCCGGCAAAGGACGGCCTCGACTGGCTCGGCGCGAAGCCGAAGGACAAGGAATCGTCCTTCACCGATATTCGTCTCGGCTTCAATACCGGCGGGCTCGCCGCGCTCGAAGTCACGGACAATTTCGGGCAGCACACGCTGATCAGCCTGTTCAATTTCGAGCGCAATCCTAAGCTCAGCCCCGAGCTGTTCAAGTTCACGCCGCCGAAGGGCGCCGATGTCGTCGGGCAGTGACCTGTTTACTGTTGCGAACCCGGCCACGCCACTGGCCGAGCGGTTGCGTCCGAAGACCATCGATGAAGTCGTGGGCCAGCAGCACCTGCTTGCGTCGGGCAAGCCGCTCGAGGTCGCGTTCAGCTCGCACAAGCCGCACTCGATGATCCTCTGGGGCCCGCCGGGCTCCGGCAAGACAACGCTCGCGCGCCTGATGGCTGACGCCTTCAACGCGGATTTCATTGCCATCTCCGCGGTGCTTGCCGGGGTGAAGGATATCCGCGACGCCGTCGCGCATGCCGAGGTCGTCCTTGCGCAGTCGGGTCGGCACACGATCCTCTTCGTCGACGAAGTGCACCGTTTCAACAAGGCGCAGCAGGACGCGTTCCTGCCCTTCGTCGAGCGCGGACTATTGACTTTCATCGGTGCCACCACCGAGAACCCGTCGTTCGAAGTGAATAGCGCGCTGCTTTCGCGCGCGGCGGTCTACGTGCTCGAAGCGCTGAAACCCGAGGAGCTTTCGATATTGCTCGACCGGGCACTGGCGAGCGCGATGCCCGAGGCGAGCTTCGCTGCGCCCGCGCGCGACGCGGTGATCGGTTACGCGGACGGCGACGGCCGGCGTCTGATCAATCTTGTCGAGCAGCTCGCGACGGCCGCTGCCGAAGCGGATCGACACGACATCGATCTCGCGTTCGTCGAAGCGACGATCGCGCGCAGCCTGCGCCGTTTCGACAAGGGCGGCGACGCCTTCTATGATCAGATCTCGGCGCTGCACAAGTCCGTGCGCGGATCGGATCCCGACGCGGTGCTCTATTGGCTGTGCCGCATGCTCGACGGCGGCGCCGATCCGCTCTATGTTGGCCGCCGCATGATCCGCATGGCGACCGAAGACGTCGGTCTCGCCGATCCGCGCGCGCTGCGGCTCGCCCTCGACGCAGTAGAGACCTACGAGCGCCTTGGCACGCCGGAAGGCGAGCTTGCGCTGGCCGAAGCGGCGATCTATCTCGCCTGCGCTCCGAAGAGCAACGCTGTCTACACCGCCTACGGTCAGGCGCGCGCTTTCATCGTCGACGATGGATCACGTCCTGTGCCGCTGCACATCCGCAATGCGCCAACGAGACTGATGAAGAACCTGGGCTACGGAAAGGACTATCGCTACGCGCACGACGAACAGGATGCGTACGCGGCCGGCGAGCGTTATTTTCCCGACGACATGCCCGACGTCGAGTGGTACCGCCCCACAGATCGCGGCCTCGAAGCGAAGATCGCCGAGAAGCTCGCCGAGCTGCGCCGGCGCGACGCGGATGCACGCGCGAAGAAAAAGCGCGATCAAACCTAGCTGGTAGAATCCGGTGCATGATCGACATCCAGGTGCTGCGCGGCGATCTCGCTGGAGTGGCCGCACGGCTCGCGACCCGTGGCTACACGCTCGACACGGCCAGGTTCGACAGCGCGGAAGCCGAGCGCAAGGCGATCCAGATGCGGACGCAAGCCTTGCAGGCGCGGCGAAACACGCTGTCGAAGGAGATCGGCGCGGCCAAAGGCAAGGGGCAGGATGCTTCCGCGCTGCTTGCCGAAGTCAACGGGCTCGCCGACGAGCTGACTGCGCTGGAGCGCCAGCTCGCGGACATCCAAGCCGGATTGCGCGATTGGCTGCTTGCCATGCCGAACCTGCCGCACGAGAGCGTGCCGGTCGGAAAATCGGAGGCGGATAACGTCGAGCAGCGACGGTGGGGAACACCGCGCAGCTTCAGCTTTCCTGTGCGCGACCACGTTGATGTCGGCGCCACGGTTGGGGGTCTCGAATTCGAAATCTCGGCCAAGCTATCGGGTGCACGCTTTTGCACCCTGCGCGGAGGCGTTGCGCGATTGCATCGCGCGCTCGCACAGATGATGCTCGACGTGCACACGACCGAGCACGGCTATACCGAGTGCTATCCGCCGTACATCGTCAATGCCGCAACGCTGACCGGCACCGGCCAGCTGCCGAAATTCGAGGACGATCTGTTCTGGGTGACCAAGGGAAGCGCACCGGACGAGGCTCGCATGTACCTCATTCCGACGGCAGAGGTTTCGGTTACCAACTTCGTTCGCGATCAGATTCTCTCGATGGACAGGTTGCCGCTCAAACTGACGGCGCATACGCCGAGTTTCCGCTCCGAGGCGGGGAGCTACGGCAAGGACACGCGCGGGATGATTCGCGTCCATCAGTTCGACAAAGTTGAACTGGTGCAGATCGTCCATCCTGAGAAATCCTACGCGGCGCTCGACGAGCTGATCGGTCACGCCGAGAAGATCCTGCAGAAGCTCGAGCTCCCGTATCGCCTGATGACGCTGTGTACCGCTGATACGAGCTTCGCATCCGCGAAGACGATCGATCTCGAAGTCTGGCTGCCGGGGCAGGGCAAGTATCGCGAGATCTCCTCCTGCTCGAATTGCGAAGCGTTTCAGGCGCGACGCATGCAGGCTCGCTTCCGCAACGCGCAGGGCAAGACCGAGCTGGTCCACACGCTCAACGGCTCCGGCGTGGCGGTCGGCCGAGCGCTGGTCGCGGTGATGGAAAACTACCAGCGCGCCGACGGCGGAATCGACGTGCCCGCAGCTCTGCAGCCGTACATGGGCGGACGCAAGGTCATCGAGCCTCAGTCCTGATCACTGCGCAACCTTGAGGCGAATCCCGTAGTACGGCGCCTGCAGCGCCAGCAACACGTCGTAGTACGCGCGCACGGTTTCGACGAAGACCACGGCTCCGCCGCCGCGCGCGAGCCCATACTTCGTGCCGTCGGCTGCGTCGGGTTGCGCGAGCAACGGGAGCGTCTTCTTCAGATCGCTCCACGAGTCGGGATTGAGCTTGCGCTTGGCGGCGAGCACGCGCGCATCCTCGAGATGACCGATGCCGATGTTGAACGCCGCCAGCGCAAGCCAGGTGCGATCGGGCTCATGAATGCGTTCGGGCAGCGCATGCTTGAGATCCGCGAGGTAGCGCGCACCGGCGAGGATACTCTGGCGCGGATCGAGCCGGTCGACGATTCGCATCCTGCGCGCGGTGTCCTCAGTCAGCATCATCATCCCGCGAACGTTGGTCTCGCTCGTAGCACCGGGATTCCAGTGCGACTCCTGATACGCGATCGCGGCGATAAGACGCCATTCGATCCCCGTTTCCTGCTGCGCCTGCTGGAAGAGGCCGGTATACGCCGGGAGCACGCTGCGGATCCGCTCCTGAAAGATGCCGGCATCGATTCGCTCGACGCGCTGCGCGTAGCCGAAATACCGATCGATCAGCCGCTGCAGCGTTCCGTCCTTGCGGATGCGATCGAAAAAGGCGTCGATCGCGTCGCGCAAGGCGCCCTGAGAGCCGGAAAGGACCCAGGCGAGATCCTGTTTCGGGCCGACAGCGAATGCCGCGTCGACGTTGAGAAAGACGTTGCGCGCAACCGCAGCCTCATTCGAGCCGACGACCGCATACCCCAAAGTTCCTTCGGAAACCTGCTCGATCAGCCCCTCGGCAGCCGGGAGCGCGAGCGGGCGCCACTGCACGTCAGGATGCTCTGCGCGCACCTTCGCAAGCACGCTTTCGAAACCGACGCCGTCGACGATGCCCACGGTCTCACCGGCAAGGTCGGCCCAGGAATCGGGCCTGAAGCCCTCGTTGTTGTAGACGAGGACCGGCTCGACCGCATAGTAGCCCGTCGTGTACAGAAAGCTCGCTGTGTCGGCGGGTGCCGCGACCGGCCGGTAAAGTCCGCCGGCGGCGACGCTCGCTTCGCCGGCCGCCACATCGGCGAGCATCTGAATGGGATTGTCTGCCGCGACGATCTTCAGCGTAAGCCCGCGCTCCCGGGCGAAGAGCACGGCGAGATCGCGATCGAGCCCCGCAGCGGCACCGTCGCCATTGACGAGCCAGGTCGTCGGGCCGGGGCGAATCGCGATCGTCAGCACATGCGTCGACTTCTGCGGGGGCAGCGGCGGTGAGGGTTCCGGCCCGCACGCGGCGAGTGAAGCGATGGCACTCCACACGATGAGTCGTTTCGATTCCACGGGACGGACGAGTCTTATCGACAATCCAACTCCGATGGATGATGCGCTGGAACCGATTATAATAAAGCCCGCATGCGCGCTCGCATCGCAACGATCAACGGCGGGCCGCCCCGCATTGCCTGGTGGTGAACCTGGTCAGGTCCGGAAGGAAGCAGCCATAACCAATCTCAGCAAGTGCCGGGGGAACGGCTCGCCTCCCAAATGAGCTATCAAGCCCTCGCCCGCAAGTGGCGCCCGAAGACCTTCGCCGAGCTTTCCGGGCAGGAGCACGTCGTGCGCGCGCTCACCAACGCGCTAGAGGGCGGACGGCTGCATCACGCATATCTGCTGACCGGGACGCGCGGCGTGGGTAAGACGACGATCGCGCGGATTCTGGCGAAGAGCCTCAACTGCATCACCAACGGTGTGAGCGCAACGCCGTGCGGCACCTGTCCCGCTTGTGTGGATATCGACGCCGGACGCTTCGTCGATCTCCTTGAGCTCGATGCTGCCTCAAACACCGGGATCGACAACATGCGCGAAATTCTCGACAACGCGCGCTACGCCCCGACGGTCGGACGCTACAAGGTGTATCTCATCGACGAGGTGCACATGCTTTCGAAGGCGGCCTTCAACTCGATGCTGAAGACGCTCGAGGAGCCGCCAGAGCACGTCAAGTTCGTGCTCGCGACGACCGATCCGCTGAAGATTCCGGTGACCGTGCTCTCGCGCTGCCTGCAATTCAACCTCAAGCAGTTGGCGGTACAGCTCATTGCCTCGCGGCTCGCCGAGATCATGCGCGCGGAAGGCATCGCCTTCGACGAAAACGCGGCGGCGTTGATCGCGCGCGTGGCGCATGGATCGATGCGCGACGCGCTTTCGGTCCTCGACCAGGCGATCGCCTACGGCGCAGGTGAAGTCCGCGAGGCCCCGGTGCGCGCCATGCTGGGGGCGGTCGACTCCGACTACTGCTACCGCATCGCCGATGCGCTGCTCGCTTCGGATGGTCCGGCGCTCCTCGCCGAGGCAAAGGCCTTGGCCGAACGCAGTATCTCCATGTCCTCCGCGCTCGACGAGCTGGCCAGCCTGTTCCACCGCATCGCCATCGCGCAGACGGTTCCCGCGGCGCTCGACTCGCTTCCCGACGCAGCGCGCATCGGCGGGTACACGCGCGCCTTCACTCCCGAAGCCGTGCAGCTCGCCTACCAGATCTGTGTCCAGGGACGCGAAGACCTCGCGCTGGCGCCCGACGAGCAGACCGGCTTTGCAATGACGCTGCTGAGGCTTCTCGCCTTCGAGCCGGGCGGCGGAGAAACCAAACCGGCCGAGCCGATGCGCGCGCAGTCGACACGAAGCGCCACAGCGGCCGTGCGAAGCAGCGTTGCTTCGGCGCAATCGATCCCGAGCGCGCCGATCAATGCGGCCGCTACGGCGCCGCGGCAGGCGGAGACGGCGATGCCGGAAATCTCCGACTGGCCTGCCTTCGTCGCCTCGATGAAGCTTTCCGGAATCGCACTGCAGCTCGCCGGTCAAACCGAGCTCAGGGCGCTCAACGGCAACGAATTCACGCTCGCGGTGCCCGAAGCTGCGCGCCATCTCACCGACAAGGCCTACGCCGATAAGTTGAAAGCGGCGCTCGAGCAGACACTCGGCAAGCGCGTGCGCCTCGTCTTCGAGTTCGTAGCCGAGAGCGGCGAGACGCTCTCCGCGCAGGAGAAGCGCGAGCGCGCGGCGCGCCAGGCGAAGACCGAAGCAGCCTTCCGCGACGATCCGTTCGTGCAAGACGTGCTGTCGCGCTTCGACGCGCACGTCAAGCCGGATTCGATCAAACCCGTCTAAAGGAAGCGCTCGTGAACATGATGAAGAATCAACTCGCCGGTCTGATGAAGCAGGCGCAGGCGATGCAGGACAACGTGAAGAAGGCACAGGAAGCGATCGCGGCGCTGGAAGTCGAAGGGCAGGCCGGCGCAGGCCTGGTGAAGGTGGTGATGACCGGGCGCCATGACGTCAAACGGGTCGCAATCGACGCTTCGTTGCTGAGCGAAGACAAGGACATGCTCGAGGACCTCGTCGCGGCGGCGGTCAATGACGCCGTCCGCAAGGTCGAAACGGCGACGCAGGAAAAAATGGCCGAAGTTGCTGGAGGACTTTCGCTGCCGCCTGGCTTCAAGCTGCCGTTCTGAATGGAGCCGCTCGGCAGCCTCGAGGAACTGACGCAGGCGCTGCGGTGCCTGCCCGGTGTCGGCCCGAAGGCTGCACAGCGAATGGCGCTGCACCTATTGCAGCACGATCGAAGCGGCGCGCAACGGCTTGCGCGCGCCCTCGAGGGCGCGACGCAGGCGATCCGGCATTGCGAGCGCTGCAACACCTTCACCGAGGGCGAGCTGTGCGCGCTCTGTCGCTCGGCAAAGCGAGATGCATCGCTGCTCTGCGTGGTCGAGACACCCGCAGACCTCATGATGATGGAGCAGACGCAAGCGTATTCGGGTCTTTACTTCGTCCTGATGGGACGCCTCTCGCCGCTCGACGGCATCGGCCCGAAGGAGATCCGCCTCGATCGGCTGCTCAAGCGAGCGCAGGACGGTGCGCTGCGCGAAGTCGTGTTGGCGACGAACTTCACCAACGAAGGCGAGGCGACGGCGCACTACATCGGCGAGATGCTGGGGTCGCGCGGGCTCACAGTGACGCGGCTCGCACGGGGCGTGCCGGTGGGCGGTGAGCTGGAATACGTCGACAGCGGCACGCTGGCGCAGGCGTTGCGCGAGCGCCGGGCGCTGGCCGGCTAGGAGCCGGAGGCAACGACGAAGGGAATGCGCCGGATCTCGACGTTCATGGCGTTGCTGCCCACGACGACTTGCGCCAGCACGGTATAGCGGCCCGGCGCGAGCTTGCCAAAGAGGTCGATGCGGAAGGTCGCGTCGGCCCCGGGACGCGTCACACCCGCCAGCACGACTCGGCCCATGTCGTCGACGATGCTGTAGCGGCATTCGGGTGCGCTGCGCTTGAGCACGTCGGCTGCTACCTTCGGCAGCGCCTCGCGCTGGATCTCGTAGCTGCGCTGGAACTTCATGGTCGTCTCGATCTCGGCGGACAGCCGGAGGCCGTCCTTGTCGCGCTCGACGGAGGTGATGAATCCGCGGCGCGGAATGGCATACGCATCATAGGAGCCAACTCCGAGCGGATAGCTCAAATCGCGAAACACGTCGAGATCAACGCTGTCGGCAGACCAGCGCTTCAGTACGTACGGCCCGTTGGTCACGAGGAAATGGCCGTGCGTCTTGTAGAAAACGTTTAGCGCGGCCCAGCGCTTGCGCGCCTCCTCGGCGGTCACCAGGGACTTGAGCGACTCGGGACGGTAGCCGTCCCGCTCGAAGTTCTCGACCAGCGAGGCGAGCTGGCGATCAACTCGCTCGGAGCGCGCGAGATCGAGCCATTCCACACCATTGCGCTTCGCCTCGGGTTCGGAAAACGCGGCCCAGCCTCGTGACACCGCTTCCTCCATCAGCACCAGCAGATCCCATGGAACCGTGCTCCAGGGCGGCGCGATCACGGCATCCTGGTCCGGGTCTTCCGGAGCATGCTTCGTATAGACGTCGATAATAAAAAGCTCGCGCACGACATTGACGTCCCCGACACGGAACGACTTCGACGTGCTGTCCGTGCCCGCGATCTTCACCGCCAGGAGCTGCTCGCGCAGGGCCGCCGTCGCTGCATCGACCTCGGCGTCGTAATGCGAAGGCTCGGCTTCGTTCCGCACGCCCCAGCGGTACGCGAACATGTAGGCATACATCAGGTCGGCCGCAGTCAGCTTCGATCCATCGTGGAACGCGGAGCCGAGCATGCGATAAGTCAGTTTTTCCCGGGCAACCGTTCCGGCGCCCACAGGTAGCAGGCTGCCGCTTCCCGGCTGTGGGAGCACCGCATCGGGCGGAACCCTGATGCCTTCTGCGCTCGCGCTCGGTTCGGCCGGCGCCCGCCGTTCGGTGATCGGCTCGGCCAGAATCGTGAGGCTCAGGAAGGTGTATGCCACCATCAGCGCCGTCAGCGGAACCTGCGATCGCAGCGCGATGCCGCGCCCGTCGAACAGTTGCAGCGCGCGCCGGTGCGCGAGAAAGACGGCGACGACGTGTCCGACCAGGATCGCGACGACGGCTGTGTACCACGCGAAGCGCGCGTCGACGATGCCGACGTCAACCCGATGCCCTGCGGTGCCGAAAAGGTTCCAGCCGTAGCCGAACGGATCCGAGAGCAGGGGAACGATGTACTGTCCCTGCACGAGGAGATAAACGAGGTAGTGCGCGAGGTGGTAGGCGATGGCGATCGGGACAAGCGTCATCGCGAAGCCGCGCCCCAGCTCCCATGCGGAGCGCCGCGGCGCAATCGCGCTCATGATCGCGCACACGGCGAGAAACGCTCCCGCGAGAAGCACCCAGAACGCGCCTAGACCGAGCGTGCGAATCGCGATCGACGCAGCGTCGCCGACACCTCCAACGAACGCTGTGAGCCGGAGCTCGAGGTCGTTCCATTCGGGCGTGGCGAGCACGCCGTCGTAGAGCACCGTGGCGAGTATGAGGAGCACGAGCGCGGTCATGGAGCTCGACGCGGGCCGGCTGTCGATCAAGCCAGCGGCGTATGGACGCAGGGCAGCGCCTACGACTGTGCCGTCTCGAACGCGAGCCTCCGTGGGGGCGAAGCGGGCGAAGACGCCGAACACGACGGTAAAGAGCTCGGCGTTGCGCAGCCAGGTCTCGCCGCCGAACACGACCATTCCGGTCCAGGTCAGGATCGAATAAGCCGTCGCGAACCACGCGATGTGCAGCGGCAGGGCAGGGCTCGGATAGACGAGCTCGAGCCAGGAAAAGGCGAACAGCCACGCGAACGCAGGCCAGACGCCGAAACCTTGGGGGTATCTCAATCCGAGCGGAAGCTCGCGCTTCGCGCGCAGGACTCGATACCACGATTCTGCAACGGCAAAAACCGTTCGCCACGGGTTGAGGAGCAGCCACAGATCGCCGACGAATGCAGAGATGTAAGCGATCCCCACCCAGCCGATGACCCACACCAGCGTCGGCGCGATGTTTTGATACGGGTTCGCGTTACCGAAGAACCCGGCCGCAACAGCGACGACGAACAGCAGGAGCGAGCAGAGCTTGAGCGCGCACGCAAGCCAAACACCCGCGAATCGGCCGAAGGGCGAGTCGAGGAAAACGATGCGAGGATAAGCATCGCCGCGCGGCGGGGCGCGCAGGAACAGCGCAGCGACCACAAACGAGAGGATGATGGCTGCCCCCGCGGCCCAGAGATACAGCCATAGGGGCAGCGGAAGATCGTAGCGCTGACCAAAGCCATGCGCGACGGCTGGAAGCGCCGCAACCGCCGCGCTCGCGAGAACTATCGCCCGCAGCATCACCGACAGCGCTGAGCGATCGCTCGGGCCTCCGCTAGCGCGGATAGACTTCGACATACAGGAGCGCGGCTTCTTCGTCGGTCTTCGATACGTCGCTCGCGTGAGCGTGGAGAGGAAATCTTCCGGTCGCACGCGCCGTGAAGTTCATCTCGGCAACCGCATCAGGCTCTACGCGCTTCTCGATGTCGTAGCCGTGCAGATGCAGGACCATCGGCTGGTCCACGTGCCAGCGCAACTTGACGATATCGCCCTGTTTCACGCGGATCAGCCGCAAGCTTTCCGGCACGCGTCCCTTGTCGACTCGAAGGTCGAATGTGAGCTCGGCTGCCTTCGCGATCGTGATAACGCCTATTGCGCCTACCAACGGAAATGCGAAGCGTAGCCCGACCGAGGCCATCGCTCCGATCGTCCGCCGCCGCCCGGGATTAAGGCTGCGGCGTTGCCTGGACATCCGAAATCCGATTGAGCATCCAGCCGGCATCGTTGGGCGAAGGGATCAGGGCAGGATCGCCGATCGCAGCCCACATCAGCCGTCCGAAGTCATCCGTGAACCCTGCGACAGGATTCCATGCGGCGGTCGGAGGCGCCTCGATCCCCAAAGAGAGCCAGCCATTCCAGGGAAAGTCCTTCAGCTTCACCGTGCGCAGGAAGATCGGCGAGTTGAGCCCGGTCAGTGAATCGAAACCGATGTTCTCGACGCCGGCCGAATACTCGGTGGTCAAATACTCGCGCTTCACCGTGTAACCCACGACGATCGCACGACAACCGGCGGTGAGCGACGTTACGAGCTCGCGCTCGATATTGATACGCTCCATCGCGTTCGCGTAGGCGCGCGTCTCGAGTCGGCGTAGATCAGTCCGCACTCGCTCCTGCGCAGGCGAATCGTCAGCCGAGGACTCGAGCAGCTTCGTCGCCTGGAACCAGCCTGTTCTGAGCCATGGCGGGCCGAGCCAGCCGTTGAGCTGCGTCGCTGCAGAACCGATCAGCTCCGCGAGCGGCACTTCCTCGATCGCTGCATCCCAGTCGGCTCCCTGGGTGATCCAGTCGCGCCGAACGAGGCTCCGCGGGAGCGTGCCGATCGCCCGGACCTTCAAACGTTGTGCAGACGGAGAATCACCGACAAAGCGCTTTGCAGCGGCATCGGCGAGATCCGCATGATAGAGATAATCCCCGTGGAACGGCGTGATCGGATACGGGTGCATCGTCATGCCTTTGCCTCTGGCAGCCATCTCGTGCACGAGCGTTTGCACGACCGAACACGTCGATGCATCGTCTTTGACGCGCGGCGAGGCCGGATTGACGCGCACGCGCACGAAGGAACCAAGCGATTCCACAACACCGATCGACTCCGGCGGCGCGTCCCGCATGCTTACCCCCGAGCCGATGTATGCGTGGATTTTGCCTTCCCTTAGCAGCGCAGGCGCGCGCTCGGGAGTGATGCTCTCGATGCGGATCTCGTGCGGGTAGTACGACGGGTAAATCGGGAACTCGTGCCCGGCTCTGGCCAAGGCAACCGCGATGGCCGCGACGATCGGGACGGCTAGCAGCAGGAGGCGCTTCACCGGAACTCCGCGCAGCAGGCGCGTCGAAAGTCAGCCTCGGAGTGTCTTCATCACGTCGGGGTTCTTCACCGCCTCCTGAGGGGTCCCGGCAAAGATGATCTCGCCGCGATCGATCGCGTAGAGCCGATCCGCGATGCGAATCGCGGTCATCAGATTCGACTCCGCGATTAGAAGCGAGATGCCCATCGCCTTGATCTTCTTTACTGCTTCGATGAAGCGCGTTACCACCACCGGCGCGAGACCTTCGAAGGGCTCGTCGAGGAGGAGAATCGACGGTGAGAGCGCCATCGCGCGCGCCACCGCGACCATTTTCTTCTGACCTCCGGAGAGATGCTGACCGGTGCGGCCCAGCAGCGCTTTGACCTCGGGAAAGACTCCAAAGATGCGCTCCTCGATGCTGCCGCCGTCCGGGCCCCCATTCCCCTTGGGCGCCGGCTTCGACAGCCATTCGCAGATGTGGAAGTTTTCGGCCACGGAGAGCTCGGGAAAGATGCCCGCGTCCTCCGGCGCGTAGCCGATGCCCAGCAGGGCACGCTTATACGCAGGCAACTTGGTTATCGTCGTTCCGCGAAAGCTCATGCTGCCGGCGCGTGAAGGCAGCAGCCCCATGATCGTCTCGATCGTCGTGGTCTTGCCGGCACCGTTGCGTCCGACGAGCACGATGGCTTCCCCGTCGTTCACTTTCAGCGATAAGCCGCGCAGCACCGGCACGGCGCCGCGGTAGGTCTCGATCCTTTCGAGCTCAAGCATTGCCGCTGCTCCCGAATGCGGGCTCGCCCCCGGGGTGCGTGCCGATCAGCGTGGTCGTCACCGCGTCGTTGGCACGGATCTGGTCCGGCGTGCCGTCGGCGAGCACGGCTCCTTGGTGCATGACGACGATTCGCTCGGAATAACGAAACACGATGTCCATGTCGTGCTCGATGATCACGACGGCAATGCCGCCCGAACGCACGATCGAGCTGACGATGTCCATGATCGGCGCCTTCTCGCGCGTCGACACGCCGCTGGTCGGCTCGTCCAGAAACAGGAGCTTCGGTCGCAATGCGTAGGCGACCGCGACATCGAGGAGCTTGCGCTCGCCGTGGGAAATGGACCCCGCGAGCATCGTTGCGTGGCGATCGAGCCCGAACTGGCTCAGTATTTCGCACGCCTCGTCCCACACTGCGCGATCGCGGCTGGCGAGCGCCGCCAGCGTCTGCGTCTTGCCCTCGCGCGAAAAGATCGAGAGCGCCACATTGTCGGCGCAGGACAACTGATCGAAGAGATTCACAATCTGGAAGCTGCGCGCGATGCCGGCCTTGATGCGGTCGTAGGACTTCTGCTGTGTCACGTCGTGATTCTCGAAGACGATCTGGCCGCTGTCGGCTGTCAGCAGGCCGCTCACGAGATTGACCAGCGTGGTCTTGCCGGCGCCGTTGGAGCCGATGAGCGCGAGCACTTCGCCCTGGTTCACCGTGAAGTCGACGCGATTGACGGCGATGTTGTCGCCGAATGACTTGCTGAGCGCTTGAGTCGTGAGGAGACTCATGTGCGTTTTTCCTTGAGCTTCGCGACCAGACGCTCGACCGCACCCATGATGCCGGTGGGCAGCGCCAGCACCAGCACGACCAGCACCACGCCGAGCAGCAATTGCCAGTAAGTGGTGAATCCGATGGCGTACGTCTTCAAAAAGTTGAACGCAATGGCGCCAACGATCGGTCCGACGAAGGTGCGGAACCCTCCCAGCACGGTCATGAAGACGATTTCGCCGGAGAAGGTCCAGATCAGGATGTCGGGGCTCGCCAGGCCGTTGAGCGGCGCCCACAGCGCGCCGGCGATGCCGGTGAAGGTTCCGGAGATGACGAATGCGATGAGCCGATAACGGCGGATGCGGAGGCCGATGAATTCGGCGCGCGTCTCGTTATCGCGGATCGCCTGCAGCGCCTTGCCGAACGGAGAGTGAACGATGACCCACATCACGAAGGTGCAGATGGCGAAGACCACGAGCACGTAGTAGTAGTACCGGTGCGCGAGGAAATCCATCTTGTCATCGTTCGGCGCGAAGCCCAGCAGGTTCGGGGTGGGCGCACGCAAGCCGTCGGTGCCTCCGGTCACCCAGAAGAACTTGAAGGCGAGGCTCCACAACACCTGCGACAGCGCGAGCGTCAGGATGCCGAAGAAGATGCGCGTATAGCGCACGCAAACGAAACCGAACAGCACCGAAAGGATGGCGTTGGCAAGAATGGAGCCCGCGAGAAACAGCTCCATCGATGCGATCTTCAGATACTTGACCATGAACGCTACGGTATAGGCGCCCCCGCCGAAAAACGCAGAGTGACCAAAGGAGAGCAGCCCCGTGTAGCCAAGCAGCAGGTTGAAGCCGAGCGCGGCGATGGCAAAGATGAGGCCGTACATGAGCGTCAGCGTCAAGAACTCGTCGAGCACCAGCGGCGCGACGATGAGCAGCGCGGCAATGGGAATGAGCCAGGCGAGAGTGCGCCAGGGAATGCGCGAAGGGGATGCGGCAGTCGTCGCTGTGGTCATGGGTCAGGCGCGGCCGAAGAGACCCGCGGGACGTACGAGCAGCACGAATGCAGCGATGAGGTACAGGACCGCCAGCTCGACTTCCGGGTACATGGTGACAAAGAATTCACGCACCACGCCGACGATCAGTGCGCCCGCCAGAGCTCCCTCCAGGCTACCGAGCCCGCCGATGACCACCACGATGAAAGCGAGCACGAGCGCATCGACGCCCATGCCCAGCACTGCAGACTGGCTCGGCACCACGATGGCCCCGCCGAGGCCGGCCATGAAACAGCCGAGCGTGAAGGCTTCTATGAAGATCAGGTTGACATTCACGCCGAGCGCAGAAGCCATGCGCTTGTCCTGCGAAGTCGCTCGGAGCAGCACGCCGAATCGCGTCTTGTAGATGAACGCCCATAGAAATACGGCCGCGACGATGCCCACGCCGATGATTACCAGGTTGTAGGTTGGATAGCGCCCGTCGCCGATCGGAATGCTGCCGAGGCTCGCGTAGACAGACGTCGCAGTGAGAGGAGCCGGTCCCCATATGAAGCGGATCACGTCTTCGAGAATCATCAGCAGGCCGAAGGTCATCAGCAGCTGATACTCCTCGGGACGCTTGTAGAAGGGACGCAGCAGCGTTCGCTCGATGACTGCTCCGGCTATTGCCGCGGCGATCGCCCCGACAGGCAACAGCAGGAAGAACACGACACTTGGCGTGTTGGGACCCGTCGCCAGCCCGATCGCCCATGCGGAAACGAAGGCGCCTAGCGCATACAGGTTCCCGTGCGCGAGATTCAGGATGCGCATCACGCCGTAGATAAGGCTCAATCCGCCGGCGATCAGGAAAAGCACGGAGCTGTAGAGCAAGGCGTTCAGAACATGAATGACGATGACGTCCATATCGGCTCGCTCTGGCGGCTAGTGAACAGCGGTCGAGCGGACCGCGCGTGAGCCGGGCTCGACATCGGGCGACGAGCGCGCAACCCGATGCTCGAAGATTTTCACCTCTGGATTCACCTGGTTCCCCCCGACAAACAAAACTGCGGCGATCGTATACGTTCCGGCCGGGCCGAGCTGCTTCACGCTGATCGCGAATCGGCCGGTCTTGCCAAGCGTTGACGTTCCCGCTCGCACGACCGAACCGGCGGGGCCGACAATAACATAGCGGCACTCCGGACGCTCGTCGTTGTGCTCCTCGGGCCGCGGCGCCGCGATCGCCACCCGCTCGATCTGGTAGCTCCGCTGTGCCGTGATGACCTCTTCGACCTCGCCGCCGATCTCGATGCGATCGCCCTGGTCGTCGACGTTGGAAACATAAGCCCTGAGCGGGATCGCGTACGCGTCGAACGCCCCCACCCCGAGCGGGTAGCTGGCGTCGCGAAACACCTGCAGCACGACGGCGTCGTTGCTCCACGAATCCAGTCGGTACGGGCCATTGGTAACCAGGAAATGGCCGTGCTCGGCGTGAAAGCGAGCCAGCGCAGCCCACCG
>DATKJP010000185.1:0-16380 GCA_035543635.1 Casimicrobiaceae bacterium
TTCGGATGCCAGCCCGACGGCGGCTCGTCGATCGAAGCGACCTTGCCCGCGGCGATATAGAGGGATGCCTTGCGATCGATCCCGTGTGCCGGATCGATCAATCGGCCGTTGTGAATCTCGATCTTCATGCGGGAGGCGCGCTGCCCGCGAGAATCGCCATCACCGCCATGCGCACGGCGATGCCGAAGGTGACCTGCGGCAGGATCACTGAGTGCTTACCGTCGGCCACTGCCGAGTCGATCTCCACGCCGCGGTTCATCGGGCCCGGATGCATCACGATCGCGTCGGGCTTGGCGAATCTCAACTTGTCGCTCGTAAGCCCGTAGTGCTTGAAGTACTCGCCAGCGGAAGGAAGGAGCGCGCCACGCATGCGCTCGCTCTGCAGTCGCAGCATGACCACCACGTCGCAGCCGGCCAGCCCTTCGCGCATGTCGTGGTACACCCGTACGCCCATCTTCTCGACTGCCGTAGGCAGCAGCGTCTGCGGACCGACGACACGCACTTCCGGAGTTCCCAGCGTGGTCAAGCCCTGGATGAGCGAGCGCGCCACGCGCGAATGCAACACGTCGCCGACGATCGCCACCGTGAGCGCACCGAAGTCTTTCTTGTAGTGACGTATCGTGAACAGATCGAGCAAGCCCTGCGTCGGATGCCCGTGCCGGCCGTCGCCCGCGTTGATGACGTGGATGTGCGCGCGTCCCGTCGCGGACAGATGCTGCGCGATCAGATGCGGCGCTCCGCTCTGCGCGTGCCGCACGACGAACACGTCCGCGTTCATGGCCACCAGGTTGTCGATCGTGTCGAGCAGCGTCTCGCCCTTCGAGGTCGAGGAGACGCCGATGTTGAGATTGATCACGTCGGCGGAGAGGCGCTTCGCGGCGATCTCGAAGGTCGTGCGTGTGCGAGTGCTGTTCTCGAAGAAGAGGTTGAAGACCGTCTTGCCGCGCAGCAATGGCACCTTCTTCACGTCGCGCTCGGCGATCGACACGAAAGGAACCGCGGTGTCGAGGATGCGACCGATCATTTCCGGAGGCAGACCCTCGAGCGTGAGCAGATGCTGCAGCTCACCGTCGCCGTTGACCTGCGGGTTACGCACGGGTGCCGCCTTCCGCGGGCTCGACCGAGAGCTCGAGTCTCCCGTCGAGGTGACGCTGCAGCACGATCGACAGATCGCGCGCGACAGTGAGCCGTGCCCCGACGTAGGTCGGCTCGATCGGAAGCTCGCGCCCGCCGCGATCGATCAGCACCGCCAGCTCGACTTTTTCCGGCCGGCCGTAGTCGAAAAGTTCGTTGATCGCGGCACGCACCGATCGCCCGGTGAAGAGCACGTCATCGACGAGAATCACGCGACTGCCTCCGATCTCGAACGGGATCGTGGTCGTCGCGAGCTTCGCGTGCAGCCCCTTCTGCGCGTAATCATCGCGATAGAAGGAGACGTCGATATAGCCGACCGGATGCTCGCCGCCGATCATCTGTGCGAGCCGCTCGGCGACCCACGCGCCGCCGGAGTGAATGCCGATCAGCTTGGCGTCGAATGCCACGGCGCCTCGCATCTTGTCGGCGAGGCGGCCGAGCGTGATCTCGGCGTCAGGCAGCCCGGCGCCGGTCAAGGTAGTCCTGCAGGATGAGCTGAGCCGCGACGCGGTCGCGAGCGGATTTGCGGTGACGTCCTCGCACGCCCGCTTCGCGCAGCGCTCCCGATGCGGCTTGCGTCGTGAAGCGTTCGTCGCAAAGCTCCACTCGGGTCCCGAAGCGGCCCTCGAGCGCTCGCGCGAAGCGGCGGGCGCGCTCGGTCATCGCGTGCGCCATTCCGTCGGCATGGACTGGCAGTCCGACTACGAGCAGCGCGGGCCGCCATTCTTCGACGAGCGCTGCAATCGCACGCATCGACTCCTCATCGCGCGTTGCGGGAATCGTGACCAGCGCGTGGGCCAGCCCCGTATGCGTTTCGCCGACCGCGACGCCGATGCGCTTCGTTCCGAAGTCGAATGCAAGAACGGTCCCCGCAACCGCGGAGGACTTGACTGTCGCCGTCACGGGTCAGGCGTGTCCGACCGCGTCGGACAGACGGGAGAATTCGATGCCGAGGAGCTTCATCGCCGCCGGCAGGCGCGTCTCGGCGGGCTCGGCGAAAAGAACTTCGGGATCGGCCGCCACGGTGAGCCAGGCGTTCTGCGCGATTTCCTGCTCGAGCTGATCGGCCGACCATCCGGCATAGCCCAGAGTGACGAGCACGTTGGCGGGACCGTTGCCGTGGCCGACCGCCTCGAGGATGTCCTTCGAGGTCGTGAGGCCCAGATCGTCGCTCACGGCGAGCGTGGACTGCCAGCTGCCGAGCGGACGGTGCAACACGAAGCCGCGGTCGATCTGCACCGGACCGCCGTAATGCACCTTGGTTCCGCGCAGCTCCGAGTCGCCGAGTGGAATGTTGATCTGCTCGAAGAGCGCCGAGAGCGTCATGTCGATCGGCTTGTTCACGACGATGCCGAGCGCGCCCTGGTCGTTGTGCTCGCAGATGTAGATCAGGGTGTTCGCAAAATGCGGGTCGGCCATGTTGGGCATGGCGATCAGGAAGTGATGCGAGAGACTGGCGCGAGCCTCGCCCATGACGTCATTGTAAACGCCGCTCGGGGGCGACACAAATCAAGGCGCCAGGCGGTCGCTTAACCCCGAGGCGAGCCGGGGCACGTTGATAGCGGCATCGTCCACTTGCTTGGAGGCACTGCATGAAACCGACCCGCGCTTGTGTTCTTTCGTTCACGCTGCTCGCCGCCGCGCTGGGCGCAGCCGCGGAGGCCCAGGCCTTCTGCGGCTTCTATGTCGGCAAGGCCGACGCCAAGCTCTTCAACGAAGCCTCGCAGGTGATCATGGCGCGCGACGGCGAGCGCACGGTGATCAGCATGCGCAACGACTTTCAGGGCGAGCTGACCGACTTCGCGCTGGTCGTGCCGGTGCCCGCCGTGCTCCAGAAGAGCCAGATCCACGTCGGCGATCCGCAAATCTTCGAGCGCATCGATGCCTACAGCGCGCCGCGGCTCGCGGAGTATTTCGATCCGAATCCGTGCGAGCAGCGCTATCGCGCCGCCGATGCAATGCTGCAGGCACCCGCCAGTGCACCTGTGGCGAAAAGCGCCGCAGTGCGCGAGGAAGCGCTCGGCGTCACGATCGAAGCGCGCTACACCGTCGGCGAGTACGACATCGTGATTCTCTCGGCAACACAATCGAACGGGCTGGAGACCTGGCTGCACGAAAATGGCTACCGCATTCCCGCGGGCGCGAGCAAGGCGCTGCAACCCTACGTGCGCCAGGGACTCAAATTCTTCGTCGCCAGGGTGAATCTTGCCGAGCAGGCGAAGACGGGATTCTCGTATCTGCGCCCGCTTCAATTTGCGTTCGAGTCACCTCGCTTCATGCTCCCTGTGCGGCTGGGTATGCTCAACGCCAAGGGTCCGCAGGATCTCGTCATCTACGTGCTGACGCGAAACGGCCGCGTCGAGACGACCAACTACCGCACCGTGAAGCTGCCCGCGAATGTCGAGCTGCCGACTTATGTGCGCGAAAAATTTCCAGCGATGTACAAGGCGCTGTTCACGACGCAAGCCAAACGAGAAGACTATCGCGTCGTCTGGACGGAATATTTCTGGGACATGGGATGGTGCGATCCCTGCGCCGCGAATCCGCTGTCGCCCGATGAGCTGCGTGGCGCCGGTGTTTTCTGGCTCGACGGAGACACGCCTCCCGTCGGCGTTGCGCCCGGGAGTTTCGCTCCGCCGGTAGCGCGGACGAGCGGCGCGCAGCCTGTGTTGCTCACCCGGCTGCACCTTCGCTATACACCGCAAACATTGCCCGAAGACCTTATGTTCCAGGAAACGCAGGATCGGCAGAACTTCCAGGCGCGCTACGTTCTGCGCCACGCCTGGCCGGGCGATCCGAATGCCTGTCCGCAGGCGAAGAATTACTTCGACGAGGTCGAGAAACGCCAGGAGCGCGAAGCGCAGACCCTCGCGAATCTAACCGGCTGGGATCTCACCGCGATTCGCAGCCATATGAACATGCGCAGCGTCTCCGCGCCGCAATGGTGGGAGCGGTTGTGGAAATAACCGGGGACAGACTCCGTTTTCCGGCGCTCGCCGCGGTCCTCTCGAAAGCGAGGTCTCTCCCGCTATGTCGGGACGCGCGCGTCTTCCAGATCGTCTTCCTCGCCGCGCTGCTCACAATCGGGGTGCTGCTGCGCGATTTCTCGCTGCAGCCGCTGCAGATGATCCTCGCGTTCGCTGCGGGTCTTGCCACGCAAGCGTTCTGGCTGAAGCGACTCGGGCTCCAGCAGAAAGGATTTCTTTCGGCCATCGTGACCTGCTGCGGTCTGTCGCTGCTCCTGCGCAGCGACGCGCTCTGGGCGCATCCGCTCGCGGCGATCCTCGCGATGTCGTCGAAGTACGTGCTGCGGGTGAACGGCAAGCACTTGTACAACCCGGCGAACCTCGGCGTGATCGGCGCGATCACCCTCCTGCCCGGCACCTGGGTGTCCGCCGGTCAATGGGGCAGCGATCTCGCGCTCGCGGTCTGGTTCCTGATGCTGGGAACGATCGTCACGCAGCGCGCGCGCCGACTCGACGTGAGCTGGGTGTTTCTCTCCGCATTCTTGAGTCTCGTCGCTCTGCGTGTCGCTTGGCTCGGACAATCCTGGGCGATCTGGTGGCATCAGCTCGGCAATGGAGCGCTGCTTCTCTTCGCCTTCTTCATGATCTCCGATCCGATGACGATTCCGAATCGGACTGGCGCGCGTGTCGCTTATGCCTTGATCGTCGCGCTCGGCGCGGCAGCGTGGCAATACCTGTTGTTCAAACCGAACGCGCTGATCTGGGCGCTGTTTTTGTTGACACCTTTGGTGCCGGCGCTGGACCGATTTTGTCCAGCCGAGAAATTTGCGTGGCATCCCAGCCCGCGACCGCGCACACTGGGCCGAGGGAAGCGAGCCGTGGGAGCTTAAGCGCTACTCCTCTTCGTGCTTGCGATGCTTGGCGTATTCGGCGGCCAGGTGTTGCTGTAGATTGGGCGGCGCAGGATCGTAGTGCGAGAGCGACATCGTCCACGCCGCGTGGCCCGCGGTCATTGCTTTCAATCGCGCGGCATAGCCTTCCAGCTCAGAAAGCGGAGCAAGCGCATCGACAGTTAGCGTCCCAGCCTGCAGCGACTTGGTCCCGGTGACCTGACCGCGCCGCGACGACAGATCGCCGGCCACGTCGCCCATGTTCGACTCGGGGCAGAGCACCTCCAGGCTCACGATCGGCTCGAGCACGATCGGCCGCGCCTTCTCGATTGCGTCGAGGAAAGCTTTGCGCCCCGCGGTCACGAACGCGATTTCCTTCGAGTCGACCGCATGATGCTTGCCGTCGTAGACGATCACGCGCACGTCCTGCAGCGGAAAGCCGGCCGTCGGCCCCGCCGTGAGAACCTGCTCGACGCCCTTCTGCACCGCCGGAATGAACTGGTTCGGAATCGTGCCGCCCTTCACCTGATCGACGAACTCGAAACCCGATCCGCGCGGCATCGGCTCGATGCGCAGGTAGACTTCACCGAACTGCCCCGCGCCTCCGGTCTGCTTCTTGTGCCGGTGATGACCTTCGGCTCTCGCCGTCACGGTCTCGCGATACGGAACGCGTGGCGGCCGCGTGTCGATCTCGAGCTTGAACTGGGAGGCCATGCGCTCGAATACCGAGCGCAGATGCAGCTCACCCAGTCCCCTCAGTACTGTTTCGTTCAGGTTCGCATCGTGCTCGAGGGTCAGCGTCGGATCCTCGGCGATCATCTTGTGCAGCACGTCGGAGATGCGCTGTTCGTCGCCGCGTTTCTTCGGCGCGATGGCGAAACCGTGCATCGGCTTCGGAAACTCCAGCGGGCGCATGTGGATCTGGTCTTCGTCATGCGAGTCGTGCAGCACGCAATCAAAGAGGATCTCGTCGACTTTCGCCACGGCCGCGATGTCTCCGGGCACGGCGCGGTCGACTTCGACCTGCTTCGCGCCCTGAAGCATCAGCAAGTGGCCGACCCTGAATGGCTTGCGCGCGTCGCCGATATAGAGCTGGGTATCGCGTGTCACGGTGCCCTGATGCACGCGAAAGATGCCGAGCTTGCCGATGAAGGGATCGATGACTACCTTGAACACGTGTGCGAGGACGTGCTTCTTCGGATCCGGTGTCGACTGGAATTCGACGGCTTTCTCGCCTTCACCTTTGATGAAGAGCGGAGCGTTGCCTTCGGCCGGATTGGGCGCCAGCTTCTCGAGGACGTCCAGCAGCTCGCCCACGCCAGCGCCCGTGCGCGCGGACACGAAGCAAACCGGCATCAGGTGCCCATCGCGGAGCGCCTGCTCGAAGGGCGCGTGCAACTGCTCCGGGGCAACTTCGCCCTGGTCGAGATAAAGCGACATCAAAGCCTCGTCGACCTCGACGACCTGGTCGACGATCGCCCCGTGCGCTGAAGCAACCGAAGAGAAATCGGACTCTCCGGAAGGGTTGAAGAAGCAGTCCACGACGCGCTTGCCACCGTCGGCGGGCAGATTGATCGGCAGGCATTCCTTGCCGAACGTCGCCTGGATCGCAGAAAGCACGCCCTCCGGGTCGGCGTTCTCGGCGTCGATCTTGTTCACCACGATGAGGCGGCAGAGCTTGCGCTCTCGCGCCCAATCCATCATCCGCGAGGTGATCATTTCGATGCCCGCGGTCGCACTGACCACTACCGCGGCAGTCTCGACGGCGTCCAGCGCCCCGATCGCCTGCCCCATGAAATCGGGAAACCCGGGCGTATCGATTAGATGCACGCGGGTGCCATCAGCATCGAGATGCAGCACCGACGTGCGCAACGAGTGCTGCCAGGTCTTCTCCAGCGGGTCGAAATCACTCACGGTCGTGCCGCGCTCGACGCTGCCGGGCGCCTGGATCGCCTTGGCGCGCACCAGCAGCGCCTCCGCGAGCGTGGTCTTGCCCGCGGCCCCGTGCCCAACCAGTGCTACGGTACGAATATTCTCCGTGGCGTACTGCGCCATGTGTTCCTCCTCTTGGGGTTAGGGCCGATTTTACCGTGCCGGCCGGTCGCCGCGGGATGCCCGTGCTATGGGAGAATCCTATAGAGAGCGGCACCGTAAGAACACGCAGCGGCAAATGGGGACGACAGAGCAGGGACTCGAGGGCGGCGCATCGCTCGAATCGGCCGTTTGGGCTACGGGGGCGGAGCGCGCGGACCTTTACGTGCCCAGAGTGCTCCAGCGGCACCTGGCCGAGCATTCCGAAACGCGAAGCTGGACCGACGAAGGCTCTGCGGTATTCGCCGACATCACCGGCTTCACGAAGCTCTCCGAATCGCTCGCCCGCAAGGGACGCGTCGGGGCGGAGCAGATCACCGAGGCCATCGGGCGCATCTTCGAGGCGATGCTTGCGGTCGCCTATGACTCTGGAGGCGCGTTACTCAAGTTCGGCGGAGACTCCATACTCCTGTGGTTCGAGGGCGAAGGCCACGCGGGGCGCGCGGCGCTCGTCGCCGCAAGGATGCGGCAGGCACTGAGCGAGGTCGGCCAGTTCGCGCTGTCCGACACGACCATCACATTGCAGATTTCGCAGGGCGTTCACTCGGGTCAATTCCATTTTTTTGCTGTCGGCGCATTGCACACGGAGCTCTTGCCGGTCGGTCCCGCATGGAGCCGCCTAGTCGCAATCGAGCACGGAGCGGACGCCGACGAAATCGTCGTGAGCGCCGAGACCGCCGCACAGATTCCCTCTGAATGCCTGGGCGAAGCAAAAGGCGTCGGTCGCCTCCTGCAAAAGGAACCCGAGGGATTCGCGGAGCAGCGCCCTTTTTCGCCGCGACCGAAGCTCACGCCGGAAATCACGACGCAGTGCCTGTCGCCGGCGATACGCGCGCATGTTCTTGCGGGCGGCGGCGCGCCCGAGCATCGACCGGTCACGATCGCGTTCATTCGCTTCGAAGGCACTGACGCGCTGATCGCGGAGCGCGGTCCCGAGGCGGCGGCAGAAGCGCTGCAACGCGTCGTGAGCACGATCGAAGCTGCGACCGAGGAGCAATCCGTCGCATTCCTCGCTTCCGACGTCGATACGGACGGCGGCAAGCTCATCCTGACCGGCGGTGCGCCGAAGGTAACCGGCAACGACGAGGAGCGCATGCTGCTTGCGTTGCGCAGGATCGTCGCGAGCGACCTCCCGATCCCGATCCGCATCGGCGTGCATCGCGGCGCTGTCTTCGCGGGTGATGTCGGCCCCGCGTTTCGCCGGAGCTACACAGTGATGGGGGACGCAGTCAATCTCGCGGCGCGTTTGATGACGAAGGCTGAGCCGGGCCACATCTACGCGACACCCGAAGTTCTCGACCGCTCGGGCACGCAATTCGAGAAGACCCAGCTCGCGCCACTCGCGATGAAGGGAAAGGCAGAGCCGGTCCAGGCCTGGTCGGTCGGCCGCGCGCAGAGCTCGAAGGCGCGCCAGGTGTCGACACAGCGTCTGCCGCTCACCGGGCGCAACGTCGAGATGGGACTGATCCGCAAAGCGTTCACGAGCGCTCGCTCGGGTGCGGGCCGGCTGATCGAGGTCGTCGGCGACTCCGGCATCGGCAAGACGCGCCTGCTCGAGGCGCTGCGTGACGCGGCGACCACGCTCAACAAGCAGCACGCGACCTGCGAAGCCTATACCGCTTCGACGCCATACGCCGTGTGGACCGAGCTGCTGCGCGAATACTTCGGTTTCGGACGTGACGATCCGGAAACTGCGATCGTCGATCGGTTGCGGGAGGAAGTCGCCAGTCACGCTCCCGATCTCGCGCCATGGCTTCCGTTGATCGCGGCGACCGTCGGGCTCGAGATCGAATCCACGCCCGAGGTGGCCATGCTGGCCGAGAGCAACCGGAGGGCGAAGCTGCATGAATCGGTCGCGCGTTTCCTCGCCGCGATCATGCCGAAGCCGCAGCTGATCGAGATCGAAAACACGCACTACATGGACGAAGCCTCCGCCGAGCTGCTCTCGTACTTGATCGGCGAGATCGGAGCCCATCCCTGGCTCTTTGCCGTGGCACGTCAGAGCACCAACGGATTCGTGGCGCCGGAAGCCGAGACCGTGGTTCGCGTGGAGCTGAAGCCGCTTGCTCCGCAGGATACGCTGCGACTCGCACAGCTGGCGACCCAGCAGGCACCGCTGGCCGCTCACGTGCTCGAGGTCGTGGCGACGCGATCCGGCGGCAATCCACAGTTCCTGCGTGACTTGCTGCAAAGGGTCGTCGACTCCGGCAGCATCGCCGACCTTCCCGATTCCGCCGAGGCGGCGACCATGGCGCAGATCGATTCGCTTGCACCCGAGGAGCGGTTGGTCATTCGCCATGCAGCGGTCTTCGGGCTGACCTTTCACCCGAGGATGCTTGCGTGGTTTGCCGGCGAGGAGGGTTTTCCCGCTCCTGACCCGGCGATGTGGGGGAGGCTGAGCGATCTGTTCGAGGAGGAGCCGGATGGGTATGTGCGCTTCCGGCGATCGCTCCTGCGCGATGCGGCTTACGAGGGCTTGCCATACAGGACGCGCCGCAAGCTGCATGGTCTTATCGCCGCACATCTCGAAGAGGAAATGGATTACCCGGAGGAATCAGCGGGGATCCTATCGTTGCATTATTTCGCAGCGGGCGAATATCAACCCGCCTGGCGCTACGCCAAGCTCGCGGCTGGACGTGCAGAGCGCGAGTATGCCTATGTAGAAGCCGCGCAGATGTACACGCGCGCGCTGGAGGCTGGGCGTCACCTGACGGATCTGGCGCGCGAGGAATTGACGACCGTACATCGGGCACTGGGAGACTCTTGGTATCGCGCCGGCGAATTCAACAAGGCAGGAGAGGCTTACTCAACGACGCGTCCGCTGGTCGCAACAGAGCCTCTCGTAGAGGCCGACATTCTGATCAAGATGTCGCGCGTTGAGGAAAAGCTTGGCAAGTACACGGAGGCGCTGCGTTGTACCGACGAGGCTCGTAAACTTCTGCAGGATCTGCCAAGTGCCGACGCTGCGCGGCATGCCGCGCGGTCGAGCGCGTGGCACGCGACATTGCTACAGTACTCCGGCCGCACCGACGAAGCGCTGGTGATCGCCGAGCGAGCAGTCACCGAGGCCGAAGACGCGGACGATGCGGAGGCGCTCGGCGAAGCGTGCTGGGTGCGCGGCTGGATCTACGGTGACCTTCGCATGGAAGGAGCCCAGTTGTCGATGCAGCGTTCGCTGGAAGCCTTTCAGCGAGCAGGAAACCTAGTCAGGGAGGCCGGAGTCTTGGGAAGCCTTGGCGCCGTGTGTCACTGGGAAGGCCGTTGGGATGAGGCCTTATCTCATTGGGAGCGTGGTCGCGAGGCTTCGCTAAAGATCGGCAGCACCGTCGCCGCAGCGGTCGGCCGCCTCAACATCTCGGAGATCCTGGTCGATCGCGGCGAGTGGCGCGAGGCCGAGGCGCTTCTGCTGGACACGCTGCCATTCTGGAAGGCTTCGCAATATCACTACCACCTGGGGTTCTGCGTGTTGTTGCTCGGACGTGTGTCGTTCCGGTTGGGCCGCCCCGAAGAGGCGCTCGCGCGGTTCGACGAGGCCAAGGCGAGCTTCCAGCACGTCGGAGCAGAGGAGGAAATCCCGGCCGTCGAAGCCCGCATTGCCGAATGCCGAGTCGCCATGGGGAAAGTCGATGAAGGGCTAGAACTCGTGCGCTCAATGCTCGGCCGCGCGAGCGAATCGAATGCGATCGCCAAGGTCGTGCCGCTGCTGGAGCGGATTCAGGGCCACGCTTTGCTGAGACAGGACGACCTCTGGGGAGCGCGCGACGCGTTGGAGGCTAGCCTCGCCTCCGCCCAAGAGCGACATGACGTCTTCGAGACGACGCTCACCCAGCTTTCGCTGATCGAGCTCGACCGTCTGGAAGGCATTGAGCCGCCCGGCGAGATGGTGACCGAGAGCCGCGCATCACTCGCGAGCCTGAAAGTCCGAGCCGTCCCGCCGGTCCCGCTGCCAACGCGCTGAGCAGGAAAAGCAAAGCGGCCCAAAGGGCCGCTTTGCCAGACCGATCTACGATATCGTTACGCTTTACGGTCCGGTCACGTGGCTGTCCCCGATGTCGATGAAAGTCGTTACGTGGTTGCCAGTTTCATCCACCTCACTCGCCGGGACCGCGATGCACATTAGCGCCGGGCTGCCCGCGGTGTATGGGAACGATACCCCCTCGCTCGGCAAGAGCGGCAAGGGCGTGCTCATCACCAACGGAGTCCCAGTGTGGGTAACCGGCGTTGTATTGCCAACGCCGCGAGTCACGTACCATGCGATTGGCCCAGGAGTCTCACCGGTCTCGTTGCACTCACCCGAATCCGGACCTTCGTCGTCATCTCCGGTGTCGACGCAAGCTATGGCGTTCACCGTCAGACGCTCATTCTCGATCACGATGTCGAACGGTGTTGCCGGGGTGGGAATGGCCGGGTGCGCTCCGGCTGGCTGCGACGTGTCTACAGTTAACGTCGCACCGTTATCCGAGACCAGCTTCCCATAGGGCTCCGGCAGAAAATCGGCGTTTTGCAAACACTCAAGAGCGTCGATGAATGCCGGAGTCCCAGGTGTGTTCGCCGGGGTTCCATCCTGATTCAGCCAGGCGACCTGCGTTGTCCCATCCGGGATTGGGTCGGGGGCACAAACATCGTATTCGAATGTTGCGCGCGGATCGCCCGTGTTGTCGTCGGGCCACCGGAAGTGAAGGGCTTCGTGTGCGGGGTCGGGGTTAGTCACTGTTACGAAGTACGGAATCGGGCTGCCAACCGTACCGTCCCTGTCGTAATAACCTCTCTCCCCGGTAACTCCGCACGCGAAGATAAATGGCACATTGATCGCGTCGCCGGGTCCGGGGTCGCCGCAGGAAATGGACGAGTCTAGGTTCGAGTGTCCGGGCACGATAGCGAAGCTTTGCCCATTCAAGGACGAGCCGGTCCAAACCGCTGCGCTCCACACGCCAAGATCACCGCACTTGTCCACACCCATCGTCACGGTGAACGAGTCACCGGACTTGACCGGCCGCATGTTCTTTACGGTGACGGTCGAGCCAGTGAACGACGCGTTACCCGATGTCGGCTGTGTCACGCCGACTACCGTCAAACCGCCGGTAACCGAGAGGCTGAACGAGCTGATCGTCGAATTCCCCTCGTTCTTGACAATTGCCTGAAGGACATAAGGCGGCGGCGACTGACTGTCCGGCGACGACATCACAAGGCTGAACTTTTTGTCGTTGCCTGCGATGCCTGGCAACGCGAACGCAGCCATCGCGAGCCCGAGCAGCAAGCAGGACATCTTGCGCGTGCAATTCATTTGAGAGCCCCCACACGTTCGACCGCGCGAATGCCTGCCCCTTCATTCCCCAGTGAGCGGATTCTCGCTCGACCGCAGATCAGTCGCCTGGACGAAAGGGCGTAACTTGTACTCTCGGTCGCGGTCTGTCAAGACGCGTCGCACCCGCTGGACGATATCCAGAAATAAGAAGCGGCCCCGCAGGGCCGCTTCCAATTTGTTGCAGTCTACGAACTCGTCACGGACCTGTCACGTGGCTGTCGGCCTCGTCGACAACCTCATCAAAGAACTGGATGAGGGTCTTGGTGGAATCGTGCGGGTCCTTGCCCAGCGACGTAAAACTTTGCCGAGCGATGCACAGCTTCGCAACCTGCCCCGGCTGGTACTGCGGATTCGGATTCGTAGTGTATGGCGGGACGCCGGGAATTTTCGGCAAGATCGCCTGGCCCTGCGTCAGGTCATCATCGATGCACATCAACGCCGGGACGTAGTCGGTCGTGCCGACCGTGGGGTTGTCTATTCCCCACGAAACGTTCGGGCGATAGCCATTCCATACATCCGCTGGTCCGCCAACGTTGCTAACGTCGATCGGGTTCCAAACGATCACGTACTCGAACGACGCGTGTTGACCGGTGCTCTTGTCCCAGAGAAGGCTTGCGATGTTGCTGTTGCCTGGAGGAGTGAACGTGAAGTCGACCAGGATACAGTTGTTACCGGTCGAATCATCCCAGTTCGGCCCGCGCCGCATCCCGAACCCGGCAGGGCCGACGAAATTGATATCGAGCTCCGGGTCGTAATTCGCGTTGCCGGCGAAATTGTTATTGTTGTTGCAGCCAAGCGTCCCGCCAAAGATGGTGAATGAGGTCGAGTCGACCGATGTGTAGCCGCTCGAGCTCGCTGTCAGCACATAGTTCATCCCCACCGTGTCGATCGACAGCGACGGGAACGTAGCGACGCCAGAGCTAGCATTTACCGGACCGCCGCCCGTGAGCATGGCTCCCATAGAGCCCGTGCCTGCCTTAATCGCGAGCGAGATCGATCCGCTGAAGTTCGGATCGGGCACACCGGCATTCAGAAGACCGACCTTGACGGGTGCTCCAGAGGGATTGCTGGGCGCGCTCGTGATCGTTGTTCCCACCTGCGCGCTCGCTGGCTGCGCGATGAATCCCAGCACGCACCCCGGATTGATCGTCGTGGCAGCAGGCAAAGGCGACAGCGCGAATGTCTGGCTCGGCGATGATGGCGACCCGGCCCATGCGCCCCCGGACCACGTTCCGGCCGCTGCCGCACAGCTATTGTCGGTCGCCATCACACTCACCGTGATGGTGACAGGCTTGGTCTTGATCGGCGTCGTATTGACGAACTGGAGCGTGGTGCTGTTGAAGATGCTCACTGTCCCACTGAACCCCTGGCTAAGGGTGGGGGTCACCGCCGTATTGAATTTCAGGTTGGCCGACGTCGCGTCGAGCTCGAACGAATTGAAGTTCGAGTTTCCCGTGTTCGTAAAGGTCACCTGAATAAGCTGGGTGCCTATGGACACCGCCGCCGGCGGCGTGATGGTGAACGTCTTTTGAGCGCTTGCGGGGAGTGCGAACGCGGCGAAAACAACGCCCGCAACAAAGCAAAGCGCCTTGAGCATGCCTTTCATTACGATTCCCTCCCTCAAAGAAAGTTGGCACGCACGAACACCCGCCCTCTTATCCCCCTGGGCGAGCTTTTTCGGACTGTTCCGCAGGGCGCTCGTACGAACTCGGGCCGTAAGGTATACGCCTGCGGCCCTGTTGTCGAGTGGAGTATTCACGCGGCGAGCTGTAGGCTGCAAAACGGCCGCAGCCCGCACGAGTGAAACGGAAGTCGTTACGCCGTATGCAGCGCGAGCACGCTGCGCAGCTGCTTGAGCAGCTCTTCTTCCTGGTACGGCTTGCCGAGATAGGCTTCGACACCCAGCTCCTTCGCGCGAGCGCGATGTTTCTCCGCGGTGCGCGAGGTGATTATGATGATGGGCACGTGGGCTACGCGCGTGTCGGCCTTCATCGTCTTCGCCAGCTCGAAGCCGTCCATGCGCGGCATTTCGATGTCGAGCAGCATCGCGTCGGGAACACGATCGCCGAGGAGTTGCAGCGCGTCGAGCCCATCCTTGGCTGTGATAACTTCGAAGCCTTCGCGCGTGAGCAGCCGGCTCGTGATCTTGCGCACGGTGAGCGAGTCGTCGACGACCATCACGACCGGCGGGCCCGACGCAGCGGCGGCGGCCGCGGCCGCGCGCGCGGCCTGCGGCGTCTTGACGACCATCGGCGTTTCGACTTCGCCTTCGACGCGCTGCGCGAGCTGCACCGGATTGATGATCAGCACGACTTCGCCGGTGCCAAGCACCGTCGCGCCCGCGACACCCGAGACGCGCGCGAGCTGCGGTCCGATGTTCTTTACCACGACTTCCTGGTTGCCGAGCATTTCATCGACGTGCACGGCGGTAACATTCTGCCCGCTCTTCAGCAACACCACCGAGTTGTAGCGCAGCGTCTCAGGGTTGTATCCGGCGTTGCCGAGGAGTCTCGGCAGGTAGAAGAACGGGTACTTGCGGTTCTGCCACGTGACCTCGCGCGTGAGGTACAGATTGATAAGGTCCTTGTCCTTGATCTGCTGAACCTGCTCCACCATCGGCGCGGGCAGCGCCCAGAGCCGACCTCCGGCGCGCACGAGAACCGTCTGCGCGACGGCCAGCGTGAGCGGCAGATACATCGTGAACGTCGTGCCCTTGCCGCGCGTCGTCGCTACGTCGACACGCCCGCCGAGCGCGCCGATTTCCGAACGCACGACGTCCATGCCCACACCGCGGCCGGAGAGCTGCGTGACCTTCGTCGCGGTCGAAAACCCCGGCTCGAAGATGCATTCGGTGAGCCGCGCTTCGGTCGGCTCGCTGTCCCCGGCGATCAGGCCCTGGGCACGCGCGCGATCGCGAATCCGCGCGAAGTCGAGCCCGGCGCCGTCATCGGCGATCTCGATCGCGATTTCGTTGCCCTGTTGGCGCACGTTGAGCGCGATTTCGCCGGTCTCGGCCTTGCCGGCCTTGATGCGGTCAGAGCGCGATTCGAGACCGTGGTCGAGCGCATTGCGCAGCAGGTGCTCGAGCGGGCCGACGAGCTTCTCCAGCACGGAGCGGTCGAGCTCGACCTGAGACCCGCGGATTTCGAGGTTCGCCCGCTTGTCGAGCTCCTTCGCTGTCTGCCGCAGGATGCGGTAAAGCCGCTCGGAGAGACTGCCGAAGGGTACGGTCCGGATCGAGAAGAGCTGCTGCTGCACCTCACGCGACAGGCGCGCCTGAGCCAGAAGCGCCGCATCCGCGTCATCGATGTTGCGCAACAGCGATTGCTGCACGGTGGAAACGTCGTTGACACCCTCCGCGAGGCCGCGTGTCAATTCCTGAAAGCGTGTGAAGCGGTCGAACTCGAGGGGATCGAATTCCTGCTCGCCCGGCTTCAACTGCGACTGAATCTGCGACTCGGCCTGGATTTCGATCTCGCGCACTTGCGAGCGCAGCCGTATCACGCTGTTGGTGAGTTCCAGCAGATTGCCCTTGAGCGAGCGCAGCTCGCCTTCTACTCGCGAGCGCGCGATGGCGACTTCGCCGGCCTCGTTGACCAGCCGATCGATCAAGTCCGCGCGCACGCGAAGCATCGCGCGTTGCGCGGCCTCGCCTTCTGCGGCCGCAACTGCGGGAGCCATCGGTTCGACCACCGGTTGCGGCGCCGCGGGCGTCACAACCGCGCGCGGCGCGGCGGGCTCGGGTGCAACTTGCTCTGCCCGGGTCTCGACTGCAACCCACGGAAGGGCGACGTTGAATTCGCTCTTTTGCAGCCGGTCGAGCACGAACGCTATGCGGTCGAGATCGGTGTCGAGAGCCTCGAACAGATCCGGCGTGGGCTTGACCAGCGAATCGCCGAGAAGAAGCCGGCTCTCCATCAAGTGGGTCAACTCGCCCAGACGCATGGCTCCGGTCATGCGCGCACTGCCCTTGAAGGTATGCAGCGTTCGACGC
>DATKJP010000186.1:0-1832 GCA_035543635.1 Casimicrobiaceae bacterium
GATCACGCCTTCGACAATTTCGGATCGCGCTCCGATGAAGCAATTGTCTTCGATGATGGTCGGATTAGCCTGAACCGGTTCGAGAACGCCGCCGATACCCACGCCTCCCGACAGATGAACACCCTTGCCGATTTGTGCGCAGGAACCGACCGTGGCCCAGGTATCGACCATCGTCCCCTCGTCGACGTAGGCGCCGATGTTCACGTAGGAGGGCATGAGCACGACGTCGCGAGCGATGTAGGCGCCGCGACGGGCTACCGCCGGTGGAACCACGCGCACGCCGGCCTTCGAGAAAGCATCGTCGTCGAATTGCGCGAACTTGGTGGGCACCTTGTCGTAGAAACGAAACGGCGCGTTTGGAGCCGCGAGCCCGATCGGCACGCTGTCGGTAAGCCGGAACGAAAGCAAGACGGCCTTCTTCAGCCACTGGTGCGTGGTCCAGCCGCTCCCGGATTTTTCAGCCACGCGCAGCCGCCCGGCGTCGAGCTCCGCGAGTGTGGCGTCTACGGCTTCGCGCACCGCGGCAGGTGCCGTTCGCGGCGACAACTCGGCGCGTTGCTCCCACGCGGCTTCGATGGTTGCTTGCAGGATGGCTCTCCGGGAGATGCCGGGTCTTCAGAGCCGGCAAAAGAGACTATTTTACCCGGAGGGGTGCGCGCGTGCAGCGTGCACGCGCCTCGCTACATCGCCTTGAACAGATGAGCGAAGGTGCGGCTGACAGTGAGTTTCTCCGGGCGCTGCTTGAGAATGATGAGCGGCTGATCGCGATAGTCGCGCTCTACGCGCGCGATTGCGCGCAGGTTGACGATGGTGCCGCGATGTACCTGCCAGAAGAGTTCCGAGTCGAGCTCGTCGAAGAGCTCCTTGATCGTCTTTCGAATCAGCGCCTCGCCTTCTGACGTTACGACCTTCGTGTACTTGTCCTCGGCGTGAAAGTAGTGGACCTCGTCCACTGGAATCAGTCGCATCGACGAGCCCAGCGACGCCTTGATCCACCGCAACGGGCCATTCGAATCGCGTGCTTCCAGCTGAGTGAGAACTGTCGCCAGGTCGGCCGGCGGGTGATCGAGGCGTTGCTTGAGCCGCTCGACGACCTTGACCATTCGCTCCGGAGTGACCGGCTTCAGAACATAGTCTACAGCGCCTTGCTCGAATGCAGTCACCGCATATTCGTCGTAGGCGGTGACGAAGACGACATGGCACGCATCCGCAATCTCCTGCGCGACTTCCAGGCCGGATCGAACCGGCATGCGGATGTCGAGAAATGCGATATCGGGCTCGAGCTCTCGCTGCAAGGCAAGCGCCTGCTCGCCGTTTTCAGCCTCGGCGACGACGCGTAGCTCGGGCCAGGCCTGCGTGAGCCGTGCGCGCAGCTGGGCGCGCAGCATCGGCTCGTCTTCGGCGATTAGCGCGGTGGGTTGCTTAGAGGTCATTCTGATAAGGGATCTCGATCGTCGCCTGCGCTCCACCTGCAGGGCGCTCTTCCAGCGTGAACCTGCCCCGATCGGTGTACAGCGCGCGCAAGCGTTCGCGCAAGTTGGTCAGGCCGACGCCCTTGCCGATCGCGCCTGCGAGGCCGCGTCCGTTGTCGGCAACCGAGACGGCGAGTCGATCGCCCTGATGGTGAGCCTCGATTCGGATCGTGCCGCCCGCGGCCAGTGGCTCGAGACCATGCTTCACCGCGTTCTCGACCAGGGACATGAGCAGCATCGGCGGGAACGCGTGCGACCGCAGCGGCTCCGGTACGTCGATGCTAAACGACAGTCGCGATCCCATGCGCATTTGCATGATTGACAGATACGCCTGTGCCAGCTCACTCTCCTGTCCCAGCG
>DATKJP010000187.1:0-2847 GCA_035543635.1 Casimicrobiaceae bacterium
CGCGCGCGAGATGGGTCATCATGCGCATCACCGCCACGCTCGGCGCGCGCGACAGCCGATCGACGACAGTATGCGCGAGATCCGGACGGAAACCGAGCCGGTTCATTCCGGTATTTATCTTGACGAACACTTCAATCGGACGCGGCAGCGTCGCCGCTTCGAGCATCCGGATCTGCTCTTCGTGGTGCACTACAACGGCAAAGCGACGCGCCGCGATCTCCGCCAGCTCGTCGGCAGCGAAGAATCCTTCGAGCAGCAATATGCGCCTCGCATAATGGCGTTCGCGCAATGCAACGGCGGCGTCCAGCTCAAGCAGCGCGAGGCCGTCGGCCTCCGAGAGCGCCGGCAGAACTCGCATCAGTCCGTGCCCGTACGCGTCGGCTTTCACCACCGCGAGCACTTGCGCGCCCGACGCGCGCTCGCGTGCCTTGCGCAGGTTTGCACGCAAAGCGGAAAGATTGACCTGAGCGGCGAGCGGTCGCATCGGGCGGCGTCAGTGTTGCATCTCGCGTGCAGATGAACCCGGCCCCGTCGGGTTTGGTCTGAGGGAGAGAAACGTGGTATAAGGCGCGAGCCGCATGCGCCGGCTAGTTGCCCAATTATACATACACCAAGCGCAGCGAACGCTCCCCGGCCGAGCTGCCGGGCGCAAAATGAGCGTAAGCGTTCGCGCTGAGTGAGGACAATGCAGGCCGGGTTCTACACCATAATGGCGGCGCAGTTCTTCTCGTCGCTCGCCGACAACGCGCTTCTGGTCGCCGCCATCCAGATGCTGCGCGATCTCGAATCACCGGCATGGATGACGCCGTCGCTGAAGCAATGCTTCGTCGTCTCGTACGTCGTGCTCGCGCCGGTAGTCGGCGCGTTCGCCGACTCGATGCCGAAGGGCCGTGTGATGCTGATCACCAACGCGGTCAAGATTCTTGGGTGCGGCTTGATGCTGTTCATGGTGCATCCCCTCGCGGCGTACGCCGTCGTCGGCTTGGGTGCAGCGGCCTACTCGCCCGCGAAGTACGGCATTCTCACGGAGCTTCTTCCGCCGCGGCAACTCGTCATCGCCAACGGGTGGATAGAAGGCACAACGGTCGCGTCGATCATCCTCGGGTTTCTCCTCGGCGGCGTTCTCATCAGTGGGCCGGTCTCCAGCTGGCTGCTCGCGATCGACATCCCGAAGATCGACACCGGAATCGACACACCGCCGCAGGCTGCCATCTCCGTGATCATGGGCTGTTACGCGATCGCCGCCCTGATCAACTGGTACATTCCGGATACCGGTGTGGAACGTCGCGTGCCGAGCAAAAGTCCCGTCTTCCTGGTGCGCGAATTCAGCCACTGCTGCGCGCTGCTCTGGCGCGACAAGCTGGGGCAGATTTCGCTCTGGACGACCACGCTCTTCTGGGGCGCAGGCGCGACTCTGCAATTCATAGTCATCGACTGGGCCGCGACGCACCTGTGCTACAGCCTGTCACGCGCGGCGTATCTGCAGGGTGTCGTTGCGCTTGGCATCGCGCTCGGCGCGGCGCTCGCCGCACTGCTGGTGTCGCTACGCAATGCGGTCAAGGTCTTGCCGCTCGGCGTCGCGATGGGAATCGTGGTGATGGTGATGATCTTCGTCAGCCGCGTCGAGACCGCGATCATCCTGATGACGCTGATCGGCGCGCTGGCCGGCTTCTTCGTCGTCCCGATGAACGCGCTGCTGCAGCATCGCGGTCATGTGCTGATGGGCGCCGGACACTCGATCGCGGTGCAGAACTTCAACGAGAATCTGGGCATCATCGTGATGCTCGCGTTGTACGCGCTGCTCGTGCACTTTGGCGTATCGATCAACACGGCGATCCTGCTCTTCGGGTTCTTCGTCGCGGGCATGATGGGGCTCGTGATGTGGCGGCATCGCATGAACCTCGCCGCCGGCGACCTGCTGCATCTGGTGTCGGTCGAGCGTACCGAAGCGAAGCCCGGGCGCCCGTAATCGCTCCGTGTTCTTGGCCTCGCGTAGCGCGGAGAGGAAGGGCTAAATCACCAGCGGCGTGTCGGGCAGCTCGTTCTCACTGGGTCCGGTGCGCGGAAAGTGCTCCGCGAGCAATGCGCTGATTGCTTCGATCCCCGCCAGCGCGCCCTCCTCGAACTTGCGAGCGCGATACGCCTGCTCCATGCGCCGGCAGATCGCCTGCCAGGATCGATCTCCGACGCGACGGTGGATGCCGCGGTCGGCGACGATCTCCACGGCACGGTCGGCGAGCAGTAGATAAACGAGCACGCCGCAGTTTGCCTCGGTATCCCAGATGCGCAGCCGCCCGAAGACTTCCAGCGCGCGCTGGCGCGGCGCCTCTCCACGCAGGACGCTGTGCAGCGGCAGCGCTGCTTCGACGACGAAGCGCAGCTGACCCGAATGCTTGCGCTCGCCGGCCGCGATCGCTTCCTCGATATGCTTGAGCGTTGAGTGTGGAAAAGCGCGCCGTGCCGCCCAGTGATCGGTCACCAGATGCCGCCACAAGCGGCCGACCGTCGAAGCATGCATCAGTCCCATCCTCCGGAAGCTCCACCGCCGCCGAAGCCTCCGCCGCCGCCGGAGAATCCGCCTCCGCCGCCCGACCACCCGCCTCCGCCGCCGGGAATCCACATGCCGGGTCCGCCGCGTCCGCCGAATCCGGTGAAGCTGATCAGCACGAACGCGATCACCGCCGCGATCCCCGCGAAAATAAGCGAGCCGACGAAGAGCCAAACCGCGCCGGCGGCGATGCCGGCGCCGGCAAGCCCGCCTCCGACGTTGCCAAGCATCGAGCGCAGCACCGCACCGACAGCGGGAACTGCGACGAGGAAGATAAGCGCTATCGTGCCGAAGTCTAT
>DATKJP010000188.1:0-2089 GCA_035543635.1 Casimicrobiaceae bacterium
TCGCCGGCGTGGCGAGCCACGCCGGAGCCGGCGAGCTCGACGCGGTCCTCGCGCGAGCGCGAGTCCTCATCTGCCTGCTGCCGTCGACGCCTGAGACGCGAGGATTGCTCGATCGCGCGCGCTTGTCGCGCCTCCCGCGCGGTGCCTGTGTCGTAAACCTTGCGCGCGGCGATCTTCTGGTCGAAGAAGACCTCATCGCGCTTCTCGATGAAGGGCAGCTGGCCGCGGCAATCCTCGACGTCTTCCGCGAAGAGCCCCTCCCGGCTCAGCACGCCTTCTGGCATCATCCAAAAATCACGGTAACGCCGCACGTCTCCGCGGCGACGCTGATCGATGAATCGGTCGAACAGATTGCAGCCAAAATCCGCCGCCTCGAGCAAGGCTTGCCCGTCACCGGGATCGTCGTGCGCGAGCGCGGATATTGAACAGCGATGAGCGTCAAGCTTCCTCGCCGCGTGCGCATGGTCGAGGTGGGACCGCGCGACGGCTTGCAGAACGAGCCGGTCAACGTCCCGACCGAGGTCAAGGTCGGGTTGATCGATAGGTTGACCGACGCCGGGTTTCGCTCCATCGAAGCGACCAGCTTCGTCTCGCCGAAGTGGGTGCCCCAGATGGCGGACAACGCGCAGGTGATGGCGGCGATCCGGCGCAAACCGGGCGTGCGCTATCCGGTGCTCACGCCGAACATGAAAGGCTTCGAAGCTGCGCTCGCCGCGGGCTGCGACGAGGTCGCCGTATTCGTCGCTGCCACCGAGAGCTTTTCGAAGAAGAACATCAACTGCTCGATCGCCGAAAGCCTCGTGCGCGCGCGTCCGGTGGCGGAAGCCGCGAAGGCGAACGGCGTGCGCGTGCGTGCCGCCATCTCCTGCGTGCTGGGCTGCCCCTACGAAGGTGAAGTTGCGCCTGAGCGCGTTCGCGACGTCGCTGCGGCATTGCGGGAGCTCGGGTGCTACGAGATCTCTCTCGGCGACACGATAGGCACCGGCACGCCCGGCAAGACCAAGAAGCTCATCGCTACCGTGGCGGAAGCCGTGCCGTTGGCAGAGCAGGCCGGACACTTCCACGATACTTACGGACAGGCCCTCGCCAATCTGTACGCCGCGCTCGAGATGGGCGTCGCAACCTTCGACAGCTCGGTCGCCGGCCTCGGCGGCTGCCCGTTTGCGAAGGGCGCGACGGGCAACGTCGCGAGCGAGGACGTGCTCTACTTGCTGCAGGGGCTCGACATCGAGACCGGCATCGACATGACGGAGCTGCGCGTTGCCGGTTGGTTCATCTCCGATTTTCTCGGCCGTCCTCCGGTGTCTCGCGTGGCGCGCGCGCTCAACGCTAAGGAGCCGCTCCCGGCGGCGGCGCGATGAACGCGGCGGAGGAGGTTGTCGCCTCGCCTTGCATCAACGTCTGCGTGATCGACCAGACGAGCGGGCTCTGCGCCGGCTGTTACCGCACGCTCGACGAGATCGCCGCATGGATCGACTTGTCGCCGGCCGCGCGCCGCGCGATCGTCGAGGAGCTTCCGCTCCGGCGCAGCAAGCACGGCGCCGCGATCGCGCAGCGACAGGCCGCCCATGCCCAGCGCTGACTGGTACTTCGATTTCGTCTCGCCCTTTTCGTACCTGCAGTGCGAGCAATTGCCCTCGCTCGAGCGCTCGCTGCGCGTGCGCTACAGGCCGGTGCTCTTCGCGGGACTGCTCAAGGCCTACGAGCACAAGGGTCCCGCCGAGATCCCGGCCAAGCGGCGTTTCACTTATCGATTCGTCGTCTGGCAGGCCAAGCGCCTGGGCATTCCGCTGAAATTTCCGGCCGCGCATCCGTTCAACCCGCTGCCGCTGCTGCGCCTCGCCATCGTCGCCGACTGCGATCCTGACGTGATCCGCCGCATCTTTCGCTTCATTTGGCGCGACGGACGCATCGGCGATCTGCCAATCGAATGGGCGGAGCTCAAGGCCGAGCTGGGCCTCGCCGACGCGGAGAATCGGATCGCCGCGCCCGAAGTCAAGGACGCGCTCCGGCGCTACACCGACGAGGCGATCGCGCGCGGCGTGTTCGGTGTGCCCACGCTCGCCATCGGCGAAGAGCTGTTCTGGGG
>DATKJP010000189.1:0-2595 GCA_035543635.1 Casimicrobiaceae bacterium
TGGTGGTGGTGATCAACTGGGCAACGTTCTTCACGCCCCATGTCGAGTGCGTCCACACGTTCGCGGCATTCGGTGTCCCGCTCTTGAGCCGCACGCCGAGCCTCGAGGTATGCAAGCTCGAGCTGTACATCCTCGTCGGGACGCTCGACGCCGTGATCGTGCTCGGGGTTGCCTGGTATCTCCTTTGGCGCAAGGGTCGGGCACCGAGTCCCTGACGCGCCTGCCGTCGCACGATCGGGTGCCGAACGACGAGCTTTTCCAGTAAGCTCGCGAGCTTGGCTACTTGTCGCTTGAATCGTCCGCATGGAAATTCGCAAACGCCAAGAGAAGCACATCCGTCCGATCGTCCTGATCGGGCTCGTCGGGTTGCTGTTACTCGGCCTGCCGCTCGCGGTGTGGCTCGACCTTAGGAATCTCACCGACGCGGCTCTGCAACGCCAGGCGAACGACTTGAATTCGCTCGTCACCAGCGTGCGCAACTTCTACGCTTCGAACGTCGTTGCGCGCGTGCTCGCCGCGCCCGAGAAGACGCAGGTATCGCACATGTACGCGACGATTCCCGGCGCGATCCCGATCCCGGCGACGCTCTCGCTCGAGCTCGGCCGCGTGATCAGCGAGCAGCAGCGGAATATCACCTACCGCTTCGTGTCGGATTTCCCGTTCAAGAACCGTGCACCGCACGACCTCGATGCCTTCGAGCGCACTGCGCTCGTTAAGCTGCGTGCCGATCCGAAGACGCTGGTCACCGACGTCAGCGACACGCTGTTCACGCACCGCGTACGCCTGGCAGCTCCAATCGTCATGGGTGCCGCATGCGTCGCCTGCCATAACGCGCACCCCGAAAGCCCCAAACATGACTGGAAGATCGGCGACGTCCGCGGCATCCAGGAAGTGAGCATCGTCCAGCCGCTCGCCGCCAACGTGTTCTCGTTCAAGTACTTGCTCTTGTACTTCCTGCTGGTGGCCATCACCGGCATCACCTTCATCTTGGTGCAGCGGCGGCAGGCACGCCAGATCAACGGCATGAACCGCGATCTGGAAAGCGCCAACGAATTCCTGGCGTCGCTGTCGATGAAGATCTCGCGCTACCTGTCGCCGCAGATCTACAAGAGCATCTTCAGTGGCCAGCGGGACGTCGTGATCCAGACCGAGCGCAAGAAGCTCACGATTTTCTTCTCCGACATCAAGGATTTCACCGCGACGACCGAACGCATGCAGCCGGAGCAGATCACGCTCCTGTTGAACGAGTATTTCACTGAGATGTCCACGATCGCGTTGCGCCACGGCGGCACGATCGACAAGTTCGTCGGCGACGCGATGCTGATCTTCTTTGGCGACCCCGAGACCAAGGGCGAGCGCGAGGACGCGATTGCGTGTGTCCGCATGGCGGTCGACATGCAGCGCGCGATTGCGCGTCTCAACGTGAAGTGGAGGAACCAGGGTGTCGAGAACCCGTTTCGCGTGCGGATGGGCGTCAATACCGGGTTCTGCAACGTCGGAAACTTTGGCAGTACCGACCGGATGGACTACACGATCATCGGCGCCGAAGCGAATCTCGCGGCACGACTGCAGTCGATCGCCGAGCCGGGCCACATCGTGATCAGCTACGAAACCTTCGCGCTGGCACGGAGCATCCTGATCGCGCACGCGATGCCGGCGATCACCATGAAGGGCATCAACCGCGAGATCATTCCGTATGCGGTGGAAGGGATGCTCGATGCGTCCGGCCGGCGGATGGAGGTCTTAAGCGAGCACATGAGCGGGCTCGACCTCTATCTGGACACGACGGCGCTGAACGAATCGGAAAGCGCGCGTATCCGCGCGGTGCTCGAGCGGGCACTCGCGAGCCTAGACCGCGCGAAAGCCGCGCCGGCTTGAGGTGCCGGCGCGGCTTGTCGTTACGGCGGTGCTAGCGCAACCCGCCGGACGCCGTGATCCGCTCTCCGGCCAGCCCCACCGCGCGTTGTCGGCGGCGAGGCGATTTCGCGGTGGCTACGGCTAGCGCGTCACCATCATGATCGGTGCATGATCGCTCGTCCCGACCTCGGCGAGCACCTTGCACGTTTCAACACGTTCGGCGATCGGGCGGGACGCAAGAATGTAGTCGATTCGCCAGCCGATGTTCCGCTGCCGCATGTTGCGCCACGGAGGCCACCACGAGAAGACGTTGGGATTCTCGGGATCGAGCGCCCGCACGACATCGACGAGATTGGCCGCAAGCAGCGCGTCGAACAGCTCGCGTTCCTCGGGCCGCTGCCCGATGACCCCGGGCTTGCGCTCCTTCGGATGCACGTCCATGTCGGTGTGCGCGATGTTGATGTCGCCGCACACGACGAGCTCGCGGCCCTCGGCATGCAGGCTATTCGCCCAAGCAACGAGACTCTTCAGGAAGCCGAGCTTGGCGGGGTAGTCCTTCCCGCCGTTCGGCACATAGACCGAAGCTACGACGAGATCGCCGAGCGCCACCTGCACGATCCGCGTCTCGATGTCGAACTCCGGATGGCTGAACTCGGGCGCTTCGAGCAACTCGCGCTTCAGGTGCAGTGACACGCCGGAGTAGCCGCCGCCCCCGTGCCAGAACGCGTGATAGTCGGC
>DATKJP010000190.1:0-23673 GCA_035543635.1 Casimicrobiaceae bacterium
CTCGAAGAGCATGAGCCCGATGCCCAGCGTCACCATCAAACGCGTCAGGTCCTCACCGCGCACGACGAGAAAGCTGGTAACGAAGCCGACCAGCGCGGCTGCCACGGCCGCGATCGCAAGCCCGCTCAAGGGTTCGCCCCATCCGTATTTCGCGAGCAGACCCGCCGTATAGGCGCCGACGCCGAAGAATGCGGCATGGCCAAGCGAAATGATCCGCGCGTAGCCGAGAATCAGATCGAGCGAGAGCGCGAACAGCGCCGCGATGAAAATCTGGGCGCCGAGCGAGAGATAGCGGGGAAAGAGGAAGAACGCAACGATCGGAGCGAGCCAGAACGCGATCTCGGCCCAGCTCCACTTCTGCGTCGGCAGGCCCTTCGCCACGGTCGCTTCAGGCTCGGCGGCCGAGCACGCCGCGCGGGAAGGCGAGCAGCATCGCCACCATCACGAAGTAGATGATGAACGCGCCGACTTGCGGGACGTAATACTTGCCGGCGACGTCGGCCACACCGAGGATTAGCGCCGCGAGCAGCGGTCCCTTGATCGTTCCCGCGCCGCCGACCGCGACGACGAGCAGGAAATACACCATGTACTTCAGCGGGAAGGTCGGATCGAGGCCCAGCACATCGATACCGAGCGCGCCACCGAGGCCCGCAAGGCCCGATCCGAGCGCGAAGGTCAGGCTAAATACGCGATAGACATTGATGCCGAGTCCGACCGACGCCTGCTGGTTGTCGACGGAGGCGCGGATCTCGGCGCCGAAGCGCGTGCGCTCGATGAGCCACGTCAGCGCAAGGGTAATCACGACGACGACCACGATCAGAAACAGGCGATAACTGCCAAGATCGAGGCCTAGCACGTGCACCTGGCCCCGCAGGAACGCCGGCAGCGCCACCGGCTGCTGCTGCGAGCCGAAGAGCTTGGTCGCGCCGGCGATCGACATGAACACCAGCCCGATCGAGAAGAGCACCTGGTCGAGATGGCTCGCTTTATACAGACGCCGGTAGAGCAGGCGCTCGAGCACTGCGCCCGCGAGGGCCGCGACGACGAACGCGACCGGCAGTGCCGCGAGGAACGGCACGCCAAGCTGCGTCATCAGCAGCACGACTGCGTAGCCGCCCACCATCGCGAAGGCGCCGTGCGCGAGGTTGACGAAATTCATCAAGCCCATCGTCACCGACAGGCCGATGCTGATGACGAAGAGCAGGCTCCCGTAGGCGAGGCCGTCGAAGACGACGCCGAGGAAGTTGCCGATCATCGCTCAGTTACCTTAGGAGCCTGGGTCCTTGACGTTGTCGATCTTGTCGAACTCGATGCTCCAGTAGTGGCCGTCCTTCTGCTCGACCTTGCGGATGTAAACGGTCTGTACCACGTCGCGCGATGCCGGATCGATCGACATCGGGCCGCGCGGGCTCGTCCACGACATGCCCTTCATGGCCTCGACGAGCTTCTCGCCGTCGCTGCTGCCGCCGGTTTTCTTCTCCGCCTCGTAGATGAGATGCATGCCGTCGTAGCCGCCTACCGACATGAAGTTGGGCCGCATGCCGTTGTTCGCCTTCATGAACGCATCCACGTACGCTTTGTTCTCGGCCGAGGGATGCGCGGCCGAATAGTGGAACGACGTGACCACGCCGAGCGCCGGAGCGCCGATCGCGTCGAGGATGTCGTCGTCGACCACGTCGCCGGTGCCGATGAGCTTGATCCCCGCTGCGGCGAGCCCGCGCTCGGCGAATTGCTTCATTACTGCGGTCCCCTGTCCCGACGGCACGAAGATGAAGAGCGCGTCGGGCTTCGCGTCTTTAGCCCGTTGCAGAAATGGGGCGAAATCAGGATTCTGGAGCGGCGTGCGTATGCTCTCGACGATCGTGCCTCCGCCCTCGGTAAAGCGCTTGACAAAAGTTTTCTCCGCGTCGAGCCCCGGACCATAGTCGGTCACCATCGTCACCACGCGCTTGATGTTGTTCTTCAGCGACCACTCGGCCATCGGCGCGGTAGCCTGAGGCAGCGCGAAGCTCGAGCGCACGATGAACGGCGAGCGCGTCGGAATGACCGAGGTCGCCGCCGCCATCACGATCATCGGGACTTTCGCTTCGGTCGCGACCGGAGCGGTCGCCATCGCGAGTGGAGTCAGGCCGAAGCCCGCGAGGACGTTGACCTTGTCCTGCACGATGAGCTCCTGAGCTATGCGCTTGGTCGTCTCGGGCGCTCCCGTGTCGTCCTTCACGATGAGCTCGACCTTGCGTCCTGCAACGGTGTCGCCGTTGCGAGCGATGTAGAGCCGGCACGCAGCTTCGACCTGCCGACCGGTGGAGGCGAACGGGCCGGTGAGCGGCAGGATGAGCCCGATCTTCAGTGGCTCAGCGGCCCAGGCGAGGCGCGACGACGAAGCCGCGGCGGTAGCGGCGAGCGCGCCGAGAAAACGGCGGCGCGTCGTATCGATTGAATGGCGCATGCGCTCCTCCTCCAGTTGTCTTCCCGGCCAAACGCCGGGACGCGAGTCTTACTGTGTCGCCTTGCCCGGATCTTTGAGGTCGGGAAACTTGTCGAACTCGACGTTATACAGGCCGCCGCCGACCTTCTCGACCTTGCGGATGTAGACCGTCTGCACCACGTCGCGCGTCTCGGCGTCGATCGTGATCGGCCCGCGCGGGCTCGTAAGCTTCATTCCCTTCATCGCAGCGACAAGCTTGTCGCCGTCGGTCGAGCCGCCGGTTTTCTTCAGCGCTTCGTAGATCGCAGCCATGCCGTCATACCCGGCGGCGGCCATGAAGTTCGGCCGCAGCTTGTCGCCATTCGCCTCGGCATACGCCTTCTTGAACGCCGCGTTTTCCGGCGACTGGTGCCAGGCGGAGTAATGGAAGCTGGTGATGAGCCCGAGCGTGGGGTCGCCCATCGCTTCGAGCACGCCGTCGTCGGTGATGTCGCCGGTGGCGATGAGCTTGATGCCCGCCTGCTTGAGTCCCCGCTCTTCATAACCTTTCATGAACGCGATGCCCTGCTCGCCTGCCGGCAGGAACAGGAAGATCGCCTCCGGCTTCGCATCCTTGACGCGCTGGATGAACGGCCCGAAATCCGGGTTCTGCAGCGGCGTGTGGATGCTGCCAACGATCTCACCGCCCTCCTTCTTGAACGCCGCCGTGAATTCCTTCTCCGCGTCGAGCCCGGGCCCGTAGTCTGCGACCACGGTGAAGACCTTCTTGATGCCGTTCTTCGCCGCCCAGATCGCCATCGGCTGCGTGATCTGCGGCAGCGTCATCGAGACGCGCACGATGTATGGCGACTTCGTGGTGATGATCGAGGTCGCGGCGTTCATGATCACCATCGCCTTCTTCGCCTCGGTGGCAACCGGCGCCACGGCGAGGGCGTTCGGCGTGAGCCCGAAGCCGACCAGGATGTCGACGTTGTCGCGCGTGACGAGTTCCTGCGCGAGGCGCTTGGCAACGTCGGGCGATGGACCTCCGGTATCTTTCTGCACGATCTCGATCTTCTTGCCGGCCACCGTGTCGCCGTGCTGCTTCATGTAGGCCTTCATGCCGCCGAGGATCTGCTGTCCGTACTGCGCGAACGGACCCGAGAATTCGCCGATCATGCCGAGCTTGACGACACCCTGCGCCGACGCCGCCGCTGCGACCGCCGCCAAAGCCGCGGCGAGCAGCACTCTCGTGATGACGCTTGCCTTGCTCATGATTTCTCCTCCGTCGATGCCTGTCGTCGATTCATCCCATCTGCGCGAATACTTCCTCGGCCATATGAAATGCCGAGTTCGCCGCCGGCACGCCACAGTATATCGCGCACTGCAGCAGCACTTCCTTGATCTCATCGCGGGTCACGCCGTTGTTGAATGCGGCGCGCACGTGGAGCTTGAATTCGTCGCCGCGGTTGAGTGCTACAAGCATCGCGATGTTCAGGAGGCTGCGCGTGTGCCTCGGCAGCCCGGACCGGGTCCAGACCTCGCCCCAGCAGTAGCGCGTGATGAGGTCCTGGAACTCGCGATTGAAGTCGGTTGCTCGCGACATCGCGCGGTCGACGTGTACATCCCCGAGCACCGCGCGGCGCACCTTCATTCCCTGCTGATTTCGTTCCTTGTCGTCCATGTGAGTCCTTCCTTCGATCGATCAATCCGCGAGGAAACTTGTCAGCGCCGAGGTGAATCCGTCGGCGCGCTCGACATTAGAGATGTGCGCAGCGTCGAGCTCGACGAAACGCGCGCCGGCAATCGCCTCCGTCATCTTGCGGCCCTCGGCCGGAGGCGTGGCCTTGTCCTGGGTTCCCGAGATTATCAGCGTCGGGCGCTTGATCCCGCGGACGGCCTCGCGCTGATCCGAATCGCGTATCGCGGCGCAGCAGGCAAGGTAGCCCTCGGCCGGGCTCGAGATCAGCATGGCGCGCATCCGGGCAGCAGCCGCGGGCTCGCGGTCCCGAAAATCCTGGGTCAGCCAGCCTCCGATCACGGCGTCGGCGATCGACTCGAGACCACCATTGCGCACGTTCTCGATGCGCGTGTTCCAGATTTCGTGCGTATAGATCTTGGGCGCAGTATTCGCTAGAACCAGCCGGTCGATGCGATCGGAAGCATTTACGCCGAGCCACATGCCGGTCACGCCGCCGAGCGACAGCCCGCAGAAATGCACTCGCTGGATCTTGAGAGCTTCGAGCAGTCCCAGCACGTCGCGGCCGAGCTGCGCCACGGTATACGGTCCCGGCGTCACGCTCGACGCGCCGTGTCCGCGCGTGTCGTAGCGCAGAACGCGGAAGCGTTGCATGAGCGCGGGCATTTGAGCTTCCCACATCGAGAAGTTGGTCCCGAGCGAATTCGACAACACGATGACGGGCGCGCGCTGAGGACCGTCGAGCCGGCAATTGAAGCGTTCGTGCTGCGCGCTGATGCTTAAAGTCGAGGTCATGTTCTCTTCATCGCTTTTTCGCGCCCGCGCGAAGCGAGCACGCGCGAGACGAAGGCTGCTGCTTGCCCCGTGTAGCCTGCGGGATCTAGTACGCGATCGAGCTCCGCTTTCGAGAGATGCTTCGTGACCCGCGCGTCGGCGGCAAGCACTTCGCGCAAATGCCTTTTCTCCCGCGCCGCCAGCGCGCACGCTTTTTCGACCAGCTCGTGCGCGCTCTGGCGTCCGAGGTACTTGGCGAGCGCCATGCTCACCGCCTCGGCCATGACCAAACCGTGCGTGATTTCGAGATCGGCCGCCATTTTTTGCGGATCGACCTGCAGGCCTTCGACGATCTCGATGGCGCGCGCGAGCGCGCCGGCTGTGAGCATGCATATTTCGGGGAGCGTTTCCCACTCCGCGTGCCAGCCGCCCAAACCCCGCTCGTGCTCCTGCACCATCGCGGCGAGCATGGTCGCGACGAGCGGAGGCACGCGCACGGCCGCGGCGAGGATGACCGCCGAGCCGACCGGATTGCGCTTGTGCGGCATCGTGGAAGAGCCACCGCGCCCGGGCGCGCCCGGCTCCAGCGCTTCGGCGATCTCGGTCTGCATCAGCAGCGAAACATCGCGCGCGATCTTGCCGAGCGTGCCGGTCAGCAGGCCGAGCGTGGTCGCCACTTCGCAGACGCGATCGCGCTGCGCGTGCCACGGAAGGTCGGGGAGAGCGAGGTCGAGCTCCAGCGCGAGCGCTTCGGCGACGTTCGCGCCTTGATCGCCGAGCGCTGCGAGCGTGCCGACCGCGCCACCGAACTGGAGCGTTGCGACGCTCCTTCGCGTGCGGATGACGCGCTCGCGATGGCGTTCCAGCGCGGAGAGCCAGGTCGCGGCTTTCAAGCCGAGTGTGACCGGCGGCCCCTGCTGCAGCCAGGTGCGTCCCGCGAGCGGCGTGCGCGCGTGCTTCTTTGCGATCGTGCCGAGCGCTGTGGCAAGCCGTGCGAGATCGACATCGATCGCGTCCAGCGCGTCGCGCAATTGCAGCACGAGCCCGGTGTCCATCGCGTCCTGGCTGGTCGCTCCCGAGTGCACGAAGCGCCCCGCTTCGGTATCGCTCGACGTGACGCGAGCGGTCAGCTCGCGCACGAGAGGGATGGCGGGATTGCCGGCGAGCGCGGTCGCGCTTGCGAGCGCGCTGACGTCGAACAGGTCTGCGCGGCATTGCGCCGCAATCGCCTTCGCCGCGGCAGAGGAAATCATTCCGGCGCGCGCTTCGGCGCGCGCGAGGGCAGCCTCGAAATCGAGCATACCCTGCAGGCGTGCGCGATCGGAAAAGACATTTCGCATCTTCTCCGTGGTGAACAGCGCATCGAACAGCCGTTGCGAGCGCGGGGCGCTCAAGCCCGGTTCCTCCCGCTATCTTTAATCATTCCCACGGACGCCAAAGAACAAATCGAAAGGCCAAGTCTCGAGGAACGGCCATCCAGCGACATCAATAATCGAAGAAGACTGTCTCGTCCTGGCCCTGAATAACGATGTTCCACTCGAGCGCGCCCTTCTCGCCTGCGACGCGCTTCGCGATCAGCGTTGACCGGCGGTCGGACGGGACGAGCTTGAGCACCGGATCGCTCGCATTGGCGGGCTCGTCCGGGAAATACACGCGGGTGATGAGATGCTTCAACATCCCTCGGGCGAAGACCGTAACCACGATGTGCGGCGCCTGCATCGTGCCGCTGGGGCCGGGGACCGGTCCCGGCTTGACGGTCGAGAAGCGGAAGCCACCGTCGCTCTTCGTCAGGCTGCGGCCGAAGCCCCGGAACGACTTGTCGATCGGCTTGTCCTGCGCGTCCTCGGGGTGCGCGTACTTGCCCTGCGCATTCGCCTGCCAGATTTCGACGGCGCCGTCGTTGACAGGCTTGCCGTCGCCGTCGACCAGCCGCCCGCGAAGCGTGATGCCCTCGCCCCCGGCGCCGGCGGATGCGAGCTCTTCGTTCGCGAGCGCCTTGAAGCCGATTTGCAGATAGGGGCCGACAGTTTGCGAGGCTGTGGTGATGAGGCTCATTGCAAGCTCCTTGATCGCGATTTGTGCATCTAGCTGTACCGTGTCGCTTGCCGCGGCAACTCGCAAACCCCCGTCGATCCCCGCTCGCTTCGCTCCGCGGGGGCCCTCGCCGGGAGGCTCGCGCCGCTAACTCCGCGTAGTATCCATCGGCGTCGCGTCGCGGCCGCGCAGCACGATGTCGTAATGGAAAGCGAGCGCGATGTCCGGAATCGTGTTTTCCCAGTCGAAGCTCGAGATCATGCGTTCTCGCGCCTTCTCGTCGGGCACGCTGTTGTACATCGGATCGTACGGCAGCAGCGGGTCGCCCGGAAAATACATCTGCGTCACGAGCCGCTGCACGAGGCCGATCCCGAACAATGAAAAGTGCAAGTGCGCCGGACGCCACGCGTTGTAGTGATTCCGCCATGGGTATGCGCCGGGCTTGATCGTGACGAAGCGGTAGCGGCCTTCGCCATCGGTCAGCGTGCGGCCGCAGCCGGTGAAGTTGGGATCGAGCGGCGCATCGTGATCGTCGACGGCGTGACGATAGCGCCCGGCGGAGTTGGCCTGCCACAACTCGACCAGCGCATGCGCGACCGGCCGGCTGTTCTCGTCCAGCAAGCGTCCCGAGACAACGATGCGCTCGCCGAGCGGATCGCCGTCGTGCTGGCGAGTGAGGTCGCTGTCGGTCGGCCTGACGTCGTCGTAGCCGAACACCGGTCCTGTGATCTCTGAGAGCGTGTGCGGTAGCAGAACAAGCGGCTTACTCGGGGAGCGCTTCACCGTCGAGCGATACGGCGGATACAGATACGGCGGCTGCGACTGGAAGTAAGGCCGCCGGTAGCCGGCGATCGTACCAACGACCTTGTCGGTTACGGTGTTCAAGGTTTCCTCCTCACACGCGCTTGATCAGCATCGCGATGCCCTGCCCGACGCCGATGCACATGGTACACAAGGCATGCCGCCCGCCGCTGCGCTGCAGCTGGTAGAGCGCGGTGGTGACGAGCCGCGCGCCGGATGCGCCGAGCGGATGGCCCAACGCGATCGCGCCGCCATTCGGGTTCACGTACGGCGCGTCGTCGGCAATGCCGTGATCGCGCAGCACCGCGAGCGCCTGTGAGGCGAAGGCTTCATTCAGCTCGATCACGTCGACGTCGGCGAGCTTCAATCCTGCTTTGGCGAGCACCTTGCGCATCGCGGGCGCGGGCCCGAAGCCCATGATCCTTGGCGCGACGCCTGCCACCGCCGTCGCGAGCACCTGCGCCTTCGGCGTCAACCCGTATTTCTTCACGGCTTCGCCAGAAGCGAGCAACAGCGCACACGCTCCATCGTTTACTCCGGATGCGTTGCCCGCGGTGACCGTTCCGTCCGGTTTGACCACGCCTTTCAGCTTGGCGAGCGCCTCCAGCGACGTCTCGCGCGGATGCTCGTCCTTGTTGACGACGACCGGATCGCCCTTCTTCTGGGGAATCGTCACCGGCACGATTTCCTCGGCGAGCCGACCCGCCGCCATCGCCGCCGCCGTGCGCTGCTGGCTGCGCAGCGCGAACGCATCCTGGTCGGCGCGCGAGACCTTGAAGTCCGCCGCCACGTTCTCGGCCGTCTCCGGCATCGAGTCCACCCCGTATTTCGCCTTCATCTGCGGATTGATGAAGCGCCAGCCGATGGTGGTGTCCTCGATCTTCGCTGCGCGCGAGAACGCCGTGTCGGCCTTGCCCATCACGAAGGGCGCGCGCGACATGCTCTCCACGCCGCCGGCGATCATCAGCGATGCCTCGCCCGCCTTGATCGCGCGCGAGGCGATGCCGATCGCGTCCATGCTCGAGCCGCAGAGGCGATTGATCGTCGAGCCCGGCACCTGCTCGGGCAGGCCGGCCAGCAGCAACGACATGCGCCCGACATTGCGGTTATCCTCGCCGGCCTGATTGGCACAGCCGTAGACGACGTCGTCGAGCGCGCTCCAGTCGACCGTCGGATTGCGCGACATCAGCGCCTTGATCGGAATCGCGCCGAGATCGTCGGGGCGCACCGACGAGATAGCGCCGCCGTAGCGGCCGAACGGAGTGCGCACAGCGTCGCAGATGAAAGCTTCAGACATTACTTCTCCATGGAAACCTTAAGTTCAGCCTTGGCCGAAAAGATCGTGTTCACGCGCTAGGCCGCGGCCTTCGCCGTCGCGTCGATGAGCGGCACGCCGGAGAGCTGCTGCAGCTCGCCGAACGAAAGACCTGGGACCGTCTCGATCACCTTCAGTCCCTGTGGCGTCACATCGATCACAGCGAGGTCGGTGAAGATGCGATTCACGCAGCCGACTCCGGTCAACGGATAGCTGCACCGCTCGACGATCTTCGACTCACCCTTCTTGGTGAGATGCTCCATCATCACATACACTCGCTTGGCGCCGATCGCGAGATCCATCGCGCCACCAACCGCGGGAATCGCGTCCGGCGCGCCGGTGTGCCAGTTGGCAAGATCACCCTTGGCCGACACCTGGAACGCGCCGAGCACGCAGAAGTCGAGATGCCCCCCGCGCATCATCGCGAACGAGTCGGCATGATGAAAGAAGGAAGCACCCGGCAACGTGGTCACCGGCTGCTTGCCGGCATTGATGAGATCCGCGTCCTCCGAGCCTGCCTCCGGCGCGGGGCCCATGCCCAGCAGCCCGTTCTCGGTGTGCAGAATGATCTCCCGATCCTTAGGGAGGTGGTTCGCCACCATCGTCGGCAAACCGATGCCCAGATTGACATAGGCGCCGGTCGGGATGTCCGCTGCCACGCGCGCCGCCATCTGCTCCTTCGTGTAACGCTTCATGCTCATGCTCCGTACCGGTGCACGCAAATTAGGCCGCGGCGCCAGGCAGCGCGACCACCTTCGCCGCGGCGGGGATCTCGACCATGCGCTGCACGAATATCCCCGGCGTCACGACGTTCTCGGGATCGAGGTCGCCGAGGTTCACGATCTCGCGCACCTGCGCGACGGTGCACTTAGCCGCGCTCGCCATGATCGGACCGAAGTTACGCGCAGTCTTGCGATAGACGAGGTTGCCCCAACGGTCGCCGCGTAGAGCTTTGATCAGCGCGAAGTCGGCGTGAATCGGATACTCGAGCACATAGTCGCGGCCGTGGATCTTGCGCGTCTCCTTGCCCTGCGCGAGCTCGGTCCCGAAGCCGGTCGGCGTGTAGAAGGCACCGATGCCAGCGCCCGCCGCACGGATGCGTTCGGCGAGGTTGCCCTGCGGCACCAGCTCGAGCTCGATCTCTCCGGCACGGTAGAGCTTGTCGAAGTGCCAGGAATCGGTCTGCCGCGGGAAAGAGCAGATGATCTTCTTCACGCGTTTCGCCTTGAGCAGCGCCGCGAGTCCCGTCTCGCCGTTGCCGGCGTTGTTGCTGACGATAGTAAGATCCTTCGCGCCCTGCGCGATCAACGCGTCGACCAGCTCGGATGGCATGCCCGCCGTGCCAAAGCCGCCGATCATGATCGTCGCGCCGTCGGGAACGTCGGCGACAGCGGCTGCCGTCGTCGCCACAATCTTGTTGATCAAGGTTCCGCTCCTGCTTGCGTTATCGGCTGACCTTCCTTGCGAAGAAGGAGGTTGTGCGATTATCGGATGTTTGTGCGTTCACCGAACAAGCCTACGCAGAGACGATCGAAGCGTCAAGGGCGATTATCGATAAAGCGTGCGGTTACCGCCCAAACACCCGGAAATGTGCTAAGCTGCGCCGGTCATCGATTCCGCCACTGAACAACGATGCCCAGAACCGTCACTGCGCGACTCCGTCCGGCGGCGCGCGCGCCGCGAAAGCTGGCAGCAATTATGATCGCGCCGAAAGCCCCTGCTGTCACGCCCGCGTCGGAGATCCACGGCTTTGCCGGCGACCCCAACTTCATGGCTTCGCTCGCGCGCGGGCTCGCCGTGATCCGCGGCTTTACGCAGCAGAAGCGGCACCTCACGATCGCACAGCTCTCCCAGCGCACGAGCATCCCGCGCGCCGCAGTGCGCCGTTGCCTTTACACGCTCGCCAAGCTCGGCTACGTCGCAAGCCCGGACGGACGCACCTACGCACTGCGTCCGGGGATTCTCGCATTGGGACACGCTTATCTCTCCTCCACGCCGATCGTCAACGCTGTGCAGCCGCTGCTCGACCAGATCACGAGCGCGCTGCACGAGTCCAGCTCGATGTCGGTGCTGGAGAGCGACGAGATCCTCTACATCGCGCGCTCGAGCACGACGACGCGCGTGATGTCGATCGATCTGGGCATCGGCAGCCGGCTTCCGGCGTATTGCACGTCGATGGGTCGCGTGCTGCTCGCGGGACTCTCCGCCGGCGAGCTCGACGCCTATCTCTCGCGCGTGAAGCTCACGAAGCTCACCAGCCGCACCGTATCCGAGCCAGACGAGCTGAAGAAAGTACTGGCTCAAGTGCGGCGCGATGGATACGCACTCGTCGATCAGGAGCTGGAGATTGGGTTGCGTTCGATCGCGGTGCCGGTCACCGACCCTTCGGGCAAGGTCGTCGCCGCGCTCAACATCGGCACGCAGTCCTCGCGCGTCTCGGTAAGCGAGATGGAGACGAAGTTTCTGCCGGCGCTGCAGTCCGCCGCGAACGAGCTGGGATTGCTGCTCGGGACCTGATGGCGGAGGAACGCGCCGACGCGGTCGGGCTCGTTTCCGGACGCACGCGCCTGTTCGGGATCGTCGGCGATCCGATCGAGCAAGTGCGCTCACCCGAGATGTTCACTTCGGAATTCCATCGGCGCGGGCACGACGCGGTGCTGGTGCCGATCCACGTCCGCCCCGACGATTTCGACGGCTGCGTTTCGGCGCTGCTCAAGCTATGCAATCTCGACGGGCTCGTGTTTACCATTCCTTACAAGGCGCGCGCCATGCGCTTCGCCGGCACCCTCGGCGCAAACGCCCGGATCGTCGGCGCGATCAACGCTCTCGCGCGCGGCGCGGACGGCCGCTGGAAGGCCGACATCTTCGACGGGCTTGGCTGCGTCGAAGCTTTTCGCCGGCGTGGCGTCGGCTTCGCCGATCGGCGCGTGATGCTGCTCGGCGCCGGAGGGGCGGGCTCGGCGATCGCGGTCGCCGTGGCTTTCGAGCATCCACGCTCGCTTCGGATCTACGATCCGGATGCGGCGCGCGCAACGGCGCTGGTTGATAGAGTGAAGGGAGTCGATGCGCGTGTTGCCGTGGAGACCAGTGCGCCGTTGGCTGCCGATGTTGACATTCTCCTCAACGCCTCGCCGGTCGGTATGCTCGATGACGCGAGAATGCCGATCAACGCCGACAGCCTGCCGCGCGGTCTGCTCGTCTTCGACGCCATTGTTACGCCCGAGCGGACGCGCCTCCTTGCACTCGCGGAATCGTGCGGCTGCACGACGATCTACGGCCGCGAAATGATGCGCGGTCAGATCGAAGCGATGGTGGATTTCTTCGGCTACGCTATTCCAGCCTGAATCCAACCTTCAGCGTCACCTGATAGTGGGCGATCTTGCCCTTCTCGACGTGCCCGCGTTGCTCGGTCACCTGGAACCAGTCGATGTGCTTGACGGTCTTCGACGCCCGTGCGATCGCGTTCTGAATCGCGGCGTCGGTTCCGACGGTCGAAGACCCTACCAACTCGATCATCTTGTAAACATGGTCGGACATAAGCTGCTCCTTCTGGTGGTCACTGCCTGAGTGCCTGCTCCAGAACACGCGCGACGTGCATCGCCTCGCGGTGCGTCCCGTCGCGGATCTGTTGCCGGCAACTGAATCCGTCGGCGACGATCCAGGCCGGGGCCGGCATCTCGCGTATCGCCGGCAGAAGCGCCGCCTCGGCCATGCGCATCGAAACGTCGTAGTGCTCGGCCTCGTAACCGAACGCCCCGGCCATGCCACAGCAGCTCGATTCGATCGTTCGCGTCGTGAGCTCCGGAATCCAGCCGAGGACTTTCTCGATCGGGGAGACAGCGCCGAACGCCTTCTGGTGGCAGTGCGCGTGCAGAAGCGTTTCACTTGGCTGGACGGCATGTAACTCTAGCGCGAGCCGTCCTGCTTCGCGCTCGCGCACGAGAAATTCTTCGAGCATCAGCGCTTGCGACGCGACGAGCTTGGCTTCGTCGCCGAAGCCGTAGTCAAGGAATTCGTCGCGCATGCCGAGGAGACAAGACGGCTCCAGCCCGACGATCGCGACGCTGCGCCTGGCAAACGGAAGCAGGGCATCAAGGCTGCGGCGCGCCTCGGCCTTGGCTTCGTCGACGAGCCCCGCCGAGAGAAACGTGCGGCCGCAGCACAGGGGGCGCTTGCCGGACACCCCGTTCAGATGCACTCGATAGCCGGCCGCCTCGAGAACCTTTTTCGCGGCGGCGGCGTTGTCACCCACGAAATAATTGGTGAATGTGTCGACGAAGAGCAGCACTTCCTTGCCCCCATCGGCCGAATTCGCTGCTTGCGTGGCGCTGCCATTCGCATCACGAACAAAATCTCCATTCCATCGCGGCAGGCTGCGGCGCGCCGACAACCCGACGAGTCGCTCCGACAACGCAGCAACGCTGCGCGAGCGATCGCGCAGATTGACGATCGAACCGATCCGGCTCATCGCCGGCGCGTAGCGCGGCAGGTAAGCGACCAGCCGATCGCGCAGCGAGAGGCCTTTTCGCGCGCGAAGCGCCGCCAGCGCCTCGATCTTGAGCTTCGCCATGTCGACGCCGGTAGGACACTCGCGCTTGCATCCCTTGCAGGACACGCAGAGTTCGAGTGCGTTGCGCACCGCGTCGCTCGCAAGGCCTTCGCCATCGAACTGACCCGACAGCGCGAGCCGCAAGGTATTGGCGCGGCCGCGCGTGACATGCTGCTCGTCGCGCGTCGCGCGATAGCTCGGACACATCGTTCCGGCGTCGAACTTGCGGCAGTGCCCGTTGTTGTTGCACATCTCGACCGCTTTCGCGAGCCCGAGCGTGGAATCGTCCCCGGTCCCCGGCGCGGATTCCTGCCCACTCAACGGATCGCGCTCGACGTTCCACTGCGACCAGTCGAGCTTGGGCACGAGCGCGATGCGCTTGTAGCGCGGGCCGGTCCGGAAGAGCGACGCATCGTCCATGCGCGGAGGCGAAACGATCTTGCCCGGATTCATCCGGTTCTCGGGATCGAACAAAGCCTTCACTTGCGCAAAGGCGCGGTCGAGCCGTGGCCCGAACTGCCATGCCACCCACTCGCCGCGGCAGAGCCCGTCGCCGTGCTCGCCCGAGTACGCGCCCTTGTATTCGCGTACCATCGCCGAAGCCTCTTCGGCAATCGCGCGCATCTTCGCGGCGCCGTCGCGGCGCATGTCGAGGATCGGCCGCACGTGCAAGGTGCCCACGCTCGCGTGCGCGTACCAGGTTCCCTCGGTGCCGTGCTTGCGAAAGATCTCCGTGAGCCGCTGCGTGTAATCAGCGAGATGCTCGAGCGGTACCGCGCAATCCTCGATGAACGACACCGGCTTCCCGTCGCCCTTCATCGACATCATGATGTTCAGGCCAGCTTTGCGAACCTCCCATAGCTCTTTTTGCTCCTTGCTCGAGGTGATCCGCACCACAGCACCCGGAAACCCGAGATCGCCCGCAAGCTCGTTCAACCGCTCCAGACTGGCCTGCGACTCGCCGCCTGCGAATTCCACCAGCAGGATGGCCTGCGGCTCGGCGATCAGCGCGCGATCGATGATCGGCCGGAAACTTTGATTCGCTCGGGCGAGGTCGATCATCGTGCGGTCGACCAGCTCGACCGCGGTGGGCTTCAGCTCGACAATGCGGCGGGCCGCCTCCATCGCGCGATAGAAGGTCGGGAAGTTCACCACGCCGAGCACTTTGTTCCGCGGCAGCGGCGCGAGCTTGAGTGTGAGCCGCGAGAACCAGGCGAGCGTCCCTTCGGAGCCGACAAGCAGATGCGCAAGATTGACCGAACCGTCGCTTGTGTACGGCAGCACGCTCTGCGGATGGTAGACGTCGAGGTTGTACCCACCGACGCGGCGCAGCACCTGCGGAAACATGCGCTCGATCTCGTCGCGTTCGCGCGTGCCGATCGCGGCCAGCGCGTTGATCAGCTCCCCGGGGCGGCCGGCGCGCGACATGCGCTCGACCGGGCCGAATGCGATCTCGCTCCCGTCGGCGAGGATCGCGTCGATTCCCAGCACGTTGTGCACCATGTTGCCGTATTCGATCGAGCGCGCGCCGCAAGAGTTGTTGCCGGCCATGCCGCCGAGCGTGGCCTGCGCCGAAGTGCTGACGTCCACTGGAAACCACAAGCCGTGCGGCTGCAGCCAGGCATTGAGCTTGTCGAGCACGATGCCCGGCTCGACGGTGACGCCGAGCGCTTCGGGATCGAAGCCGATGATCTTGTCGAGCGATCGGCTGTGGTCGATGACGAGCGCTTCACCGACGGTCTGCCCGCATTGCGACGAGCCGGCCCCGCGCGCCAGCACTGGCGCCTTGAGATCGCCTGCGATGGCGAGCGCAGCCTTCGCGTCGTCCCCGTCGGCAGGCACGACGACACCGATCGGTATGATCTGGTAAATCGATGCGTCGGTGGCGTAGCGTCCTCGGGAGGCGGCGTCGAACAGGACCTGGCCGCGGCATTCGGCGCGCAATCGCTGCTCCAGGGGCGATACGCTTTGGCCCATCGCAACCTGTATACAATATGTGGCAAGGGGTGTCACTTCCGATGCTTAGCCTCGACGATCACCCGAGCGGCCGCCACTTCCTGCAGATTCCCGGACCGACCAACGTGCCGGACCGGATCCTGCGCGCGCTCGATCATCCGACCATCGATCACCGCGGTCCCGAGTTCGCGCGGCTCACACTGGAAATCCTCGACGGGCTGAAAAAGATCTTCCAGACCGACGGACCCGTGGTGATCTACCCGGCCTCGGGCACCGGCGCATGGGAAGCGGCGCTCGCCAACACGCTCTCGCCGGGTGATCGCGTGCTGATGTTCGAGACGGGGCATTTTGCGACGCTATGGCGGAAGATGGCAGCGAGATTCGCGCTCGAGGTCGACTTCGTTCCCGGCGATTGGCGGAGCGGCGTCGATCCGCCCGCGGTGCAAGCGAAGCTCGCCGAAGACAAGTCGCACGTCATCAAGGCCGTGATGGTCGTACACAACGAGACCTCGACCGGCGTGACGAGCTGCATCCCGCCGATTCGCGAAGCGATCGATCGCACGAAGCATCCTGCGCTCTTCATGGTCGACACGATCTCCTCGCTCGCCTCGATGGACTATCGGCACCGCGAATGGAAGGTGGACGTCACGGTGGCGGGTTCGCAGAAGGGCCTGATGCTGCCGCCGGGACTGTCGTTCAACGCGGTGAGCGAGAAAGCGCTCGCGGCGAGCAAGTCCGCACGCCTGCCGCGGTCCTACTTCAGCTGGGATGAAATCATCGCCTCGAACCGCGAAGGTTACTTTCCGTACACACCGTCGACGAATCTCCTGTACGGCCTGCACGAGTCGATCGCGATGCTGCTCGAGGAAGGACTCGCGAACGTGTTCGCGCGCCACGCCCGGCACGGCGAAGCTACGCGGCGCGCGGTGCGCACATGGGAGCTGGAGCTTCTCTGCAGCAACCCGGCCGAATACAGCAATTCCCTTACGGCAATCAGATTACCTGATGGGCACGACGCGGATCGCTTCCGGAGAATCGTGCTGGAGCGCTTCGATATGTCGCTCGGCACCGGGTTGGGAAAACTCGCAGGCAAGCTGTTCCGCATCGGGCATCTTGGCTACTTCAACGATCTCACGCTCGCGGGGACGCTCGCCGGCGTCGAGATGGGCCTCGCCCTCGCGGGCGTGCCGCATCGCGCGGGCGGAGTTCAGGCGGCGATGGAGTATCTGGCGCCGGGATCAGCTCCCACGCGCGAAGCGAAGCGCGCGCGCGTTCCGGCGAAAGCCGGCAGCGGCGCTGCATAACCGTAGTCAACGGCCGATCTTCACCGGTATTCCACCGGCTCGCTGCGGGAGCGACTCAAGTCCCGCGTGAAACATTTCCATCGCATTCGCCTGCGTAGCCTGCCGCAGAGCCGGCGCTCTTCTTAGAAACAAGTTGAATAACACAACTTCGTCATCTCCTGCGTTCCTGGGACAGCGAGGGCGCGATCCGCTGGCACGACAGTTGCCTGAACGAGCCTGAGCCAGAGAAGAGGAAACGTTCGGGCAGATGGGCCATAAACCCCGCAAGAAGTCAGGACGGGTGATCCGCGTCACATTCGTGACATTTTTTGTCACGCCGATGTGCCGTCCGATTTTGACACTCGCATGATGCCGGCGAGCGCACTGCTGCGCGACAAGAGGCGGGACGACGTTTCGGCCGGGGGCCGGCCGTCGACGCAGACCGGCGGGCTGTCCACGGGCAGCGTTGCGAATGAAAACATTCCAGACTTCGACCTCGGGCCGCTGACATGGGTCCGGCGCGAGATCGATGTCGCATTGACACGCGCGTGCGAATCGCTCGCCGCATTCTGCAAGCGTGAGAAGGACATCGCCGCGCTTCACGAGGCGCGCACACTCGTGCACCAAGTGGCGGGAGCGATCCATATGATCGGACTCGACGCCGCGGCGGAATTCATTGATGAGATCGAACGCAATCTCTCGCGCATCGAGGGGATCGCCGGGCCGCAACTCGAGGCCGCGGGCGCCATGATCCAGGGCTCGTGTCGCAAGCTCTCGATCTTTCTGCGCGACGTCGTGAGCGGCGCGCCACCCGCAGCGCTCGGCCTCTATCCCGAATACCGGGCCATGCGTCAGGCGCGCGGCGTCGAAGCGACGCCGAGCGATCTCTTCTATCCCGACTTGAACACCAAGGTGCCGAAGGCCGCGCTGCGCGAGGCGATCCCGGCAGAGAAGCTCCACTCCCACCTCGCGAGGAAGCGCCGGGAATACCAGAACGGTCTCTTGGCGTGGCTGCGCGGAGAGGAGGCCGGCGCCAAGGCGATGCGCGATGCGGTCGCGGGCATCGAATGTGTTACGACGAAGGACAGCCTGCGCTCCTTCTGGTGGACGGTACGCGCGTTGCTCGAGGCGATGCTGGGGGCCGGTTTGGAACACAGCGCCGACCTTAAACAGCTCGTCGGCCGCATCGACCTGCAGATCCGCCGCGTGGCCGAAGGGGGCACCGAGGCGGCGGACAGTCTGCGTCGGGAAGTGCTCTACTACGTGGCCCTCTGTGCTCCGACAAGCCCGACGGTGCGTGCGGTGCAGCGCGCCTTTGGTCTTGCGCGTCTGATCCCTCCCGCCGACGCCGTCGGCGTCGATGTCATCGGCATCGAGAAGCTGGTGCGCGAAGCGCGCGACCGACTCGTCGGCATCAAGCAGACGTGGCTGAGTTTCGCTTCGGGCCGCGCCGATCTTTTGCCCAAGGTCAAACAGGCGCTGACTTTCGCTCAAGCCAAGGCGGTCGAGACGCGGCACCCGACGCTCGTCAAGCTGACCGCTGTGCTCGTCGATCGGCTCGATCGCATTCCGGTCACCGCGATTCCCGATCCGCTCGCGATGGAGTTCACCACCGCGCTGCTGCTCGCGGAGGATGCATTCGAGAATCTCGCAAGTCTGCCGCCCGAATTTGCGCAACAGGTCGACACGGTGCTCGAGCGTCTCGATGCCACCGCCGCCGGACAGTCCGTGCAAGGCGATGCAAAGATGCTCGGCAAGCTCGGCGAGCGCGCGCGGGATCGGTTGCTTCTCGCGCAGGTGGGGCGCGAGATTCACGCGAACCTGCGCCGCATGGAGGATGTTCTCGACACCTTCTTCCGCGATGAAGCCAAGCGCTCCGAGCTTGCATCGCTTGCCAAGGACCTCAGCCAGGTTCGCGGCGCACTGCGCATCCTCGGTCTCGACGGCGCTGATCGCCTGCTCAGCTTGTGCGACGAGCGCATTCAGGCGTATGCGAGTCCGGAGACCGAAGTCGCGGAAAGCGACCTCGAGCTACTTGCAGAGTCGCTGTGCGGTCTCGGATTCTACTTCGAGCAAATCGAGCTGCAGCGCCCGGGGAGCGAGCGTCTGCTCGCGCCGCTGCTCGCCAGGTGGCTCGGCGAGCCTGTTCGGCCGCCGGTCGAGGAGACCGGATCCGTGGAGGCATCCGTCGCCGCGCTGCGCGCGGAGCTGCCTCCACTGATCGAAGCTTTCCGCCGCGACCAAAACGACGCAAATGCACGCGGCAAGCTCGTCGCCACCCTTGCGCGGCTCAGGGAGGATGCCGTGCTGATCGGCGACCAGGAGCTCGCAACGCAGGCAGAGACGGCGATCGCGGAGCTCAAGCGGCGCGAAGAGCAACTTGCCGCGTCGATTGCGAGCGCGGAGCCGACGGCGGCGGTTGCCGAAGTAACGGAACGTTTGCTCGAAGGCGGCCTCGGAGGAGACTCCGACAAGTCCAATGCACCGCCGAAGGGCATCGACTTCGAGTCGGCCTCCGTCTCGGCCCCCGACGGGGAGAGCGTTCCGGAATCGACGACGCCGCTCGCCCCGGTCAGCGAGTCCTCTGCAGGCAACACCCCGATCGACGAAGCCTTCACCGAACCTGCGGCCGCGCCAGCGCCGCCGGTGGATAGCCACCACGTCGCTCTCGTTCACTCGGCTTCGATCGAATCGGTCGCGGGCGTGCACGACGAGATCGACGACGAGCTGCTCGCGACATTCCTCGGCGAAGCCGACGCGTTCTCTGCGACGAGCGCGGAGAAGCTTCGCGAATGGCGTAGCGCGCCACACGACGAGGCGCTGGCCGATGAGCTCGGGCGCACGCTGCATGCGTTCAAGGCAGGTGCCCGCATGGCAGGAGCGATGCGGCTCGGTCAACTCGTGCAGCTGATGGAGTCGCAGGTCCTCGCGAGCAGGCAAAGAGCGACGTCGGTTTTGTTTGACGCGCTCGATTCCGACCTCGAGCTCGTCGCCTACATGCTCGACAAGCTGCGCGCAGGCGAGACGAATGTCGCGTTGCCGCCGCATGTACCGAAGTCCTTGGCCGCGCCAGAGCTTGCGAAACCGACGGAAGCACCCAGACCGGCGCAAGCGCCGTCTGCCGAGCATCGTGCGGTTACCCTGGCCGACGGCGGGTTACGCGGCCTGAAGGCGAATTTGCTCGAAGTATCGAACAACATGACTCGTTTGCGCAGGCAGGTGCGCGAGGTCGAGATCACGACGGATATCCACATTCGATCGCTCATGACCGAGCTTAACGGCGGCCGCAGCCACAGTGACTCCTCCGAGCTCGACGGATTCAGGCGCATCCGAAGTCTCTCGCAATCCCTCGGCGAGGCGCTCAACGCCCTCGCAGAGGTCCAGCAGTCGCTGTTGCGCAACGTCGAGGAGGCGGATGGCGCATTGCCCGAGCAGCCGCGTGCAGTAAACGCGAACTAGCGGTAGGTCGTTAGAATCGTCGCGCCTGCTGGTGATGGGCGCAAACCTTTCGCCCCGCGGGGTATCATGGGCACCTTCGCTTGGAGGAACCCTGCCATGACAACGCGCGCCAGAAGGCTCGGCGCTGTCCGTCGCGGTGTGCTCGCGATCGGTGGCGCCATGTCATTTCTTGTTTTCGCTCCGGCACAAGCCCAGCTCGAGATCAAGCTCGGCCACGTCGGGGAGCCGGGGTCGATATTCCAGAAGAGCGCCGACGAGTTCGCCAAACGCGCCAACGCCAAGCTTGCAGGCAAGGCCAAGGTCATCACCTACGGCTCGAGCCAGCTCGGCAGCGACGAGGAGATGATCCAGAAGCTCAAGCTCGGCACGCTCGACATGGCTGTGCCCTCGACGGTGATGAGCTCGCAGGTCGATCTCTTCGGCGTCTTCGAGATGCCCTACCTCGTGAAGGACCGCGCGCACATGGGCCGCATCGAGAAGGAGATCTTCTGGTCGAAACTTGAGCCGGAAGTGGAGAGAAAAGGCCTCAAGGTGCTCGCCGTCTGGGAGAACGGGTTCCGGCAAATCACGAACAGCAAGCGTCCAATCAAAGTTCCCGCCGACCTCGCCGGGATCAAGTTGCGCGTGCCCGGAGGCAAGTGGCGGGTGAAGATGTTCCAGGCCTACGGCGCGAACCCGAGCCCGATGAAGTTTTCGGAGGTGTTCACCGCGCTGCAGACCGGCGTGATGGACGGGGAAGAGAATCCGCTCACCCAGATCTACTCGGCGAAGTTTCAGGAAGTGCAGAAGTACCTGTCGCTCTCCGGCCACGTATACACGCCGGCGTATGTCACCGTCGGCAGCGCGCACTGGAATACACTGCCGGCCGACGTGCGCAAGGTCGTCGAGGATACAGCCAAGGAAACCCAAGCCTACGTATACGAGGTCGCGGCCAGGGACGACGACGAGCTGCTGGGCAAGCTCAAGTCTGCCGGCATGCAGGTCAACGATGTCGACAAGAATGCTTTCGTCGCCGCTAGCAAGACGATCTACGATGAGTTTGGCAAGGAAGTGCCCGGGGCGAAGGAATTGATCGACCGCGCGGTTGCGCTCGGCAAGTGAAGCGCTTCCGCGCCGCATACGGGCGGTTGCTCGAGTGGGTGGTCGTCGTACTGATGGTTGTGCTCGCGGTGGAAGTCACGCTCGGCGTGGTATTCCGCTTCGCCGGCGCCTCGCTCATCTGGTACGACGAGGTCGCATCGATCCTGCTCGCTTGGCTCACGTTCTACGGCTCGGCGCTCGCCTCGGTGAAGCGCGCGCACATCGGCTGTCCGGAAGTTGTGGAGCGGATGCCCTGGCGCGCGCGCCGCGCAGTGAGCATCGTGGCGCAGGCGCTGGTGATCGCCTTCTTCGCCTTGGTTGGTGCCGTCGGCGTATGGATCACGCCGGTGCTCGCCACGGACTCGATGGTGAGTCTGCCCTCGGTTCCGATGAGCGTGGTGCAGTCGGTGATACCGATCTCGGCGGCGCTTATCATCGTCGCTGAGCTCACGCATCTCGCCGATCTCATCGTCGCGCGAAGACCGCCCTCGCGCGGTGATGGCGCTTCGCTCGCCGAAGCGGTTCAGTGAGACAGAGCACCGAGCCATGACGGTGATGTTGCTTCTCTTCGGCGCGGTTCTGGTGCTCGTCGTGCTGAACGTGCCAATCGCGGTGTCGCTGGCCATCGTCGCGGTTGCGGCCATGGTGGTTACGCATGGCTGGGCGATTCTCCCTAACGTCGCCATCGTCACCTACAACGGCGCGACCAGTTTCCCGCTGCTGGCGATTCCGCTCTTTATCCTGGCCGGCGCAATCATGAACGCGTCGGGTATCTCACGGCGGCTGATCGCGTTCGCCTCATCGCTCTTCGGCTGGATGCGCGGCGGGCTCGCGCACGTGTCGATTGGTGCATCGATGTTCTTTGCCGAGATCTCCGGCTCGGCGGTTGCCGACATCGCAGCGCTTGGGTCGATCCTGATCCCCGGCATGAAATCGAAGGGCTATCCCGCTCCGCTCGCCGCCGCGGTCATGTCGTCCGCTGCGACGCTTGCGGTCATCATCCCGCCGTCGATTCCGATGATCCTCTACGCGGTGATGGCAGAAACTTCGGTCGTGCAGCTCTTCGTCGCCGGAATCGTGCCGGGCATCATCGGCGGCTTCGGGTTGATGGGCATGGCGTACATGTTCGCCCGCCGCTACAACCTGCCGCGCGAAGAAGCCTTCTCGCTCAAGCGAGTCGGCGCGACGGCGCGCGACGCGCTATGGGCGTTCCTGCTCCCGGTCATCATCCTCGGTGGGATCTTCGGTGGCATCGTGACGGCGACTGAGGGCGCCGCGCTCGCCGTCGTCGCCGCGACCGCAGTCGGGTTCCTGATCTATCGCGAGCTCGACGTCGCGCAATTGAAGCAGGCCATCATCGACGGCGCCGTGCAGACCGCGGTCGTTATGCTTCTGGTCGCGACCAGCGCGCTGCTCGGCACGTATCTCACTGAGGTGCAGGCGCCGCAGCAGCTCGCGCAGGCGGTGTCGCAGCTCACGCAGAACAAGTGGGTGGTGCTGGCGCTGCTCAATCTCCTCTTCCTGCTGCTGGGCATGTTCCTGCACTCCGCCGCGGCGATTATCCTCGTCGTACCGGTGGTGATGCCGCTGGTGCGCGCGGCTGGCATCGATCCGGTGCACTTCGGTCTTATCGTGACGGTGAATCTAGGGATCGGACAGCAGACACCGCCCGTCGCCAGCGTGCTCATGGTGGCGAGCGCGATCTCCAAGGCGTCGATCTGGGAAGTGACGCGCGTGAATGTGTGGTTCATCGCCGTGCTACTCGCAGTGCTGCTGCTCGTGACCTATGTACCGGTGACGGGAATGGGCCTCGTGGATCTTTTTTATCGCTAGGAGCATCGGATCATGACGGAGCTGATCCAGACTCACCGCGACGGGCCGATCGCGACCGTCGTGCTCAACCGGCCAGAGAAGCTCAACGCGCTTACCAAGGCGATGTGGCGTGCGCTGGGCGAGACCATCGCGGCGCTCTCAGCCGACGACAGTATCCGCTGCGTCATTCTGCGCGGCGCGGGCGAGAAGGCGTTCTCACCGGGCAACGACATCGGCGAGTTCGCGACCGAGCGCTCGAACAAGGCGCAGGCGATCGTCTATGGGCACGCGATGCACTCGACGCTCGCCGCGCTCCACGCCTGCCGGCATCCAATCATCGCGCAAATCCACGGCATCTGTGTCGGCGGCGGGCTCGAAATAGCCGCGCTCTGCGACCTGCGCATCTGCGGCGAGTCGTCGCGCTTCGGGGCGCCGATCAAGAACCTCGGGCTCACCATGGCTTACGCAGAAATGGCTCCGCTCGTCCGCCTGGTCGGAACGGCC
>DATKJP010000191.1:0-1979 GCA_035543635.1 Casimicrobiaceae bacterium
CCTACTTCTCTTCGCAACGCACGCTCGCAAGCGACAACGCAGCGTTGAAGGAGCGTTTGCTCGCCGACGGCCCGGCCGTGCAGGGCTACGCGATTCTGGACCAGGAAAACGCGCGGCTGCGCTCGCTGCTGACGGTCGAGAAACGCTTTCACGGCGCGGCGATCGCCGCGGAGGTGCTCTACTCGGGACGCGATCCGTTCACGCAGAAGCTCTTCGTCGACAAGGGAGACGCAGCGGGAGTGCTGGCAGGCCAGGCCGTCATCGACGAGGTGGGCGTCGTGGGACAGGTGACGCGCGTCTTTTCCAACATGTCCGAAGTAACGCTCGTAACCGACAAGGATCACGCGGTGCCCGTGCTGGTCGAGCGCAGCGGCGTTCGCTCGGTGATGTACGGCTCGGGGACCGGAAGGCTGCCCGAGCTTCGCTTCCTTTCGCCGAACGCCGAGATCCAGTCCGGAGACCGCCTGGTGACTTCCGGCATAGATGGGACCTATCCGCCCGGACTCGCCGTGGCGCAGGTCGCATCGGTGGAGCGCGAAACCGGTCAGATGTTCGCGCGCGTGACTTGCCGCCCGCTCGCCGGCGTGGAACGCAGCTCGCTCCTCCTGATTCTTGGACAGGCGGCCGTGTACGCGCCGCGTCCGGAGGAACCGGCGGAGACCGACGCGCCGCGCAAGGGCCGCGGCAAACGCAGAGGCGGCTGAGATGGCGCAACTCGCATCGCTCGCACCCGCGCGCCCCGAGGAGATTCTGCTCCCGGTCAGGCCCTGGTTCGTCGTGCTCACGCTGGCGTTCGGCTTCCTCGGCAATCTGCTGCCTCTCTCCGGAATCGCCCTGGTCGTCAAACCGGATTTCCTGGCGCTGGTGCTCCTGTACTGGTGCATTCGTGAGCCGCGCATGATCAGCGTCGGCATCGCGTGGTGCCTGGGTCTGCTGATGGATGTAGCGGATGGAACCGTCCTCGGGCAGCATGCGCTCGCCTACGCCGTGCTGGCCTACGCCGCCGAATACTTCCGCCGGCGTGTGCTGCGTTTTCCGGTCTGGCAACAGGCAGCGCAGGTGGCGGTGCTGCTGCTTTTCTGCGCCGGGCTCGTCCTCCTCGTGCGCGTGATGGGCGGTGCGCCGCTGCCGCGCTGGACCTACGCCGTCGGACCGCTCACCGGAGCGCTGCTCTGGCCGGTCGCGACCGTGCTGCTGCAGTGGCCGCAGCGGCCGCCGCCTTCGCCCGCGGAACTCTGAGGAAACGCGATGCGCCGACTCTTCGCCAAGCGCCGCCAGGGCAACTCGCCGATCTCGATGGCAGCGCCGGAGCTGCGCAACGCCGAGCGCGAGCTTGCTTACTTCCATCGCCGCCTGGCGGTAGCCGCCGCGCTGATACTGCTCGCGTTCGGGGGACTCTTCAGCCGCTTCTTCTATCTGCAGGTTGTCCGGCACGATCATTACCAGACGCTCGCCGAGAGCAATCGCATCGCCATCGTCCCCATCGTGCCCAACCGGGGCGTTATCACCGACCGCAACGGCATCGTACTGGCGCAGAGCTACTCCGCATACACGCTGGAAGTTACACCGTCGCGGGTCAAGAATCTCGAGCAGACGATCGACGAGCTTTCGAAAGTTGTCGACGTCCAGCCGCGCGACCGCAAGCGTTTCAAACGGCTGCTCGAGGAGACCAAGAATTTCGAGAGCCTGCCGCTGCGCACGCGGCTCAGCGACGAGGAAGTGGCGCGCTTCGCGGTCAATCGCTACCGCTTTCCGGGCATCGAGATCAAGGCGCGACTCTTCCGCCAGTATCCGTTCGGCGAGCTCGCCTCGCACGTCATCGGCTACATCGGGCGCATCAACGATCGCGACGTCGAGTCGATCGAGGACTGGAACCAGACCGCGAACTACAAAGGCTCCGATTACATCGGCAAGAGTGGAATCGAAGCTTCCTACGAGCGCGAACTGCACGGCACGACGGGCTTCGAGGAAGTCGAGGT
>DATKJP010000192.1:0-2581 GCA_035543635.1 Casimicrobiaceae bacterium
CTCCAATGCAATCTTGCCGAATGTCGGCAGCAACGATTACCCGGCAATCGCGCACGCCATGGGCCTCGAGCGCGTGTTCGAGTTCCGCACGCTCGAGGCGCTCGAACGCGACTTCGCGACGGTGATGGCCGCGAACGTGGCCGGCCACACTTTCGTGGTGCTCGAAGTGGAACCGTTCTCGGACGCGGAGCAGAAGCTCGAGCAACCGCCCTTCGACGGGCCGGAACTCAAATACCGCTTCGGACGCTACATCGAAGCTCGAACCGATTGCGATGTCTTCGGATATCGGCTGTGATCCGATCCCTCGTCAGTCGAGCCGGCTGCGATGCGCCCTCTGTTCCGACGCTGCGTTGCATTTGCTCCTTTGCTGCTTTTGGTTCTCCTGGTCAGCGATCAAAACATATCCGCTCGCACCAGGATGCCGGTCGATATGCCGCCGCTCGTCCTCTGGGCATGGGACCGCGACGACGATTTGAGCTTCATCGATGTTCGCGACACGGCGGTGGCCTATCTCGCCGCCACCGTCATCCTGCGCGGGGAAACCGTGTTGCTTACGCCGCGCCATCATCCGCTCGCTCCGCCGCAGGGGACGCGCCTGATCGCGGTCGCGCATGTCGAGGTGGATCGTTACGAGCCGCCGGTCGTGAGCGACGCGCAAGCGCTCGCCTTCGCCGAGACGCTAGCGGTTTTGCGCGAGATCCGTCCGGGGGAATTTCTGCAGATCGACTTCGAGGCGAAAGCCTCGCAACGCGATTTTTTCGTGAAGGCGGTTGCGGCGTTGCGCCAGCGCCTTCCCGATGCGGTGCTCTCGGCCACCGCGCTGACATCCTGGTGCCTCAACGAACGGTGGACGCAGTCGCTGGCGGTGGACGAAGTGGTCCCGATGCTCTTCCGCCTGGGCGCCGATCGCCGACGCATTCGGGAGTATTTCGCCGACGGGGGAGATTTTCGCTCGGCCAGTTGCCGTACCAGCATCGGCGTCGCGACGGATGAACTGCCGATCGCAATACCGTCCGGCCGGCGCATTTACGCCTTCAGCCCGCGACGCTGGAACGCCGAAACATACGCCACGCTCCGCGAGAGGATACGTCAATGGTCAGATGCTTCTCGTCTCTATTGACCCTCCCGATCGATCTGATCCGGCGGCGTGCCCCTGTGTGCGTCACCCGCGGGCTTGACCCGCGGGTCCATCCTCTTCGCAAGAGACTTTTTTCAAAGATGATGGATTGCCGGGTCAAGCCCGGCAATGACTCGTGTGGGTCAAGTTGGACGCAATATGCTTTCGTGACCCTCGCTATGCTGCTTTGGGGTCTTGTGCCCGCCGCGTGGGCGACAGGTCCACTCGGGCCGGAAATCAGATTCTTCAGCCGTTCCGGCCAGGATCCGGTGGACGATCTTGCGTTTTTCCGCGGGCAGCTCGGCATCCTGCGTCCCACCTTCACCGACAATCGGCTTTACGCGGCCTACCGGATCATGCTGGGTGGGCGCTTCTCGGAGGCGCAGGCCAAGCAATTGCTTGCGCCCTGTTGCGGTGCTCCGGAGACGCCCTTCGACGCGGTGACGAGCTGGAACGACTTGCGCAAGCGCGTCCCCGGCGTGCCGCCCGCCAAAGAGGCGACGTCGTTCCGACAGCGGCCGGAGGACGTGCGCGTTTTCGACGTGTCGTGCCTCCCCAACGCCTATCGCAATTCCGCCGCGACCTTGCGCGCGCGCATCGCCGAGCACGGCGCTAACAGTGCGCTCCTCCGCGACTGGGTGATCGGCCAGGACGCCGTCCTCCTCAATTGCGACGCGGATGCAGCGCTGCCGAACGAGCTGCCGAATGCGCCGCCCTGGCTCAAGGCCGACCGCGCCTACCAGATCGCCGCAGCCTATTTCTCTCGCCTGGATTATGCCCGCGCGGGCCAGCTGTTCGCGGCGATCGGCCGCGATGCCTCCTCGCCGTGGCAGAAGACGGCACGCTACCTTGTTGCACGCTCCGCCGTTCGCGCGGCGATCGAGGACAAGACGCCGAAGCTCATCGCCGAGGCGCAGCAGGCGATCGACGCGCTCGCAACGGATCCACAGCTCGGGGAATATCGCGCCGACGCGCCGAAATTGGCGTCGCTGCTCGCCTTCGCGATCCACCCGCAGGAACGGGCGCGGGAGCTGGAACGCTCGCTGCTTGCTGTCGACTTGCCGCCCTCGCTTGCCGTCGACCTGCGCGACTTTTTACTGCTGGAGCGGAGCGGCGCGCGCAGCACCGATCTCGGCGCATGGATCTACGACGTCGACATTCTCACCACCTCCGGTCGCGAGCAGGACGTGGCGGCGGCCAAGGCGGATGCGCTCACCCGATGGCGCGAGCAGCGTAATTTGCCGTGGCTCGTCGCCGCGCTGATGCATCTTTCTCCCGGCGACGAAGATGTCGCGGCTGCGATCGCCGCCTCGCGCGCGATCGAGACAAGCTCGCCCGCCTATTACACGCTGGCCTGGCATCGGCTACGCCTGCTCATCGGCGAGACCAAGCAGGAGGAAGCGCGCGCCGAGCTCGATCAAATCCTCGACGGCCGCCCGCTGCCCGAAGGGGTCGAGAACCTGA
>DATKJP010000193.1:0-2136 GCA_035543635.1 Casimicrobiaceae bacterium
TCTCGTCGCCGTGCTCAAGCTCGACCGGGTGCCGGGGAACTTCGCCGGAACGTTCACTTATCACGATTGCTGCGCGGGCCTGCGGGAGATGGGTGTCAAGTCGCAGCCGCGCACGCTGCTCGCGAAGCTTCCAGGCGCGGAACTGAAGGAGATGGCGGACTGCGAAACCTGCTGCGGCTTCGGCGGCACGTTCTCGATCAAGTTCGGCGACATCTCCACCCGGATGGCCGACAACAAGTGCACCAATATCACCGACGCGAAGGTTGACGCCGTGGTGCTGGGCGATTTGGGTTGCATGCTGAATATCGAGGGCCGGCTGCGGCGGCGTGGCGATCAGAAGACGCGCGTTCTGCACGTTGCCGAGGTACTGGCTGGAGGTGGGGTTGAGTAAACGAACTTGCTGATTTCGCGAGCTGACCTGCCGCGGGCCCGGCGGAAGAATCACTACGCAGTCCGACATTCAAGAAGCTTAGCTCGATGAAAATCGCCGGGATATACCCGTCGACTTTCTGACTTGAGGAAAAAGCGGTGCAAGTCCAGTCGATGCATTTCAAGGAGCGAGCGCACGCGAGTCTCGGCGATGCGCAGCTGCAATACAACCTGAAGAAGTTCAAGGGCAAGTTCGTGTCCGCGCGGCGCAGCGCGATCACCGAACTCGACGACTTCGAGGGCACGCGAGACGCCGGGAGGGCGATCCGGCAGCGCGGGCTCGACAGCCTCGATACCTGGCTCGAGATGTTCGAGCGTAACGCGTCGCTGCGCGGCGCGAAGGTGCTGTGGGCGCAGACTCCCGACGAGATCAATGCGCTCGTGCTCGAGATCGCGAAGCGTCACGGCGGCAAGAAGATCATCAAGTCGAAGTCGATGGTCTCCGAGGAATCCGCGCTCGACCATGCAATCGAAAAGGCCGGGATCACCGTCGTCGAAACGGATCTGGGCGAGTACATCCTGCAGATTAACGACTACGAACCGCCGTCGCACATCATCGGGCCGGCGCTCCACAAGTCCAAGGACGAGGTCGCCGATCTCTTCGCGCGCAAGCACGGCACGGCGAAGAAGGACGTGATCGAGGAGCTCTGCCTCGAGGCGCGCAACGTCCTGCGCGAGCACTACCTCACTGCGGACATCGGCATCTCGGGCGGCAATTTCTTCGTCGCGGAAACCGGATCGGTCGTGCTGGTCACCAACGAGGGCAATGCGACACTCACAACCACGCTCGCGAAGGTGCATATCGCGATCTCGGGCATCGAGAAGGTCGTGCCGACGCTCGAGGATGTCGCGACGCTGATGCGGCTATTGCCGCGCTCGGCGACCGGCCAATCGATCTCGAACTACGTCGACATCCTGACCGGCGTCAAGGGGCCGGGCGAATTTCACGGTGCCGAGCACATGTACTTCATCCTGGTCGACAGCGGGCGCTCGACGATCCTCGGCAGCGACGTGCGTGAGGCTCTGCGCTGCATCCGCTGCGGCGCGTGCATGAACCATTGCCCGGTCTACCAGAACATAGGCGGCCATTCATACGGTTGGGTCTACCCAGGGCCGATCGGGTCGATCCTGACGCCGATGTACATCGGACTTGAAAATGCGCTCGATCTGCCGCAGGCCTCGACGATGTGCAACCAGTGCGGCGTCGTGTGTCCGGTGAAGATTCCGCTGCCCGATCTGCAACGCAAGCTGCGGGAAGCGGAGTTTGAGCGGCAGCTGCGTCCGTGGCACGAGCGCGCCGGGTTCAAGCTGTGGTCCTGGTTCGCGCAACGGCCGGCGCTCTATGCGCTGGCATCGAAGATCGGGGTGAGGTTCCTGAAGATGCTGAGCGACGGTCACGGCATGATCAGAAGTCTGCCGTTCGGCAAAGGCTGGACCGAGGAACGCGACATGCCGGCCCCGGCCGGACGCACGTTCCGCGAGCTGTATGCGGCGCGTCGCGCCGATGGGAGATCCGCATGAATGCTCCGCATCACGGCGCGGTGACGCTGCCGCCGCTATCACGCCGCGCCGATTCGCTGGGGACCGAGAACGCCTTTGTGGTGCTCGCGGAGGTGAACGAGCTCATCCGGCAGGGTCGCGACATCATCTCGTTCTCCATCGGCCAGCCCGATTTCCCCACGCCGGTGAACGTGCAGGACGCCGCGA
>DATKJP010000194.1:0-3678 GCA_035543635.1 Casimicrobiaceae bacterium
GTGACGGGGCCATTCGTCGACCGGGCGGCCTCTCCCGCGTGGCAGGCAGGTTTGCGCCTGGGCGACAGGATCGACCTCAAACGGATGCGCTGTCTCCCGTACGACGCCGAAACCTGCGGGAGCATCCTCGCAGTGCTGGGCGGGATTCAGTACGTGATTCCGGGTCGGATTGCGACGATCGAAGTGCTGGCAGCCCCCGACCACGACGCGAGGCAAGTCACCCTCGTCGCCGTCGAACGGCCCACGAACTGGCTCGTGCGAATCGTGCTCATCCTCCAATGCCTCGCCGGAATCAGCGTCGTCAGCGCCGCGGCGTGGCTCGCGTGGACACGCCCAGGACCGATGAGCTGGGGATTCTTTCTGTATGTCGTGTGGTTCAACCCCGGTGGAGGGTGGGGGTTCTATGCCCTCCTCCAGCAATGGCCGATCGCGCTCCTCGCGCAGAACGTTGCCGCCTCGCTCGCGCAGGGTGCAGCCTACGCGGGGCTGCTGCTCTTCGTTCTGCGGGCGCCGGGCGACACGATCACCGCCAGGTGGCGTCGCCTCGAGCGCTTGCTGCCGTTGCTCGCTCTCGTTCTCGCGGCTACGCTGCTCGCGTCGTACGGCAACGCGTTCGGCTATCCGACCGAATGGCTCGTGCGGACCGGACTCCTGGCCGGATTCATCGTCGATATCGCAGCGATCGCAATTCTCTTCGCAAGGCGACGCGAGCAGACACCCGAGGACTACCAGCGGATGCGATGGGTCATCTGGGGATGTTTGATCGGCCTCCCCGCTTTCATCATCGCCGAGCTCCTCCAGGTGACGACGCTGTTCAACAGTCTCTTGGGAGGCAAGCCGCCTCCCTACGACCTTCTCGGCCTGCTCTACCTCGCCAACGGGATCTTCTGTCTCTTCGTGTTCTGGGCGGTCCGCCACAACCGAGTGGTCAACGTGTCGATCCCGCTGCGGCGCGTGACGCTGCTGGGCCTGACGCTCAGCGTTCCGGCGCTGTTTCTGCACCACGAGGCCGAGCACCTGCAGGAGCTTCTCGATCTTCCGGACTGGGCATGGCTCGGCGTGGCCGTGCTCATCCTGTTCCTGATTTCGCGGCTGCACGAATTCGCAGTTCACGTCGCGGATCGCTTTTTCAATCGGGCGCTCGATCGGACGGAAACGCAGCTGAGCGAGGCCATTGTGAAGGCGCAGCACTCCTCCGAGATCGATGCGCTGCTGGCGGACGAACTCTCCCGCCTGCTGAAGCTTGCCTCCGCTGCAACGTTTCGCCGAGCGGGGGCCAAATTCGATCGGTGCGCGCAGGGCAAGGGCTGGGACGAGCACTGCGTGCGCAGTATCGCAATGCACGATCCGCTGCTCGCGCCGGTCGCCGACGGCGAGCCGTTCGCGCTCGACAACATCGCAGACGACGCTCGTTTGCCGACGGGGCTCAAACGCCCGGTCCTCGCAATCCCGGCCGCAAATCGTGCGCGCTGCTTCGCGATCGTCTTCTACGGTCCGCACGCGTCCGGCGCCGATCTCGATTCGAATGAGCGCGAGATGCTCGCCCGCCTTGGCGCGCGCGCAGCCGACAGCTACGCGGAGCTCGAAGCCGCAGCGCTGCGATCGAGGATAACCGACCTCGAACAGCAGTTGTCGACGCACGGGCTGCGCCCGCAACCCGACGCGGCCTGACCGCTCCGAACGCGCCGCCAAGCGCGCGTCTTTCGTCGCGGCTGCGTTGTGCTAAATTGACCGGGCGCAGCAGAATCGAAGAGCGGGGACGCAGAACAGATGGCACGTGGTGTAGAGGAACTCTCGATCGAAGAGATTCGACGGCGCTATCTCGATAACGGCGAACTGGTCTCGGCGCAGGCGCTCCGCCACCTTCAGCGCGATTCACGTCAGGGCGCGCGCCGCCTCTACGCAGTGCTCAAGAAGCGCTTCGATCGCGAGCGCAGCGAGCGCCAGCGCCTCGAGGCCATGCGCTATTTCGAGAAGCTCCTGTGGAAATCCGGGGTGCGCCACGTCGCCGGCGTCGACGAGGTAGGCGTCGGCCCTCTGGCCGGCCCGGTGGTCGCGGCGGCGGTGGTGTTCCCGCCCGAAACGGAGATTGCCGGCGTCGACGATTCGAAGCGCCTCGATCCCGAGACGCGTACCGCGCTCGCGGTCGAGATCCGCGCAAAGGCTTCCGGCGTTGCCGTAGGCATGGCTTCCGTAAAGGAGATCGACACGCTCAACATCTATCACGCCTCGCTCCTCGCGATGCGCCGTGCTGTCGAGGCATTGCCGCAGCGCCCGCAGCACGTTCTCGTCGATGCCCGCACGATTCCCGGCGTCGACATGCCGCAGAACATGTTCAACAAGGGCGACGGAATCAACTTCAGCATCGCCGCGGCTTCGATCATCGCCAAGACCCAGCGCGACGCGATGATGGTCGCGCTCGACGCGAGCTACCCCGGCTATGGCTTTGCCATGCACAAGGGCTACAGCACGCCGGAGCACAAAGATGCGCTGCTCCGGCTCGGACCCTCGGCGGTCCATCGGATGTCGTTTCCCGTGCTGCACGAGTTGCAGGGTGAGTACTCGGCGCTCTTCTACGTGCTCAAGAATCAGCTCGATGCCGTGCGGACGCGCATCACACTGCGCGAGTTCGAGTCCGAGCTGAGCGCGCAAGTCGACGCACTCGCGCTCCAGGAGTGCAAGAGGCTTCGCCTGCTCGTTGCGCGGCGCTGGAAGACGATCGACTGACCGCTATTCGCTCTGTGGAGGCGCCCCGGCTAGCTGTCGGCGATCTCGGGCGCGACTTCGGTGATTTTTCCAGCGACCCATCCGTACGCCTCGCGATGCGCGATCGCCGCAGCCTCGGAGTTCGGTGCGCCATGTACATCGGGCATTCCGGCCTCCGAAAGCGTGACTCTTTCGATGCCTGGCTCGAATCGCCCGCTTGCCTTCAGCGCGCCGCGACGTGATGAGACACAGCGATCGCCGGCGAATTGCACAGCGTCTGATAGACGACGCAGTAGCGCTCGGTCAGGCGAATGAGCGTGGCGAGCTCTTCGTCGGAGGCGTCGGTGTCGAGATCGAAGTAGAGGCGAATGCGCTGGAATCCCACCGGCGCATCCTTCGCGACGCCCAGCGTTCCCCGAAAATCGAGATCGCCTTCAGCGAGGACTGTGCCGTCGCGAATACGGATGCCGATCGCCGTCGAGACGGCGTTGAGCGTCACGCCGGCGCAGGCTACGAGGGCCTCGAGGAGCATGTCGCCCGAGCACGCGTGGAGTCCGTCTCCGCCCGTAGCCGGATGCAGCCCTGCCGCGACCAACGCCTTCCCCGTTTGCACGCTACAGGTTACGCCTTCGCCGAGGCGACCCCGCGCCTTCAGAGTAATGAGCGCCGCAGCTGGGCGCTCCTTGTAGCGCTCCTTCAAAGGCGCTTGCAACGTTCGAAGCTCTTCTGCGTTCATTGGAACCACCGCGTCCGGGTCGGGCGGTCATCTTACAATGGCGGCGCGAGCACCCGATAGCGGAGTCGCCCATGTCCTACGAATACATCCTGAACCGCTTTGCATTCCCGAAAGCGCAGCGTGCTGATGGCGCGCTGGAGGTCACGACGCCGATCGACGGCGCACCCATAGCATCGCTGACGCCTCACACGCGAGCCGAAGTCGACGCAATGATCGAACGCGCCAATGCGGCGTTT
>DATKJP010000195.1:0-1865 GCA_035543635.1 Casimicrobiaceae bacterium
TCGTGATGCTGGGGATCATCTCGTCGCTCTCCGGCGATGCGCTCGACTACTTCCAGGTGGCGATGATGGCGATCGCGGCCGGCCTGATCGTGCAGATGGTGTTCTGGATGCGCAAGCACGGACGAACGTTCAAGAAGGACCTCGAGCGCGAGATGTCGGAGAAAGTCGGCGCGGCCAAGTGGTGGGGCATGCTGGTCGTGGTCGCGCTCGCGGTGGGACGCGAGAGCTCCGAGGCGGTCGTCTTCCTGTACGGACTCGGCGCGGAGTCGGGCGGCATTCCCAACCTGCTCCTCGTGCTCGTGCTCGGCATCGCCGCTGCGTTCGCAACGTTCTGGCTCTTACAGCAAGGCGGGCGCGTGCTGTCGTGGCGCGTGTTCTTCCGGGTGAGCGAAATTCTGCTGTTGCTGCTGGCCGGGGCGCTGCTCGTCAATGCCGTCGACAAGCTGATCGGCATGGGCGTGCTGCCGGCGTTCATCGATCCGGTGTGGGACACCTCGCGCGTGCTCGACGATTCGAGTCGAGTGGGCGGGGTTCTCGCGGCCCTCACCGGATATCGCGCGCGTCCGGCGCTGCTTACGCTGGGCGCCCTCGCGCTGTACTGGATCGGCGTCACCTACTGGCTGCGCCGGCCACGCTGATCGCGGCGCCAAATCGCCCGATGTCATCGCCGGCTGCGCTGGCAGGTCGCGAAGCACGGTCGGACCCGGTGCTGAAACGCCTCGGCGACATGCTGCGTAAGCATGCGCGCACGATCCGCGCGGTGCAGTGGATCGTCGTCGCAGTCTACCTGTTCCTCATCATCGTTCCGGCGTTGCTTCCGCTGCCACCGGATGACGCGCAGGCGTTCGATCATCTCACTGTCTTCGCACAATGGATGTTCTGGGGACTCTGGTGGCCCTTCGTGCTGTTGTCGATGCTCGTCGTCGGACGCACGTGGTGCGGCCTCTTTTGCCCCGAAGGGACGCTGACCGAAGCGGCGAGCCGGATCGGCCTCAATCGGCACGTCCCGCGCTGGCTGCGCTGGCAGGGCTGGCCGTTCGTCGCCTTTGCACTGACGACCGTCTACGGCCAGCTGGTGAGCGTCTATCAATATGCCCAGGCGGCGCTGCTCGTGCTCGGCGGCTCGACCCTGGCAGCGATCGTCGTCGGGTTTACCTTCGGGCGCGAGAAGCGCGTCTGGTGCCGCTATCTCTGTCCGGTTAACGGCGTGTTCTCGCTCCTCGCGCGCCTGTCGCCACTGCACTATCGCGTTGATGCCGAGCGGTGGAAAGCGAATGCCGGCCACATCCCGATTCATCCCGTGAATTGCGCGCCAATGGTGCGCATCCGTCGAATGACCGGGGCATCCGAGTGCCACATGTGCGCGCGGTGCAGCGGCCATCTCGATGCCGTCGCCTTGAGCGCGCGACCGTTCAACCGCGAGATCACGACGCTTAGCACGCAAGCGGCCAACCGCTGGGACGCGCTCCTGATCGTGTTCGGCCTGATCGGCCTCGCGATCGGCGCGTTTCAATGGAGCGCGAGCCCGTGGTTCGTCGAGTCGAAGCTCGCGCTCGCCACCTGGGCGGTCGACCACGGTCAACTGTGGCTGCTACGTGACGACGCGCCGTGGTGGCTGCTCACACACTATCCCGAAGCGCACGATGTGTTCACGTGGCTCGACGGCATGCTCGTCGTCGGCTACATCGTCGCAACGGCGCTGGTTCTCGGCACGGTCATCTGGGCGTGCCTCGCGCTCGCTTCGTCGATCGGCTATCGTCACGCGCGCCCGTCGCACACGTGGCGCCTCGCGTATGCGCTCACACCGATCGCGGCGCTTGGCGTGTTTCTGGGCTTGAGCGGTCTCACCGTCACCCTGATGAAGG
>DATKJP010000196.1:0-1644 GCA_035543635.1 Casimicrobiaceae bacterium
TTCTTGGATACGCCGTTGCGCTGATCGCGCGCTACAGCGATGACCTCGCGCGCCGCACGTTCCGCTACTCGATCCTGTATCTGGCAGCGTTGTTCTCGGCGCTGCTCCTCGATCACTACTGGCAGTGAGCGGTCTGTCGCGCGCTCTTGCAGTGCCAATCGCAGTCGCGCTTTCCACTCTGCTGGTAAGCGGCTGCGGTGATGGTCCGCGATTCGAAGGATCGGATGTAACCGGCTCGACGTTCGGTCGGGATTTCCACCTCACAGATCACAACGGCAAGCCGCGCACACTTGCCGATTTTCGCGGCAAAGTGGTCGCAGTGTTCTTCGGCTATACCCAGTGTCCAGACGCGTGCCCGACCACTCTCTCGGAGCTGGCAGCAGTGATGCAGAAGCTGGGCCCGGATGCGTCGCGCGTGCAGGTCCTGTTCGTCACTGTCGATCCCGAACGCGACACACCGGAGCTGCTTTCGCGCTACGTGCCCGCATTCAATCCAACGTTCCTCGGACTGTACGGTGACGCCACGGCAACCGCGGAGACGGCGAAGGAATTCAAGATCATTTATCAGAAAGAGCCGGGTCCTACACCCGGCAGCTACACCATGGATCATTCGACCGGGACCTTCCTGTTCGATCCCCAGGGCCGACTGCGCGTATACGAAGCCTACGCGCAAGGACCCGACGCGTTCGCGCACGACATCCGCGCGCTGCTCTAGCGCAGCGGGGGACGAGCTCACCCACAATGCAGCTCACCGTCCAGGAGGCGTTCGCGCTCGCCTCGCGACACGAGGCGGCCGGTCGAAGCAAGGAAGCCCGTGCAGTCTACGAACAGATTCTCGCCTCGATACCAGACCATCCTGGCGCTCTGCTGCGGATCGCGGGACAGGAGCATGCGGCGGGCGAGCATGAGGAAGCACTTGCCCGTCTCCAGCGAGCGCTCGCTGCGGCGAAGAAAGGGGCTCTCCCTGCGCAGGAGATCTGGCTCATGCTGGCCCGCGTGCAGCGCGCTCGCGGCGCGCGGAGCGATGCCGAGGCCGCAATCGAGCAAGCACACGACATCGCCAGGCGATTAAAAGCGACGGGAGCGACTCACGCTGCACGCGAACTGCTCGAGCAGTGCGTCGCGCTTGTACCGGAGAGCGCGGGCCTCCGGATGAGCCTCGGCGCGGCTTGCATCGACGACCACAAGCCTGCGGTCGCGCGCGAGCATCTCGAGCGTGCCGTCGAGCTCGGAGAGCACAGCGCCGAAGCCTGGGACAACCTCGGCCTCGCGAACCGGATGCTCGGTGAAGACGAGCGGGCGCTGGCCGCGTTCGAGCGCGCGGTCGCTGCGGACGGCACACTTACACCGGCGCTGGCCAATCTTGTGTATCTGCGCTACACGCTGTGCGAGTGGGACGGCCTCGAGGCCAGCGAGGAGCGGCTGGTTGCAACGCTGGACGATCCTTCCAGCGACCCGCGTTGGTCGCCGTGGATCGCGCTGTCGATGCCGATCTCACCCGCGCAACAGCTCGCGGTCGCGCGGCGCTGGGCGTCGGCGACGCTGCCGCCGGTGGCGCCAAGGCGCATGGCTCCTGCTCGCAATGGGCGGTTGCGCGTGGGCTATCTCTCCGGCAACTTCCGCGACCATCCAACGGGCCGCCTG
>DATKJP010000197.1:0-22362 GCA_035543635.1 Casimicrobiaceae bacterium
GTCCAGGGATGACGCGGAGCCCATGTTCGGCGTGCCGAGCAAGATCAGCTTGCGCACGCGTGTCGAGCCGTAGAGTGTGATCTGCGATTCGCGCCCGTCGAGCACGTCGACCGTTCCGTAGCGCTGGTAATAGCGCGCGACGAGGCCGCCCATGCTGTGCGCGACGATGTCGACCCGCAACTTCGGGTCTCCGTAATCGCGCCGGATCGCTTCGATCATCCGATCAAGACCGCGCGCCGAATCGACGTTGTCCTGGCGCCAGTCGTAGGCGTAGATGTAATAACGCCGTTCGCCCGGCTGCGGCCGTGTGCCGGGCTGCCCGCGCACGTAGCCACCGAAAACGCGCAGCGTCTCGATCAGTTTGCGGTAGAAATCCTGTCCCAGCTCGGCATCCGCGATGTCGAAGGCTTCGAGGTTGTCCGGCCGCACGGCGAGCGTCGCAGGGTCGAAGTCGAGGGCGAGATTGCGATAGTCACCGAACAGGATCATCTGCGCTGTGCCGGGCCAGACTTCGACGCCGGTCGTGCGGTCGCGCAATTTCGAGCCGAACACACCAGGGATGACGACGACCGGTGTGGCGTCCGTAAATGCAATGCCCGATCGATACAGCCGCGCGAGATCGGGGTGCGAGGTATTGGTGGCGCAAGCGGCGAGCGCCAGCGCGGCGAGCGAGAGACCGTGCGCGAGGCGAAAGCGCGCCATCACGCGCGGATTGTACAGCGCGCTACAGAATCTCGGCGGCGTGATCGGCGAGCCGCGAGCGCTCGCCGCGCAGGAGCGTCACATGCCCCGAGTGCGACCAGTTCTTGAAGCGGGCGACCACGTAGGTCAGCCCCGAGCTGCCCTCGGTGAGATAGGGTGTGTCGATCTGCGCGATGTTGCCGAGCACGACGACCTTGGTGCCTGGCCCCGCGCGCGTGATGAGCGTCTTCATCTGCTTCGGCGTCAGGTTCTGCGCTTCATCGATGATGAGGTACTTGTTGATGAAGGTACGGCCGCGCATGAAGTTGAGCGACTTCACCTTGATGCGCGAGCGGATGAGATCGCGCGTGGCTGCACGGCCCCATTCGCCGGCTTCATCGTCGGTCTTGTTCAATACGTCGAGGTTGTCCTCGAGCGCGCCCATCCACGGGTTCATCTTCTCTTCCTCGGTTCCGGGCAGGAAGCCGATGTCTTCGCCCACCGGCACCGTGACGCGAGTCATGATGATCTCGGAATAAACCTTGTGCTCGAGCGTGTTCATCAGGCCCGCGGCGAGCGTCAGCAGCGTCTTGCCCGTGCCGGCCTGGCCGAGCAGCGTCACGAAATCGACCTCTGGGTTCATCAGCAGATTGAGCGCGAAGTTCTGCTCGCGATTGCGCGCGGTGATCCCCCAGACGTTGTTCTTGTGGTGCGTGTAGTCGCGCAAGGTTTGGAGCAGCGCGGTGCGCCCTGAGACTTCCCTGACGATCGCGTACAGCGGCGTCTCGCCCGGGCCCTTGCTCTCCTGATAGACAAATTCGTTTACGAGCAGCCCGTGACAGAGAGGCCCGGTCACGCGATAGTAGGTGTGGCCGCCCTGCTGCCAGGATTCCATCCCTTTGCCGTGGCGGTCCCAGAAATCGGCCGGCAGCTCGCGCATGCCGGTGTAGAGGAGGTCGGTGTCCTCCAGCACCTTGTCGTTGAAGTAGTCCTCCGCTGCGATTCCCAGCGCATGCGCCTTGATGCGCATGTTGATGTCCTTCGACACGAGGATGACGCTGCGCTTGGGATGCAGGCGCGCGAGGTGCATTACCACGGCCAGGATCTGGTTGTCGGCCTTGCCGCCGACGAGCGAAGGCGGCAGCTCCGCCGGAATCGCTTCGGTCTGCAGGAACAGCCTACCGGTCGCCGCGCCGCCGCTCGCCGGCTTGAGCGGAATGCCTGCCGAGATGTCGCCGCCGCTGATTGCGACAGCCGCGGTCACCAGCTCGTCAAGATAGCGCGAGGCCTGCCGCGCGTTGCGCGCGACCTCGGTCACGCCTTTCTTGTTGCTGTCGAGCTCCTCGAGCGTAAGCATCGGCAGGAAGATGTCGTGCTCTTCAAAACGGTAGAGGCTGGTGGGATCGTGCATCAACACGTTGGTGTCGAGCACGAAGAACTTGGGGAGAGTGGTGGTCTTGCTGGTCTTGGCGACGTGGGGGGCGAGACGAAGGTTGCGCTCGACCATGAGCCTCCTTACGGACAGACGGGGGAGTGACGCAAGGCGACGGCAGACATCATGGCCATCGTAGACCAGCCGACGGCGCAAACACAAGTTCTGGTGGCGGGACGGCGGGAAAATCGAATCTGTTGTGGTGGAAAGGAAACAGCAAACGGCACCGACGTTACGGCGCCGGCGGAGCCCGCGCGACGATGGGTCGTTTGCGGCGACTCCATTTGCGCCCCCTGGAGCTTGCTGCCTGCGCCAGCAGGCGCGTCAAGCGGCTTGCGCGAGATCGACCTCGGCCAGGAAGTCGGGACCCTGGCAGAGGAGCGTGCCCGAGCGTCCCGGCACCGAGCCGGGCCCGACCTCGCAGCGCGGCAGCGCCAGCGGCTGCAGCGTTTCGTGGAGCGCGCGCATCGACGCGAGCTGCCAGCCCTGCGCCTTCCAGCCCGAGAGCAGTCGCTCGAAGACATGGGCGAGCTGCATTCCCTCCAGCTCGGCGTGCAGCGTGAACACCTGCGGCGCTCCGTTGGCTGCTGCCGCGGCGGTGAGCTCCAGCAAACGCTCCGCGGCGTTGTGCTCGGTGACGCCATCTTCGCCGATCAGCTCGTCGAGCGTCGGAAGCGTGGTCGGAAGCTGCGGACAACGGATCAGTTCCGCTTTCCATACCGGCAGGTGCGGATGGGTGCCGCGCCCGTCGGAGCAGAACTCGAAGCCCAGAGTCTGCGTGAGGCGCATTGCGTGCACGTTCATCTGCCAGCCGGCCGCCCCGTGTACGCGCGGCGACTCCTTGAAGATGTCGGTGAAGCGCTCGCAGGCGCGCTGCATCTGGCCGTTGGTCCACTCGGCGCTGCCGATGGTAACGCCATCCTGCCAGCCGACGTGGTCCCAGGCGTGCACGCCGACCTCGAAGCCTTCGTCGCGCGCCTGGCGCATCACGTTACCGGCGCGCTTGCCGATATCGGGCCCGGGCAACAGCGTGCCATAGAGCAGCGTGCGGAGCCCGTAATGACGCACGACGGAGGTGCGCTGCACCTTGCGCAGAAATCCGGGACGAAAGACGCGCTTGATCGCGCGTCCCGTATGATCGGGTCCGACGCTGAACAGGAATGTGGCGCCGGCATCGTGACGGCGCAGAATGTCGATGAGCCGAGGCACGCCCTCGCGCGTGCCGCGCAGCGTGTCGACGTCGACCTTCAGAGCGAGCAGCATCAACGCGAGCTATTCGACCAGTGCGCGCGCCTCCGCAACCTGCCCGCGGTACGCATCGAAGATCCGTCGCAGCGATTCTTCCATCCCGACCCTTGGGCGCCAATGGAGGTCGGTGCAAGTGTTGGCGATCTTCGGCACCCGGTTTTGCACGTCCTGATAGCCCTTTCCGTAATACGCGCCGGCGGTGGTCTCGACCAGCTTGACCTTGCGCGCGGTGACCTTGTACTCGGGATACTGGAGCGCGAGATCGACCATCATTCGTGCCAGCTCGCGCACCGAATAGTTGTTCTTCGGATTGCCGATGTTGTAGATCCTGCCCGACGCGATGCTGCGCTCGTTGACGATGATCTTCATGAGCGCGGCGATACCGTCGTCGATGTAGGTGAAGGTGCGCTTCTGCGTGCCGCCGTCGACCAGCTTGATCGGCTCGCCACGCACGATGTGGCCGAGGAACTGCGTAATGACGCGCGAGCTGCCCTCTTTGGGAGTGTTGATCGAGTCGAGCCCAGCGCCAATCCAGTTGAAGGGTCGGAACAGCGTGTAGTCGAGGCTGTCCTGCATGCCGTAGGCGTGGATCACGCGGTCCATCAGCTGCTTCGCACAGGCGTAGATCCAGCGCGGCTTGCCGATCGGACCCAGCACCAGCTCCGAGGATTCGGGATCGAACTCGTCGTCGCGGCACATGCCGTAGACCTCGGAGGTGGACGGAAAGACGATGCGCTTCTTGTGCCGCACGCAGGCGCGAACGATCGGAAGATTGGCCTCGAAGTCGAGCTCGAATACCCGCAGCGGGTCGCGCACGTAAGTAGCAGGTGTTGCGATGGCAACCAGGGGCAGAACGGTATCGCACTTCTTGATGTGGTACTCGATCCACTCCTTGTTGATCGTGATGTCGCCTTCGAAGAAGTGGAAGCGCTTCTCGGACATGAGATCGGCGATGCGATCGGTCTGCATGTCCATACCGTAGATCTCCCAGTCGGTCGCCGCGATGATGCGCTGGGAGAGGTGATGGCCGATGAAGCCGTTGACGCCGAGGATGAGGATTCTTCTCATGAGCGTTCTTCATGGCCATGCGCAGCGGCCGACAGCGCAGGCATGCGACTGAGCCGACCCGGGAGCATGTTGAGCAGCGGCAGCAACAGGTAAAGATACAGTGCCAGGCGAGGGCTGTAAAACGTCATCGCCATTGACAAGAGAGGAAGGAGCGTGAGTAGCCAGGCTCGCTGGCGGAGCACTCGCACCGCGTGCTCGAACTCCGGCGCAGCCAGATCGAGGTGGCGCTGCAGATACCCGATCTGAGCAAAAAGCGCCGAGACGATCAGCAGCAGGTTCACGCCATAAAGCAGGGCGGGTACCCTGAGCAGCACGTTGTCACCGACGAGATCGGTGGTGAACGGCACGAGACAGATGCACAGCAGCAGGTACAGGTTGATCCATAGCAGGCCGCGATCGGTGCGCTCGATGAAATGGAAGTGGAGGTGATGTTCAATCCAATACACCGAGAGCATGAAGAAGCTGATGGCGTAGCTCGCCATGGCGTGTTCGAGGCCGACGACGCGCCGCCACACGTCGATTTCGCTCCCGTAGGTCACGCTCTCGGGCATCTTGATGTCGAGCACGAGCAGTGTCATCGCCACGGCGAAGATCCCATCCGCCAGCGCCTCGATGCGATGCTTGGACAAGCCTACCGGGAGCAAAGCCTTGACGCTGCGTCGAGTCATGTTGCCTCCGATGTCCTCATGCGCCAATGGCGACCGCGCCTGTACCGAAGCGGTTGGCGAATCTATCGAGCGAGACTCGCACGCCGTCGACCTCGAGGTCGAGCACGGCCAGCGTTCCGCCGCCGCCGCAATGCGCGATGATGTGGCCATGCTCGACCGACAGCGACGGCGCACCGACAGCCGCGGCAGCGCGATCGAGAACCCGTGTGCGCAGGAGACGCGCCGGCCGGCCGTCGAGCGTCGTGCGCGCACCCGGGTACGGCGGCGCAACCGCGCGCACGAGATTGTGAATTTCGGTGGCGCTCTTCGACCAGTCGATGACGCCGTCCTCGGGCTTGCGGGCGCCGAAGTAACTGGCGAGGCTCGCATCCTGCGGCCTGCGCGGCGCGGTGCCCGCGACAAGACCGGGAAGCGCTTCATGGAGTGTTATCTCCGCCGCGACGGTCACCTTGTCGAATACTTCCTTCGCTGTATCGTCTGGAAGGATGGGCACCGCGGTTTGCGCGACGATATCGCCGTCATCGGGTTTCGTGGTCATGTAATGCAGCGTCGCGCCGGTCTCGGTTTCACCGTGGATGATCGCCCAGTTGATCGGAACACGCCCGCGGTACTTCGGCAGCAGCGAGCCGTGCGTGTTGAGCGCGCCGCATGAGGGCAGGGCGAGCAGCGGGGCTTTCAGCATCGCGCGATAGTAGAAGGAGAAAAGGAAATCGGGCCGCGCTGCTGCGACGCGCGCCACGACTTCCGCGGCGTTCGAATCTTCCGGCGCGATCGTCGCGATGCCGTAATCGGCAGCGACCGCGGCTACGCTCTCGAACCAGATTTGCTCGTGCGGATTGTCCTCGTGCGTGACCACGAGCCGCACGTCGACGCCGCGAGCGAGCAGCGCCTTCAGGCAGCGCACGCCGACGTTGTGATAGGCGAAGACGACGGCGCGGGCGGCCATCTCGGAGTTCAGGTCGCCGGCGCGAAGGCTCGGGCGTGCTCAGTCCGTTCGACTTTCATCGCCGTCTGTTCTCTCGAGCACCGCCTGGATTGTGTAGCGCGGTCGCGCGCGCACCTGCTGGTAGATGCGCCCGACATATTCGCCGACCAGTCCAAGCCCGAAGAGCACCATCCCGAGAAGGAAGAAGGCGAGGATGTCGCGGTCCCATAGCGTGGCGAAGCCTTCGCGCCAGCCCGCCTGCACCAGGCGCTGGACGATGACCACGAAGTAGGTCGCGACCGACGCAGCCGACACCACCATGCCGAACATCGAGAAGAGCTGAAGCGGCACCAGCGAGAAGCCGGTGACCAAGTCGAAGTTGAGACGGATGAGCCGGTAGAGCGAGTACTTCGATTCGCCCGCGGCGCGCTCGGCGTGCTCTACATCGACTTCGGCCGGGCTGTGCGCAAAGGTATAAGCCAGTGCGGGAATGAACGTGCTGATCTCCTGCGAAGCCGCAATGGCGCGCACGATGTCGCGACTGTAGGCGCGCAGCATGCATCCCTGATCGGTCATCCTGATCTTCGTGATCTTCTCGCGTATGCGGTTCATCGCCCGCGAGGCGACGTGCCGCCACCATGAATCCTTGCGCGATCTGCGCACGCCGCCAACGTAATCGTGGCCGGCGTCCATGGCTGCGAGCAGCTTCCCGATTTCCTCCGGCGGATTCTGCAGATCGGCATCGAGCGTGACTACGCGTTCGCCGCGGCAGTGCTCGAAGCCGGCGACGATCGCCAGATGCTGGCCGTAGTTGGCATTGAAGAGGATGACGCGCGTGACGTCGGGGCGCAGCAGGAACTGGTCCTTGAGCAGCGCGGCCGAACGGTCGCGGCTGCCGTCATTCACGAAGATGACCTCGTATGACGCCCCTAGGTTGTCGAGGGCGGGATAGAGCCGCTCGAACAGGGCCTGCATAGCCGCTTCCTCGTTGAAGACGGGAATCACGACAGATAGGCGGGGCGCGCTCATTTTCTTCCAGCGGCGATCACTTCGGCCGAAGCGGCACAGACTCGATCGACGTCCGCCTCGGTCATCGCGACATGCAGCGGAAGCGTGACCGTCTCGCGCGCGATGCGCTCCGCGTTCGGGCATTGACCTTCGCGTCCGCCGTTCCGGCGGCCGAGCGTGCACAGGTTGAGTGCTTCGTACGAGACTCCCGTCGCGATGCCACGGGACTCCATCGCATCGCGGAATCCCTGGCGCGTGATCGTCATGCGCTCGAGAGGGAGCAGCACGCAGAACATGTTCCAGCTCTGGCCGTCCCCCTCTCTGGGCCGCGGCGGAAGCACGCATGCGGGATCCGTTTCGAAGCGCGCGAAGTAGCGATCGACCAGCGATCGGCGGCGCGAAAGAAACTCGGGCAGCCGCTCGAGCTGCGCGCAGCCGATGCGCGCGTTGACGTCGGGCAGGTTGAACTTGCCGCCGGCCAACGCGACGTCGCGCGTGCGGTCGGGAAGATAACTGATCCCGTGGAAGCGCAGCGCCTCGACTCTCTTCGCTTCCGCTTCGTCGTTGACGACGAGCGCGCCGCCCTCGATCGAGGTGATGTTCTTGTTGGGGTGGAAGCTGAAGCTGACGAGATCGCCGATCGCGCCGACGTTTTGGCCCCTCCAGCGCGAGCCCAGCGCGAGCGCCGCATCCTCGATCACGCGTAAACCCCGCCGTTTCGCGAGCGCGTAGAGCGCGTCGAGATCGACCAGCGCACCGGGGTAATGCGTCGGGATGATCGCCTTGGTGCGCGGCGTGATCGCCGCCTCGACCTGACCGAGATCGATGTTGCGCGTGACAAGGTCGCAATCGACGAACACCGGCTTCGCGCCGACCTTCACGATCATGTTGAGCACGGTGAAGAAACTCTGTGCGGAGCTGATGACTTCGTCGCCAGGACCGATGCCGCAAAGCTGCAGCGCGACTTCCACCGCGGCAGTCCCGGAGGTAAGGACGCGCACGGGACGTCCGCCGCAGAAGCGAGAGAGCTCGCCCTCGAATTTCTGCACCCAGGGGCCGCTTGCGATGTGCCCCGAGCGCAGCACATCAGCGACCCCGGCGACCGTTGCCTCGTCGATGAGCGGGCTCGCGAACTTGAGATACGGCTGTGACATCAAGGAACCTCTGGAATAGCCGCGCGCGCCTAGGATCGCGCCACCAGCCAAACCCCGACGATGATGAAGCCGATGCCGAGCCAGCGCTGGAGCGTCACCGCTTCACCGAGCAGGTAGTGCGCGGCGATCGCGTTGATGATGTAGCCGAGCGAGAGCATCGGGTAGGCGATCGACACCGGCACGCGCGAGAGGCCGATGATCCACACGACCACGCTCACGGCGTAGCAAAGGATGCCGCCGGCGAGGTGAGGCTCCAGCGCCAAGCGGCCGAATTGATCTATCCAGTTCTCGCGCGTGAGGGTGATAACCCCCAGCGCATTGGTTCCCGCCTTGAGGAAGAGCTGCGCCGCCGCATTGAGCAGGACGCCGCTCAGGAGAAATGCAAATGCGGTCCAGGTCATCTAGAGTCAGCGCCGAGCGACGATGACGCGGCGCGGGTCTCGCGCCAGCTCGACCATCGGCACGCCATCTCGCCGCAGTTTTTCGTATTGTTCCGGTTGCATGATCGCATACGCCTGATCAGCGCCCTCCCAGCGGTTCTTCCATTCGCCAACGGTGGCGATTGCCTTGTCCGGCTCGAGCGCGATTCCCATCGCCAGCTCATCTGCATGAGCGACCGGGATCACGGTCCGGCCGAGATAATACGGCAAGGTCTGATCGTACATCCGGACGGAGTAGAACGGCACGCCCGTCGCGAGCGCGCCGCGTGTGGTGGCGCGCAGTAGGATCGGCTCGGTCGAGCGCGACTCCGCGAGCGCGTCGAAACCCGTGACCATGAGCTGTGTCCACGCCAGCGACGCCAGAGCCAGCGTGAGAACCGGGCGCGTTCGCTCGCCGCGAGCAAGCCACCACCAGGCGAGAATCCCTCCGGCGAGTGCTACAACGACGGCGATCCTGATCCACGTTCCGTAGGCCAGCAGCGGAGCGAGCGGCTGTTTCTCGTCAGCGATCCTCTCTGCGAGCGCTCCGAAGCCGGCGAGCGCCACGAGCGCAAGCAGACCCATGGCGACGACCAGTGGAACGATCAGCCGCAGCAGCGTGGCGGCCTGGATGCGCGTCAGTTGCCAGCCGATGACCAGCGCCATCGCCGGGAAGATCGGGAGGATGTAGGAAGGAAGCTTCGAGCCCGACGCGCTGAAGAACAAGAAGATGAAAACCGACCAAATGATCGCAAAGCGCTGCCAGCTGAAGCCGCGTTCCGTCGCGCGGGCTTCGGTCCATGAGCGTCGCGCGGTCCACGCGAGAACCGTGAGCCACGGCAGGATCCCGACCATGAAAATCGGGATGAAGTACCACCACGGCCCCTCGCGCCTGTGCTCGGTGGTGAGAAAGCGCGTGAAGTGCTCGTGGATGAAGAAGAAGTTGAAGAACTCCGGATTGCGCAGCGATACGACGACGAACCACGGCGCGGCGATCGCGAGGAAGACCAGCATGCCGGAGACAAGATGCAGCCGCCGCCACAGCGCCCAGTCGCGCTCGATCAGGCTGTAGAGGACGAGCACGCCGCCCGGTAGCACGATGCCGATGAGTCCCTTGGACAGCGTAGCGAGAGCAAGCGCGGCCCAGGCGAGCCACATCCATGTCCGTCGCTCTCCAGCTGTCGCGCGGTCGCGCTGCGCGAGAAAGAGACCGCCGAGGCCGACGGTCATCCATAGCGTAAGCGCGGCGTCGAGCGTAAGAATGTGCGCCTCGAGCACGTAGGCGACCGAGCCGCCGAGCACCGCGGCGCTGTACAAACCGACCGCGGGTCCGCCGACCCGGAAACCGACGTAGCCGATGAAGATGACGCCAAGGAATCCGGCGAGCGCCGGCCAAAGCCGTGCCGCCCATTCGTGTACACCGAAGACTTCGTACGTCGCGGCCGTGACCCAGTATTGCAGCGCGGGTTTCTCGAAGTACTTGACGCCGTCGAGACGCGGCGTGACCCAGTCGCCGCTCGCGACCATCTCGCGCGGAATCTCGGCATAGCGGCCCTCGTCGGGATGAACGAGACGGCGAAAATCGAGATTGCAGAACCAGACGAGTGCGAAGACGAGGAGCAGCGCAGCAAGGCTGCGCGCGGTCAGCGGAGCAGGCGAGTTAACGGGCGCGGATGTGGACGGCATTGCGAAGCGCGTGATTCTACCGCGTGCGTGCTATGCTCGGTCGAAATGACTGACATCGATGCGCTTTCCATCGTCGGCGCGACCGATGCCGATCTGGCCAGGGTGGCTGAGCTCGCGGGGGTGATCTGGCGTCGGCATTACCCCGGCATCATCACGCACGAACAGATCGACTACATGCTCGGGCATGGTTACTCGCATGCTGCGCTATCACGGTTCATCCAAGAGGAGGGCGCCGGGCTCGATCTCGCGTGGATGAACGGGCGCTTCATTGGATTCTCCGCTTATCATCGCGCTGGCGCGCGCGAGCTCAAGATCGAGAAGCTCTACGTTCACCAGGATTATCAGCGTTGCGGCGTCGGAAGGCGGCTGATCGCTCGCGCGGAGGAAGCCGCAAGGGAGCAGAGTCGCACCGCGATCATCCTCAACGTGAACAAGAACAATCTCCAGGCAATCCGCGCCTACGAGAAGAGCGGCTTTGCGATTCGCGAAGCGGTGGTCGTCGATATCGGCAGCGGCTTCGTGATGGACGACTATGTCATGACGAAGCCGCTGTGACCGCGCCGCCGCTCAAGCTCTACGACAACTACACGCGCAGCCTGCGCGACTTCGCGCCGCTCAAGTCCGGCCCGGTCCGGATGTACACCTGCGGTCCGACGGTCTACGACTACCAGCACATCGGCAACTTCCGCACCTTCCTGTTCGAGGACGTGCTCAAGCGCGTGCTCGAGTGGAACGGGTATCGCGTGCTGCACGTGATGAACATCACCGACGTCGGGCATCTCGTCTCCGACGCCGACGAAGGCGAGGACAAGATGGAGAAGGGCTCCCGCCGCACCGGCAAAAGCGCCTGGGAGATCGCGCGCCTCTACACGGAGGCCTTTCTCGAGGACATGCGGGCGCTCAACATCGAGCCGCCGTCCGAGCTGCCGCGCGCCACCGACCACATCCGCGAGCAGATCGAGTTCATCGCCGATCTCGAGAAGAAGGGCTACACGTACCGAACTTCGGACGGCATCTACTTCGACACCAGCAAGCAGCCGGATTACGGTTATCTCGCGCGTCTCGACAAGGCGGGGCTTGAGGCAGGCAAGCGGGTCGACGTGGCCGAGAAGCGCCACCCCACCGATTTCGCGCTGTGGAAGTTCTCGCCACCGGACGCGAAACGGCAGATGGAGTGGGACAGCCCCTGGGGGAAGGGCTTTCCCGGCTGGCACATCGAGTGCTCGGCGATGGCGCAGAAATATCTGGGCGATTTCTTCGACATCCATTGCGGCGGCGAAGACCACATCGCCGTGCATCACACCAACGAGATTGCACAGACCGAGGCGCGGGTCGGAACACGGCTCGCGAATTTCTGGATGCACGGGTACTTTCTGCTCGAAGGCGACGCCAAGATGGCGAAGTCGACGGGCGAGTTTCTGCGACTGAAGACGCTCACCGACCGCGGCTACGATCCGCTCGCCTATCGCTACCTCTGCCTAACGGCGCATTACCGCAGCCAGCTCAATTTCACGTTCGACGCGCTCGATGCGGCCGCAACCGCACTCGACCGACTCCGTACCGGTTTCTACCCATTGCCGCCGGGAGGCGAAGCCGACGCCGGCTATCTCGAGCGCTTCACCACGGAAGTAAATGACGATGTCAATGTTCCGCGAGCGCTCGCGCTCGCTTGGGAAGTAGCGCGCGGCGAGTTGCCTCCCGCCACGCGAAGGGCCACGCTTGCCCGCTTCGATCGCGTGTTCGGGCTCGGGCTCAGCGCCTGGCAGCCGAAGCAGGAGACGATTCCCGAGACCGTGCAAGCGCTCGCCGCGGCGCGCGCCGCGGCGCGCGAAGCGAGGAACTGGGCCGAAGCCGACCGGCTGCGCGCTGAGCTGCACGCGGCCGGATGGGAGATAGAGGACAAGGCCGAAGGCTACGCGGTTAAACGTCGTTAGCTGCCGGTGCACCCCCCGCGATGACACTCACTTCGTCCCCGAGGCTCTCTTACCATCAGTCGCCGAGCCGTCCGCGGCTCGGGCTGCTGCCCGGCGCATGCGACGCGCACGTGCACGTCTTCGGGCCGCAGGCGCGCTTCCCTTTCGCAGCGGAGCGCAGATTCACGCCCTGCGAGGCTCCGAAGGAAAAGCTGTTCGCGCTGCACGCGCTCCTCGGCGTCGAGCGTTGCGTCGTCGTCCAGTCGGGTGCGCACGGTCTCGACAACCGGGTGACCGAGGATGCGCTCGCTGCGCGCGATGGCAGGTACGTCGGCATCGCGCTCGTGCCGCTCACGATCAGCGATGCAGAGCTGCGTAGGCTCGACGCCGTTGGCTTTCGTGGCGCGCGTTTCAACTACATGCGACATCTCGGCACGGCCACGCCGATCGAAGACGTGATCGCGTTCGGCAAGCGGCTGGCCGCGATCGGCTGGCATCTGCAGCTGCATTTCGAGAGCTCGCTCGTGCACGAGCTGGCGAGCGCTATGCTGCGCTCGCCGGCGCCGGTCGTCATCGACCACATGGGCCGGATCGACGCGTCGCGCGGCATCGACCAGCCCGATTTCCGCAAGCTGCGCGAGCTGATGCGCGACGAGCGCGTCTGGGTCAAGCTTTCCGGCGCCGAGCGAATCTCGCGGCGAGGGCCGCCCTACGAGGACGCGATCCCGTTCGCCCGCGCGCTGATCGAGGATGCGGCGGATCGCGTGCTATGGGGCACCGATTGGCCGCATCCGAATCTCGATCACATTCCGGACGACGGTACACTCGCCGATCTCATCGCGCTCATCGCGCCCTCCGAAGCAGAGCGGCGGGCGTTGCTGGTCACGAATCCCGAACGGCTCTATCGATTCGGATCGAAACGATGAAGCGCTTCGAAGGCCAGGTCGCAATCGTCACTGGCGCGGGTTGCGTTGGTCCAGGCTGGGGCAATGGCCGCGCCACCGCGGTTCGTTTCGCCGAGGAAGGCGCCCGAGTGCTCGCCCTGGATCGCGATCTTGCGCGCGTTGCCGAGACGCTCGAGCGCGCGGGCGAAGCGACCGCATCGATCGAGGCGGTGCAATGCGACGTGACCGACTCTAATGCGGTCGCGGCGATGGTCGCGAGGGCGGTGAAAGACTTCGGCCATATTGACGTGCTGGTCAACAACGTCGGAGGCTCGGCCCCGGGAGGGCCGGTCGAGATGAGCGAGGAGATCTTCGACGCCCAGGTCGACTACAACCTCAAGAGCGTGTTCCTCGCCTGCAAGCACGTGCTGCCGGTCATGGAACGGCAAGGCGCGGGAGCGATCGTGAATGTCTCGTCGACGTCTGCATTGCGCTGGAGCGGCTCCGCACAGGTTGCCTACGCGGCCACCAAGGCGGGCGTGATCCAGTTCTCGCGCGTGGTCGCCGTTCAGTATGCGAAGAAGGGCATACGCGTGAACTGCGTTGTTCCGGGGCTCCTCCACACGCCGATGGTCGAGGCGCGGCTTGCCGACCAGCGTGCCGGCGGCGATGTCGACGCGCTGTTGCGTCAGCGGCAGGCTCGCATTCCGCTCCAGTTCATGGGCGACGGGCGCGACACCGCTGCAGCGGTATTGTTTCTCGCCTCCGACGATGCGCGCTTCATCACCGGCACCGAGATCGTCGTCGACGGCGGCATGACGGCCCGCTGTGATTGACCATGGCACTGACATCGACATCGGGAGCATCCATGATCCGCAGCATTGCCGCGACGCTCGCGTTCACCTGCATCGTCGCTAACGCGCCTGCATCGGCCCAGGACCGGCTCGTGCGCCTCATCGTTGCCTTCCCGCCGGGAGGTCCGGTCGATCTCGCCGCGCGCACGATCTCCGAGCAGCTCGGCAAGGAGCTCAACGCGCGCGTGATCGTCGACAACAGACCGGGAGGCAACGGCGCGATCGCCGCACAGAACGTCGCGCAATCGGCGCCGGATGGAAGCACGCTATGGTTGAGCAGTGTGGGCGCCGTCGCGATCAATCCGGTCCTCTACGACAAGCTCTCCTATGACATGCGCGAGTTCGCTCCGGTGTCGCTGGTCGTCGACAACGACGAGCTGCTGGTGGTGAAGGCAGACAATCCAGCGAAGGACGCGGCGGAGTTCGTCGCGAACGCGAAGAAATCGCCGCAGCCGGTAGCGATCGCCTCCTCGGGGATCGGCAGCATTCCGCATCTCGCCATGGAGCAGCTCGCAGCCACCACGGGCGCGAATCTGCTTCACGTTCCCTACAAAGGGGCTGCGCCTGCCATCAACGACGTGATCGGCGGTCAAGTCGCCGCGTTCTTCGGCGACGTGCCCGGGCTCATCGGTTATGTGAAGAGCGGCAGGCTCAAGGCGCTGGGCATCGCGGCGCCGAAGCGCAATCCGATGCTGCCCGAGGTGCGCAGCTTCGCAGAGCAGGGCTTGCCCGGTGTTGATACGAACAACTGGTATGCGCTGTTCGCACCTGCGAAAACACCGCCGGCGGTGATCAACGCGCTGAACGATGCCGTGCGCAAGACGCTCGCGACACCGTCGGTCGCCGAGAAACTCATCTCGAGCGGTGCGGTGCCCGCGGCATCGTCGCCAGAGGCGCTGGCCGAGCTGCTCAAGCGCGATACCGAAAAGTGGGGCAAGCTCATCAAGGCGCAGAAGATCACGCCGGAGGGATGACCGGCGCCAACGTGCTCTCCGAGCCTAGCGAATCACTTGGTCCGCGCGTAGCAGCAGCGATTGCGGGACCGCGACTCCGAGCGTCGCGGCGGTCTTGAGGTTGATCAACAGCTCGAACGTCGTCGGCTGCTCGATCGGCATGTCGCCCGGCTTGGCGCCGCGGAGGATCTTGTCGATCATGATGGCCACGCGCTGGCCCTGATCGTCGAGCTTGTTGGCGAACGACATCAGTCCACCCGCCTCGAGCATCGTCCTTCCGTTCACGAGCGCCGGCAACTGATGGCGCATCGCAGCTTCCATCACCTGGCGCGAAGGCTCAGGATCGAGGACCACCGGGATGTCGAGCGCCGTTGCATGCTGGCGAGCCGCCTCGGCGATGCCGTCCTGGACCCCTTGCGGAGAGAGGACGTAGTCGATCGCAACCGCTGTGATACCTAACGACCGATACGCGTCTTCGGCCGTCTTGCGCAAAACCCTCCCCGCCGAGGTCCCGGCGAATATCAGCGCAACGCGCTGCGAGGCCGGCAGCAGCTCATGGAGCAGCGATGCCCGCTTGACGGTGATCTCCGGGTAAGCCATCGAATAGCCGGTGACGTTCCCGCCGGGACGGGCAAGGCTCGCGACGATTCCCATGCCGACCGGGTCGCCGACGGCAGCCATGACGATAGGGATGCTCGTGGTGGCCTTTTTCGCGGCGAGCGCCGCATCCGTGCCATCGGTGACGATCAAATCCACTTTCAGGCGGACGAGCTCATCCGCGCCGCGTTGCAGAAAGGCGACACCGTTCGTGATGCGGCGCTCGGTGACGATATTCCTGCCTTCGATCCACCCGAGCTCGCGCAGCGGTTCCTCGTATTGCGGAACACCGGGCGAAACGGGCACCAGGACGCCGATGCGGCGGGTTTTGGTGGCGGATTGCGCGCGAGCAGCGGCTGGGCCGAGGACAAGCCCTGCTGCAATCATCCCAACAAAATGGCGCCGATCGGTCAAGAGAGTTGAGCGGATGTCGATCAATACAATCGCTGCACCGGCCCGGTGTAGAGGACCGGTCCCGTCGGCAACCCGGTCGGCGATCCGCCGCGCGGCTCGAGGCTCACCGCGAGCGCGGGAATGTTGCGCAGCGCCGCGTCGGCCTCGGCCGAGAGAGTCACGCGCGCCGCGACATTCGCGTCGAAGGTTCCGAGCGAGCGCGGGTTGCCCGTTCCGGGCAGCATCCAAAGCTGCAGCGAACGGTCGGCGGGAACGTCGATCCGCGAGATGGCTTTGACGGTGAGATAGCGCCCGAAGCGATCCGCGGAAGCGATCAGTGCTGCCTTGGCGTCGCTGCCCGCAAGCACGGCCACCAGCGTCCCTTGGGGACGCTCCGGCGCCGGCGTGAAGAGCGCGACTGCGAGAACGAACGCGGATGCAAGGCCTGCTAGCGCGAGCCCGCGCCACAATCCGAGATTCGACCACAGCGTCGATCGCGTGCTCGCTCGACCGCCGCGAATGCGGCTGAGAATTGCCTGCCACACGCGCGCCGGCGGCCGCACCGGCGGCAACTGCTCGGCCAATGGCGCGAGCCGCTCTTCCCATTGCCTGATCGCGTCGCCGAGCGCCGGATCAGAGCGCGCCAAGCGCTCAAAGCGCCCCCGCGTGCGCCCGCGCAGCGTGCCCAGCACGTATTGCGCGGCGAGCGCGTCGGCGCGGCCGGGTGCGCGCGGATTCATCGCGTCACACCCATTTCGTCGAGACAGTCGCGCAGGCGCTCGAGCCCGCGACGCACCCAGGACTTCACCGTGCCGAGCGGCTGCTTCAGATGCCGCGCCAGCTCGGAGTGCGAAAGGCCATGGTAGAACGCCAACGCGATCGCTTGTTTAGGCCCTGCATCGAGCGCCTCGACGCAGCCTTTGACGGCGCGCGCGTCCGCGCCGGCGATTAGCATCTCGAGGGCTGTCGGTCCTTCCGCGGCCACGCTCACGGCATCTTCCTCATCGTTGATCGCCACCGTTTCAACCTCACGCCGGCGCAGTTGATCCAGGCAACGATTGCGGACGATGCTGGTCAACCACGTCAACGGCTGGCTCCGCGCTGCGACATACGATCCGGCGTGGTGCCAAACGTTGACGAAGCTCTCCTGGAGAACCTCCTCGGCCGCGGCCGCATCTCTTAATATACGCAGCGCGACCGCATACAGATGCGGGGACGAAAGGCGGTAAAGCTCCGCGAAGGCCTGCCGGTCCCCAAGCGCAGTGCGCGCGAGAAGCTCCATCAGGCGGGCGCTGCGCTCGAGCTGCTTGCGCGGATCCGCCGCCATGGGTCAGCCGCGGCCGCGATCCTTGCGCCAGAGCACATCCGGCGCGCCGCCAGCGCGATTGAGCACCCGCGCGAGGATGAACAGGAGGTCCGAGAGCCGGTTGAGATACTTGCGCGTGCAGTCGCGCACCGGTTCGCTCGCGGCCAAACGCACAACAGTGCGCTCGGTGCGACGGCAGACCGTACGCGCGACGTGCGCGAGGCTCGCCGCGCGCGTGCCGCCGGGCAGGATGAATTCCTTGAGCGGCGGAAGCTCGGTATTGAAGCGCTCGACGGCGTCCTCGAGCCGCAGCACCTGCGCTTCGCGCATCGCCTCGTAGCCCGGGATCGAAAGCTCTCCGCCCAGATCGAAGAGGTCGTGCTGCACTTCGACGAGGCAGCCGGAAACCGAGTCGGGCAACGGCTCCGCGAGCAGCACGCCGAGCGCGGAATTGAGCTCGTCCACGGCGCCGATCGCCTCGATGCGGGCCGAGTCCTTCGCCACCCGGCGTCCATCGCCGAGGCCCGTTGTTCCGGCATCGCCGGTGCGCGTGACGATCTTGGACAGGCGATGGCCCATGCCGCGATTGTAGCGGTCCGAGCAGCGAGAGGGGAACCCGCGAGCAAAGCGAGCGGCGGTCGAAGGTCCGCGAGTGGCCGCAGCGGCCGGCGCGCGCCCCTTGCATGCCCGGTGCTGGGCGCAAGGAGGCCGCAGCCGTGTCTGATCCCGCGCAATTCCAGTTTTCGGAGCGATTGTTTACCATGGCATGACCCTGTTCGGGAGAAGCACGATGTCCAACGCCTTCGAGACCGATCTCGACCGCAACGCTGCCAACTACACGCCGCTGACACCGTTGTCGCTGATCGCGCGCACGGCCTACGTCTATCCGAAGCTGACTTCGATCATCCACGGTGAGCGCCGCTACACCTGGGCCGAGACCTATGCGCGAGCGCGCCGCCTCGCCTCGGCGCTTGCCAGGGCCGGCATCTCCACCGGGGATACCGTTGCGGTGATGGCATCGAATACGCCCGAGATGGTCGAGGCGCACTTCGGCGTGCCGATGAGCGGCGGTGTGCTCAACACACTCAACACCCGCCTCGACGCCGACGCGATCGCGTTCATGCTCCAGCACGGCGGCGCGAAGCTGCTCATCACGGACACCGAATTCTCGTCCACGATCGGAGCCGCCCTAACGAAGCTCGGGCGGAAGCTCAGCGTGATCGACATTGCCGATCCGCTCGGACCGGGTGGCAAGCGGCTCGGGGAGACGGATTATGAAGCGTTCATGGCCAGCGGCGATGCCGACTTTGCCTGGAAGCATCCTGCGGACGAATGGCAGGCGATCTCGCTCAACTACACCTCGGGCACGACAGGCAATCCGAAAGGAGTGGTGTATCACCATCGCGGCGCGTATCTCAACGCGCTCTCCAACATCATCGACTGGGGCATGCCGCGGCACGCGGTGTACCTCTGGACGCTGCCGATGTTCCACTGCAACGGCTGGTGCTTTCCGTGGACGATGGCCGCCAACGCGGGGACCAACGTGTGCCTGAGGCGCGTCGACGCGAAGCTCATTCTCGATGCGATTCGCGCGCACGAGGTGACGCACTACTGCGGCGCGCCGATCGTGCATGCGATGCTCATCAATGCGCCCGAAGAATGGAAGCGCGACATCAAGCACAAGGTGAGCTGCCTCGTCGCCGCTGCCGCACCTCCGGCTTCCGTCATCGAGGGCATGCAGCGCATCGGCTTCGACATCACGCATGTATACGGGCTCACCGAGACCTACGGCCCAGCGGCGGTATGCGCCAAGCACGCCGAATGGGACGCGATGGACATCGGCGGACGCACCGAGCGCAACGGGCGGCAGGGCGTGCGCTACACCTGCGAGGAAGGCGTGACGGTCATGGATCCGACCACAATGAGCGAAGTGCCGCGGGACGGCGAGACGATGGGAGAGATCATGTTCCGCGGCAACATCACCATGAAGGGTTACCTCAAGAATCCGAAGGCGACCGCGGAGGCGTTTGCCGGCGGCTGGTTCCACTCCGGAGATCTCGCGGTGATGCAGCCGGACGGCTACGTGAAGATCAAGGACCGATCCAAGGACGTCATCATCTCGGGCGGCGAGAACATCAGCTCGCTCGAAGTCGAGGACACGCTCTACCGCCATCCGGCCGTGCTCGCGGCGGCGGTCGTCGCGCAGCCGGACGCGAAGTGGGGTGAGACGCCCTGCGCCTTCGTCGAAGTGAAGCCCGACGCGACCGTGACCGAGGAGGAGCTGATCGAGCACTGCCGGAAGCTTCTCGCGCGCTTCAAGGCGCCGAAGCGAGTCGTGTTCTGTGAGCTGCCCAAGACCTCGACCGGCAAGATCCAGAAGTTCGTGTTGCGCGAGCGGGCGAAGTCGACGTCGGCAATCGAGTAACTGTTCGGCAGGCGCGGCGCACCACCCTACGACGTCGCGTCGACCACTGCCTCCGCGGCAGCAAGATCTTCCAGCGCGAAGCCGACCGACTTGAAGACGGTAATCTCGTCGTCGCGCGTGCGACCCGGATGCGCGCCGCGCGCAAGGTCGCGAAGCTCAGCGGCGATTTTTTCGCGGACGATCGCGCCGCTGGCGATCGCCTGAACGACATCGCCACCTTCGGCCAGTGCGGCTGTGCGGTCGTCGACGACGATGAGATTGGCGCGCTGCATCGTGCGGTCGTCCGACTCGCGCATGTCTTTTCTGAACGCGCCGATGAGATCGAGGTGAGTGCCGGGCCGCAGCCATTCGCCGCGCACAAGCGGCGCGGTGGCGAGCGTCGCGCAGGAAACGATGTCGGTTTCCCGAACCGCTGCTTCCAGCTCGGAGATTGCCTTTGCAGGAATACCCTCATTCGCGCAAGCTGATGCGGTCGCGCGCGCATGCTCGATCGTTCGGCTCCAGATGTCGATCCGCTCGATCGGCCGGACGTTTCGGTGTGCCTCGATCAACGGCCGCGACATTCTTCCCGCACCGACCATCAGCAGCCGCCGGGCATCGCGGCGAGCGAGCTTCGAAGCGGCGTACGCGGACGCGCCCGCAGTACGCCGCGCCGTCAGCTCTTCACCGTCGAGAAGCGCGATCAGTGTTCCGTCGCGCGCATCGAAGAGCACGTAGATCGCGGCGACGGAGCGCTTGCCGTGATCGGTGTTGCCAGGAAAAACGGTCACGAGCTTGACACCGATGCGCCGGCCGCTTCGCCACGCCGGCATCGCGAGGAGCGTTGCCGACGGCTCGCCTGGAACCGCGATCGAGTGGTGCGCACGCAGCGGCGCTTCCACCTCGGCGCGCAGCGCTTCTTCGAGCGCTTCGAGCATGCGCGGCCACGACAGCCGCGTTCGAATCGCCTCGGCGTCGAAGAATTGCATCGCTCAGGGCGTCTCGCCAAGCGAGAGCAGCGATGCGTTGCCGCCTGACGCGGTCGTATTGATCGTGAGCGTGCGTTCGTGCACGAGGCGCGAAAGGTCGTAGCGACCACTGGCATCGGCGACGACGATCGGCACGATCGGGCCGTCGGATTCGGCGAGCCGGCGCCTCGCCTCGCTCGCAAGTCGATTCGCGTCGACAAGTACCGCATCGGGCTTCGACGCAAGCGCGTCGCCGACGATCTCGCAGCGTTCGTCCATTGCATGCGCGATGGCCTCCGCTAGCGGCGAGCGCGTCAGCAAAGCCAGGTTGCCGGCGCGATGTGCGCTCTCGACCTGCGCGCGTAGCGCGGGTTCGCTCGCGGCGAGACAGGCAATCCGGCCACGCGGTGCGAGCCATAGCGTATTCGTCTCGCCCGTCGGGCCGGGCAGCGCCAGCTCGCCGTCGAGCGCCGGCGGCGCCGGCAGCTCGCGCACGAGCCGCCGGAGATAATGCGGGCCGCCTGCCTTTGGCCCCGTGCCTGAGAGACCTTCGCCGCCGAACGGCTGCACTCCGACGACCGCACCGATCATGTTGCGGTTGACGTAAGTGTTGCCGGCGTGCACACGCGTGCGGACCGCCTCCACGGTTTCGTCGATGCGCGTTTGAATCCCGTGCGTCAATCCGTAACCCGTGGCGTTGATTTCGTCGACGAGTCGATCGAGCGCGTCCTGGCGGAAGCGCAGCACGTGCAGCACCGGACCGAAAACCTCTCCCGTGAGCGCCTTGAGGCTGTCGATCTCGATCAGCGTCGGCGGAAAGAAGCTGCCGTGCGCGCAATCCACCGGCAACTGCAGCTGCAACACACGCGCGTCCTTCTCGCGCATGCGCGCGACGTGCGCTTCGAGAGCCGCGCGAGCGTCCGCGTCGATCACCGGCCCCACATCGACATCGAGATGCCGCGGGTCGCCGATAGCAAGCTCCGCCATCGCGCCTTTGAGCATCGTCAGCACGCGATCAGCGATGTCGTCCTGAAGGCAGAGCACGCGCAGCGCCGAGCAGCGCTGGCCGGCGCTGTCGAAGGCCGAGGTTGTCGCGTCGATCACGACCTGCTCCGGCAGCGCGGAGCTGTCGACGATCATCGCGTTCTGTCCTCCGGTTTCGGCGATGAGAACCGGATCGTCGCTCCGCAGCGCGAGCTGCCGATTGATGCCGCGCGCGACGGCGGTCGAGCCGGTGAAGAGCACGCCAGCGATGCGTGGATCCGCGACCAGCGCTGCGCCGACTGTCTCGCCACGTCCGGGAAGCAGTTGGAGCGCTGCGTGCGGGACGCCGGCGCGATGCAGCAGTGAGACGGCCGCGGCCGCCATTAGCGGCGTCTGCTCCGCGGGCTTGGCCAGCACCGGATTGCCGGCCGCCAGCGCCGCGCTCACCTCGCCGACGAAGATCGCCAGCGGAAAATTCCACGGTGTGATGCACACGATCGGTCCGAGCGGTGTCGCGGCAGCAAGCTCGCGGCGTGCCTGGGCAGCGTAGTAACGGCAGAAATCGGCCGCCTCGCGGATCTCGCCCATCGCGTTCCCGAGCGTCCTGCCTGCCTCGCGCACAGCGATCGCGATGAGCATCGCCCGCTCGCTTTCGATCAGATCGGCCGCGCGGTCCAGGCACCCGGCGCGTGTCACAGCCGGCATGCGCGACCACGCGCTTCCTGCACCGCAGGCAATGCCGACGGCGCGCGAGACCTCTGCGGGATCGGCTTCCTCGACGCAGCCGACGATCTCGTCGCGATTCGCGGGATTCGTA
>DATKJP010000198.1:0-1693 GCA_035543635.1 Casimicrobiaceae bacterium
CCCAAGGAGCGCAAAGCCGACGTCATCGGTCAGCGGCCCGAGGAGCGAGATCTTTTCGAGGCGCTGCTCGGCGGCAATCTCGTCGACGTGACGCGCGGGCTCGATCCCGACAACGAAGGTCTGTTCACCTGGTGGCCGCCGTGGCGCAACATGCGCCAGCGCAACATCGGCTGGCGCATCGACTACATCCTCGCCTCGCGTGCGATCGCCGAGCGTGCAACGGGCTGCAGAGTCCTGGCCGACGTAGGCACGAGCGATCATGCGCCCGTTGTAATGACGACTGCGTGACACGCGACGACTAGGAGCCGTTGAATGCCTCAAGCAGGCTGCATCTTCTGCAATCCGACAGGCGAGACCGTCCTGTGGTCTGACGCTCATTGTCGCGTGCTGCACGTCTCGGACGCGAAGTTCCCGGGCTTCTGCCGCGTGATCTGGAATGCGCACGTCACCGAGTTCACGGATCTCGACGAGGCTGCGCGAGCGCACGTGATGAAGGTCGTCGCGCTCGTGGAGCAGGCGCTGCGAAAGCTGCTCGCACCGGACAAGATCAACCTCGCGAGCCTCGGGAATCAGACGCCTCATCTGCATTGGCACATCATTCCGCGCTATCGCGACGACGCCCACTTCCCTGATCCGATCTGGGCGGCTGTGAAGCGACCTGGCGTGGTGCGCCCTCTGCCCAGCGACTTCGCGAGCAGCGTCCGGAAGACGCTCGAGACTGCGCTTCGCTGAAGCTACAAGCAGCCCGCAGCGGTTACCCGGACGGAAACGTCACGCGAGTCAACGGCTTCGCGCTGATCACCGCGTCAATCTTGGCTGATCCCAGAGATCCGCCTCATCCGGATGCAACTTGCGGTGATACGCGCGTAGCCGATGCAGATCGGCCAAGATTTCCACCGGAAAACCCTTCCGCCCTCCGCGCCTGTCGACGAGCAGCTCGCTCATGTACCCGTTGAGCGCGCTCGCGCTTGGCCAGAGTCTCGCCAGCAGGTTTGCAATGCGCGGGAAGGCATCACCCAGCGCCAGAGGCTGCACTTCGCGCGGCAAGGCAGCGAGCCACCGGATGGTCGTCGGCAACAGCACGTCAGCCGGCCTCGCCTTTCTTCGAGCCGCCCAATCCTGCCCGTGTGTCGTCGAAAATCCCTCGCGTTCGCGCTTGGGCGAGATGGTCACGTGATCGACGTCATGATGCACGTCGCTCTGCGGCGCGCGATGGAGTGTGCGATAGATCGACATGCAAGCGCGATAGGTGCTTGGGGACCGCAAATGCTGTCATAAGGCAGAATGATCCGTGACGCCGCCCGACAGGCGAGCATGTTGTCGACATGAGTCGTCACTGACGAAATGCTTACGACTAGAACGAATGAGAAATCGATAGCACCGGACCGGTGCGATCGCTGAAGCCGACGACCCGATATGCAGGGCTGTAACGGTTCACGCCGACCCAGCTCAGTTGCAAGGTGAAGCCTTGCCAGTCAACGCCCGCTCCGATCGCGAAATCGACGACCGGCGGAGAGCGATCACCGTAAATCGTCTTGGCGTCGCTACCCAGCACTCCAACGTGCGCAAGCAGGCGAACGCTGTCGAACAGCGGTGGCGCGAAATTGAGCTCGGCGTACACGGCCACAGAGTCGAGCCCGAGATACCGCGGCGAGTAGTACACCCGCCCGGTCAGATTCTGGTAGGCAAATCC
>DATKJP010000199.1:0-32835 GCA_035543635.1 Casimicrobiaceae bacterium
GGTACCCGATTTGCGGCGGCGACTCAACACACGAGTCGCCGCGCACAAATCACCCGCTCAACGACGACTGCGCCACATCGCGCCTCCGCTCGCCGCGGCACGCCGCGCCACACCGCGTGCTAGTTCACGCCCTCGCGCTGACGAGGAAATGCCGCCCGTCTTCGCTGCGCCACGGCGCCGGGTCGATTGAAACTTCGCGATAGCCCGCGTCGGTCAGCAAGGTCGTCGCTTCTTCCTCGGAATACCAGGTGAGAGCGCGGGCTTCGTCTTCGCGGCCGGTGATGACCTTGCGCTCGCGCCGCTCGTAGCGCTGCCGCATGTCGATGCGGCGCATCGGAACGTCGCAGAAGGTCTCCGAGCGTAGCCCGATCTGCGTGCCCTCGGCCGGCGAGACGACTCGTATCTCGACGACCGGTGCCCCGGGGGGATGCGTTGCCCGCGCGGGCACGAAGAGATCGAGAAAAAGCAGCCCCGGATCGATGAGGTGCGCGCGGATCCGCAACAGCGCGTCGAGCGCCGCAACGGGGTTGGTCAGCGATTGAAACGACCCGCCCGCGACGAACGCAGCCGCGTAGCGTGAGGGAAGATTGAGCGTGGAAATGTCCTGCCGGTAGAGCTGCGTCTTGTGGCCGCTCGCCGCGAGGCGCTTTTCGCAGCTCGCGATCCTTGCCTCCGAGCTGTCGACGCCATGCACCTGGAAGCCTTCGTCGAGCAGCGGCATCAGGAGCCGCCCCGATCCGGCCATCGCCTCGAGAACGATGCCCTCGTTGCGCGGCAGATGCGCCACGTACCAGGCAACTTCCGCCGTGCTCGCACACGGCGTATCGGCGTCATGAAACAGGGTGCCGAGCGTGCCGTATGCGAGATTAGAGCGTTTGCCGATCATCGAATGCTCTCCGGCCGGCGTGAAGCTTGGCTCTATGCCGGCTTCCGCGATGGTACCCGATCGGATGCGACGGTTGACAATCAACGCAGTAGCCCTTAAGTTGTGGGCAACAGCGCCGATTTGATCCCAGCTTGCGGGCGCTCTACAAATCCTGCTAAAGCGGCGCTTTCGACTGAGTCACCGAAACCCGCTCGGCAGAGAAGCTGAACGGGTTTTTTGTTTGGATGAGGCCAAGATGAACGCTACGGACAAGACAGCGTTGCTCACGAAGCTCGCGAGAGAGCGCATCCTCGTGCTCGACGGCGCGATGGGCACCATGATTCAGGGCTACAAGCTCGGGGAGGGGGATTATCGCGGGCCGGCCGCCTGCAATCTCGCAGCGCATTCCTGCGATGTCAAAGGCGACAACGATCTCCTGGCGCTGACCAAACCGGAGGTCGTGCGCGCGATCCATCACGCTTTTCTCGAGGCTGGCGCCGATATCATCGAGACCAACACCTTCAACGCCACGCGCATCGCACAGGCCGACTATCGCCTCGAGGGTAAGGTACGCGAGATCAACTACGCTGCCGCACGGCTCGCGAGAGAGTGCGCGGATGCGTGGACGTTGAAGACTCCGGACAAGCCGCGTTTCGTCGCGGGCGCGCTCGGGCCCACCAACCGCACGGCAACGATTTCTCCGGACGTCAACGATCCGGGGTTCCGCAACGTGAGCTTCGATGAGCTGAAGTCGGCCTATGGCGAAGCCGTAGCGGCGCTGGTCGAAGGCGGCGTCGACCTGCTGCTCGTGGAGACGGTCTTCGACACGCTCAACGCCAAAGCCGCGCTCTTCGCCATCGACGAGTACTTCGATGCGCACGGACTTCGTCTGCCGCTGATCGTCTCCGGAACCATCACCGACGCGTCGGGACGCACGCTCTCCGGGCAGACCACGGAAGCGTTCTGGAACTCGGTGCGCCACGCGAAGCCATTTGCTGTGGGCCTCAACTGCGCGCTGGGAGCGGCCCTGATGCGACCCTACATCGAGGAGATGTCGCGTGTCGCCGACACTTTCGTCTCCTGTTATCCGAATGCAGGGCTTCCCAATCCGATGAGTGACACCGGATACGACGAATCGCCGGAAACCACAGCGCGTCTCCTCGGCGATTTCGCGCGCAACGGCTTCGTCAACATCGTTGGCGGTTGCTGCGGAACGACACCAGAGCACATTCGCGCGATCGTGCGGGCCGTCGAGAACGTTGCGCCGCGGCAGGTGCCGGCAGCAAGCTGAAGGATTTCATGTTCCGGCCCATGCGACTCGCCGGCCTCGAGCCGCTGACCATCGACGACGACTCGCTTTTCGTCAACGTCGGCGAGCGCACCAACGTCACGGGATCGCGCGCTTTCGCGCGGCTCGTCCTCGCCGGCGATTTCGCCGGTGCGGTGGAGATCGCGCGCCAGCAGGTCGCGAACGGCGCGCAGATGATCGACGTCAACATGGACGAGGCGATGCTCGATTCCGAGGCGGCGATGACGCGCTTTCTCAACTTGATCGCCGCCGAGCCCGACATTGCGCGCGTGCCGGTCATGATCGACTCGTCAAAGTGGGACGTGATCGAGGCCGGACTGAAGTGCGTGCAGGGCAAGCCCGTGGTGAATTCGATCTCGCTCAAGGAGGGCGAGTCCGAGTTCCTGCGCCAGGCGAAGCTCGTGCGGCGCTACGGTGGCGCGGCGATCGTGATGTCCTTCGACGAGCGCGGCCAGGCCGATACCTTCGAGCGGCGCATCGAGGTCGCGAGGCGCGCCTACGACCTGCTTCTCGATCGCGTCGGCTTTCCCGCCGAGGACATCATCATCGACCCGAACGTGTTCGCGATCGCCACCGGTATCGAGGAGCATGCGAACTACGCGGTCGATTTCATCCGCGCCGCCAAATGGATCAAGCAGCACCTGCCGCACGCGAAGCTTTCGGGCGGCATCTCGAACGTTTCATTCAGCTTCCGCGGCAACGATCCGGTGCGCGAGGCGATCCACACGGTGTTCCTCTATCACGCGATCCGCGCGGGGCTGACGATGGGCATCGTCAATGCCGGGCAGCTCGGGGTCTACGACGATCTCGACACGGAGCTGCGCGAGCGCGTGGAAGACGCGGTGCTCAATCGCCGGCCGGACGCGACCGAGCGCCTAGTCGCCTTCGCCGAAACCTACAAGAAGCAAGGCAAGCGCGCGGAGGAAGACGTCGCCTGGCGAAGCGGCAGCGTGGAAGAACGGCTCTCGTACGCGCTGGTGAAGGGTACCGCGACTTTCATCATCGAGGACACCGAGGAGGCGCGGCAGAAGTATCCTCGTCCGATCCAGGTGATCGAGGGGCCGCTCATGGCCGGCATGAACGTCGTCGGCGATCTCTTCGGCGCCGGCAAGATGTTCCTGCCGCAGGTAGTGAAGAGCGCACGCGTGATGAAACAGGCGGTCGCGCACCTCGTGCCTTACATCGAGGCGGAGAAGGCCAGGTCAGGAGATACCGGCAAGCCCAAGGGGACGATCGTGATGGCGACGGTCAAGGGCGACGTGCACGACATCGGCAAGAACATCGTCGGCGTCGTGCTCCAGTGCAACAACTTCGAGGTAATCGATCTCGGCGTGATGGTTCCGGCGCAGAAGATTCTCGACACGGCGCGCGAACGCGGCGCTGATCTCGTCGGTCTCTCGGGACTGATCACGCCTTCGCTCGAGGAAATGGCATACGTTGCGCACGAGATGCAGCGGCTCGAAATGGCGCAGCCGCTCTTGATCGGCGGCGCAACCACTTCGCGGGTGCATACTGCGGTGAAGATCGCGCCCAACTACGGCGGCGTCACCGTGTACGTTCCCGACGCGTCGCGAGCGGTCGGCGTCGCAGCGAGCCTGCTTTCTCCCGAGCTGAAGAGCAACTACGCCGCCGACGTCGCCGCCGATTACGAAAAGATCCGCGCGCAGCACGCGGCAAAAAAGGGACCGGCCCTGATCTCGCTCGCCGCGGCCCGCGCCAACGCGTTCAAGGCGGACTGGACACGGCATGCACCGGTCAAGCCAGCCCTGATCGGCCGGCGCGAGATCAGGAACGCCAACTTGGCAGAGCTCGCTCAGTACATCGACTGGGCTCCGTTCTTTCAGACCTGGGAATTGTCGGGACCGTTTCCGGCGATTCTCGACGACCCGCTGCTCGGCGAGGCAGCGCGCAACGTCTACGCCGAAGGTCAGGCGATGCTGAAACAGGTGATCCAGGGCCGCTGGCTTGCCGCACAGGGAGTGATCGCGCTGATGCCTGCGAATTCCGCCGGCGACGACATCGAGCTGTATGCCGACGAAGCGCGAACTTCGCTCGCGCTCGCCTGGCGCAACCTTCGCCAGCAGAACGAACGACCCGCGGGCAAGCCTAACTATTGCCTCGCCGACTTCGTTGCGCCGAAATCCTCCGGAGTCAGGGATTACGCCGGCGCTTTCGCGGTGACCGCGGGGATCGGGATCGAGAAGAAGCTCGCCGAGTTCGAAGCGAAGAAGGACGACTACAGCGCGATCATGCTCAAGGCGCTCGCCGACCGTCTGGCCGAAGCCTTCGCAGAGTGGCTGCACATGAGAGTGCGCCGTGAATTCTGGGGCTACGCGCGCGACGAGCGGCTCGACAACGCGGCGCTGATCCGAGAGGAATATCAGGGGATTCGCCCGGCACCAGGTTACCCCGCCTGTCCCGATCACACGGCGAAGGCGGGGCTCTTCAGCCTGCTCCAGGCGAAAAAGGTCGGAATGGCGCTCACCGAGAGCTACGCCATGCTTCCCGCGGCCTCGGTGTCGGGCTTCTATATCGCAAATCCCGACGCGACTTACTTCGCTGTCGGCAGGATCGGCGAGGATCAGTTGCTCGACTTCAGCGCGCGAGCCGGAGAATCCGACGCGGCGATGCGGCGGAAGCTCGCGCCGAGCTTGGGCTGATGAGCGTCGCGGACACCAAAGCCGGGCTCCCGGACGATCTCGCGGATCGTTTGAGCGACGGCTCTTCGCTCGTCGTCGTGTGCCTCTGCGCCGCGTGGTGCGACACCTGCACCGCGTTTCGGAGCTCCTTCGAGCGCATCGCGGAGGCGCGGCCGCGCGAAGTCTTCGTCTGGCTCGACGTTGAGGACGACAGCGAGATCTGCGGCGACATCGACATTGAGAATTTTCCGACGCTTGCGATCTATCGCGGCGGCCGCCTGCTCCACTACGGTGTGTCTCTGCCGCAGGAAGGGGGCGTAGCGCGGCTCGTCGACGAGATGGCGGCGCGAACTTCCACCGTCGCAGATGCGCCGCAGCCCGTGCTCGAGCTGCCGCGCGCGATGGCGCGCGTGCGCTGAGCGATTACGCCGCGACTCTCGTGTCCTGCTTCGCCGGCTTGAGCTTTTTCAGCTCGCGGCCGAGGAAGGCCGCGATCGCGCGCATGCCGTAGATGCCGGCCTCGGCCTCGGCCGCGCTGTTGTAGTTCGTGTTGGTGTTGACGTCGTAGGTGTACAGCTCGCCCGTCTCGTCGGTGATGAATTCGATCCCGGCGATTCCGATGCCGTTGGCCTCGATGAACCGGCGGTAGCGCTCGACGATCGGATGGCTGAATCCGCGCAGGATGCGATACCGCGGCGCGGCCGTCGGCGCCGGCGTTTCGCCGACGGGGCAGAACGCATCGCCGACGTCGCAGACGTCGGCGGGGCACAGCTCGAAGCCGAGCGTCGTGTCCACGCGTACCGCATAAAGGAACTTGCCGCCCACGAACTCGACGCGCGTGATGAAAGGCTCGGGTGCGCGTATGTATTGCTGTATGAGCGTGATGCCGTCGACCGAATCTTCGAACGTGGGGCTGTCGACGTAATCCTGCAGCGCATCGGCGCTCTGGAACAGCCTGACGCCCAACCCCTTGCCGGCGCGGTTGTGCTTGGTGATAAACGGCAGGCTCATCTTTCTCGCGGCGGCGAGGATCGCGTCGCGCCCCACCGCAGCGATGGTGTGCGGCGTGCGAATCCCGTGCGGCGCCAGCGCAGCGTACTGCGCCACCTTGCTGATCTCGAGCCGCAACGCCCGGCTGTCGTTGATGACGCGGCGGGAATGCAGCTCCAGCCACGCCAGCACGCCGCCCGTCAGCTCGGCGGCGTAACGGTGCCCGCGCGTGTGCGACGACGCGCTCATGCGGTTGTAGAAGACGCCTTCCGGGGGTGGCTCTGCGAGGTCGAGCTTGCCCTCGCTCAGAAACCATTCTTCGTACGGCAGCTCGAGCGCCGCGAATGCGTCGCGCAGCGCCTCGACCCAGGCGTCGTTTTCGTGGATGACGTAGATCTTCGGCATTGAGGGTTGACCCTGCGACGCTACGGCGGCAATCGCCTGAGAATCCAACCCTACAAAATTAGGGCGACCCTGGGAAGAAACCAGAAGTTTCGTGCTTGTAATTCCCAGTCCTATAGAGATCCGGCAGGGCGGATTAGCCCGCCGCGCCGGCCTCAGCTGCGCGAAGCGTTCGCCGGGCTCGCGGCTCGCGCCGAACGGGCTAGGTTCGCCCCGCCGCTGTAGCGTGAAGCGCGGACGCGGAGGGCTCTGAAAATCCCCTCTCGCCGGGGCGGGCTAATCCAGCGCGCCGATGAAGTCGTACTTGCCGATCTCGATCCCGTTGTGCCGCAGGATGGCGTACGCGGTCGTGACGTGGAAGAAGAAGTTCGGCAGCGCGAACTGAAAGAGGTAGTTGATGCCGGTGAACTTATGCGGCTCGCCCCGGACGGGGCGAACGATCTCGCGCGTCTCCGAGCCGTCGATCTGCTGCGGTTTCAGGCTCTGCAGATAGTCGACGCTGCGCTCGATGCGGGATACCAGCTCGGCCAGGCTCTGCTCGTTCTCTTCGTACGCCGGAGGCTCCTGGCCGGCCAGCCGCGCGGCCGTGGCGCGCCCGAAATCGCAGGCGATCTGCACCTGCCGCGTCAACACGAACATGTCCGGGTACAGGCGCGCGTTGAGGAGCGCCGACTCCTCGATCTTCTTCGCCTTCGCGTGCGCGATGGCCTTCTGCAGAATGGACTTCAGGTTGATCAGCATCTTCGTCATCAGCGGCACCGAGGCCTGATACATCGAGATCGTCATCGCATCCTCTCCTGGTAGGCGGCGGGATTGTACCAAGGGACGTCGAGCGCTTCAGCCGTCAGCAAGATGACAGCGTTCTGCGGTCGCGACGATTCCGGCGACATGACGTTTGACTTACACTTCGGGCTCGCGTGCCCGGCAGGGTGCGTTCACGTTTCGCGCAACAGCGCGGCGGGCCATGGACAAAGACACGCTTGGCGAGCAGCCGATCGAGCGCCGGCTGGCGACGATCCTGATGGCGGACGTCGCCAACTACAGCGCCATGATGGGCAAGGACGAGGAGCAGACCGTGCAGGTTCTGCGCGGGCATCGTCAGATCTTCGACCAACTACTGCAGGCGCATCGCGGACGGATCTTCAACACTGCCGGCGACTCCGTGCTCGCCGAGTTCCCGAGCGCGGTCGAAGCGGTCCGCAGCGCCACCGAGATCCAGGCCGCGCTGCATACGCGCAACCAGCATCTTCCGCCCGAGCAGCGGATGCAGTTTCGCATCGGGATCAACCTCGGCGACGTCATCGTGCAGGGAGGCGATCTCCTGGGCGACGGCGTCAACGTCGCGGCGCGCATTCAAACGATCACCGAGCCTGGCGGCGTGTGCATCTCGGGCAGCGTCTACGATCAGATTCAGAACAAGCTCACGCTCCAGTTCAAGCAGCTGGGCGATCAGAGCTTCAAGAACATCGCGCAGCCGATCCGGACTTTCTCGATCAGCGCTTCGGATGCCATGGCGCTGCCGTTCGTTGCGAGGCGACGCGGCAGTGCGATCGGGGCGGGCGCCGCAATCGCGGCGGTGGCCATCGTGCTCGCAGCGATCGGTGGCTATGCCGTGTATAGCGGCCATGAAGCAAACGTTGCAGAACAGGCGCGCCGTTCGGCGGAGGCGGAGCGCAACGCGGCGCAGGAACGCGAGGCAACGCAGGAGCGCAAGGCGCAGCAGGATCTCGCTGCGATCGAAACCGCCAAGCGCGAAGCGAAACTGGAATCCGACTTGAAGGCAGCCAAAGATGCGCTGGACCTAGCGGCGGCGAGCAGGAAGGCGGACGAGCAGCGCCGGCTGACGGAAGCGGCGACGCGGCGCGCCGCCGACAGCGCAGCGCAGAAGGTCCGCGAGGAAGAGTCAAAGGTCGCGGTAGCGACGCCGCGGGCTCCGGCTGCCGCGCTACCTGCTGTGGCAGGCACGCCTGTTACGGCAAGCACGCCTGCAGCGGGGCTGGACCGATACGACGGAGTTTACAGCGGGCAGCTCTGCAACAATTTTGTCGACCCCGAGCCGAAGACCATCTGCTGGGGCGTAGCGATGAAGGTGGTGCAAGGAGAGATGCTCGCGACCTGGATGAATCCGAGAGCGGGGAAAATGGATTCGGCCAAGGGGAAGATATCGCCTCAGGGCAAAGTCGAGATCGAGCTCGAGGGGCACGCGCCCAACGGCAACGTCGGCCACGGGATCATGATGGGAAACGTTTCCGGGAACGAGATCACGACATCCGGCGCGTGGGGAGGTGGCCTTCGTATCACCGGGAAGTGGACGCGCACGCCTTGAGCATCGGGTCGTCAGCGGTAGGGTCGCCGCCTTAGTCCGCGCGCATCTTGCGCAGAAAATCTTCCAGGCGCTTTCCGCTTTCGTCGGGAAAGCGCTCTGTCACGGTCACCTCTGCGATGCGGTCGAGACGGAAATTGCGAAAATCCTGTCGCAGCTCGCACCACCCGGCGAGCGTCCACACATCGCCCCAGAAATAGAGTGCGAGCGGGCGCACGCGCCGTTGCGTCACGCGGGCCGCAGCGTCCTGGTAATCGAGGTCGGCGAAACGCCGTTCGCCGATCGCCTCGCGCAACGCGTCAAGGCGCGCTCCGGCTTGCGCGTCGAAGACTCCCGGCGCGAACAACGGCGCGCTCTCGAGCGCCGCGCGCTTGTCGCCGGGCAACGCTGCCGCGATCTTCGCCAGCGCCGAGCGAGCCCCTCTTGCGAGCTTCGGGCTCGCCCACGCTTCCACGAAGCGCGCCCCCATGGCCAGCGCATCGATTTCGTCGAAGCTGAACATCAGCGGCGGCAGATCGAATCCGGCGCGGATGCGATACCCGACGCCCGCTTCGCCATCGATCGGGACGCCCGACCCGGCGAGGTCGGCAACGTCGCGATAGATCGTGCGCTCTGAGACTTCGAGCCAGCGCGCAAGCTGCGCGGCGGTCGTGAGCCGTCGGCCGCGCAGGTACTGAACGATCGCGAAAAGCCTGTCGGCACGGCGCATGGTGACGGCAAGTGTCTCACCGCCCCGACCTGCGCGTCGAGCGGCGCGCCGAAGAAACCGCGCGCGCGATTACTGCAGCGCGTGCACCCCCACGCGGTTGCCCTCGCTGTCGATGATGTGGGCGTAAAACCCCATGCCTTCGGGCAGCGCGGTTTTCGGCAGGGCGACCTTCCCGCCGGCATTCCTGGCGCGCTCGAGCGCGCCGTCGACGGCGTCTACGCACAGATAAACGACGGTACTGCTCGCCGCCGGTTTGTACTCGTCTCCGGCGATGAGACAGCCACCCACGCCCGGCTGCTCGTATGTAAAGACCGCGAGCCGCACTGGTCCCATCGTCTCAGGCTTGAGCTCGCGCTCGAGCACCGCCTCGTAGAAACGCGTCGCCCGCGGGAGATCGGCGGCCGGGATCTCAAACCAGGAAAGCGCATCCTTCATCTGCATGATCGGCTCCTCGAGAGCGTGCGTCATTGCACGAATGCGATCCTGCTCCTGCGCTCCTGCCAGCGTCCTGTCAGGAGCGTTTGCCGCCAGCGCAGCGTGCGTGCGAAGTCGGCGAGCGGCTGCGGAAGCTCTGCGAGTCGCCTCAACCCGAAGCCAAGCAGACCCAGCCCGAAGCCGAGCACAAGAAACTCGACCACGGCGTGGCCTAGCATTCCAACCTCGAACATCATTTCCACTTGCATGATCGACTCCTGAGAAACGTGCACTATTTGCACGGAATCGATTCTGTTCGCGCGTTCCTGCCACCGTTCTGTCAGGAGCCTCACGCGCTCCTGCCACCGTTATGTCAGGAGGGTTGCGCCGAGCGCGCATCAGGTGTGAAATCGACACGTACGAGAAGAGAGGAGTCGTGGCAATGAGTCAAGCGCGCGAATCCAAATGGCGGCTGCATGGCGTGCGCGTCGTGCACGCCGACGAGCTCGACATCAACACCGCGCAGACGCCGGGTATGAACCGCGCGGCGGCGATCACTCTGGCGCGCGCCGGCGCCGAGAAGCTCTGGGCGGGCACCGTGGTGATTCATCCCAAAGCGAAGACGGGCGCGCACCATCACGGGCCCGTCGAGAGCGTGATCTACGTCGTGAGCGGCAAGGCGCGGATGAAATGGGGCGACCGGCTGGAGTTCACTGCCGAGGCCGGTCCGGGCGATTTCATCTATGTGCCGCCGTTCGTTCCGCACCAGGAGATCAACGCAAGCGATGCCGAGCCTTTGTCATGTGTGCTCGTGCGCAGCGGCCAGGAGCCGGTCGTGGTGAACCTCGACCTGCCCAACATCGAGCCCAATCCCGAAGAAGTGCACTGGGTCGACGACATTCACTCGCCACCGCGCTGAGCGGCGACGAAGCTCAACCGACGTTCGAGTAAGCCAGCACCTCGGACGGGTCGTCCTCGTACGCGTGTCCGAAGCTCACACGGCCTCGACCGCGCAGCACGATCTCCTCGCGGCGCAGGGCGATCTCGGGTTCGTTCTCCATCGTGACATAGGTGCCGTTCGAGCTGTGATCGATCAGCACGAACTTGTCGCGCCGCCGCTCGATGCGCGCGTGCATGCGCGAAGCCTTGCGGTCGCCGATGACGAGATCATTTTGCGGATCGCGGCCGATGCTGAGCGATCCCCTCGTATCCGAAAGGGTGAGCTCCTGCTCGCCATGCGTGAGCTTGAGCAGGGCAGGGCGAAGCTCGACGCGCGCGGTGAGCGCGGTCATCTCGTCTTCGGTTTCTTGCCACACCCACTCGAAGAGCCCGACGTCCTGCTGCTTTCCGCGCACCGCTTGCGTCTGGTGATCGCGCGTCCGGGCGCGCATCGCGACCGGCAGCTCGTCGACGGTTTCCTTCGAGGTGAACACCTGTCCGCCTCGCGCGAGGTCCGACAAACGCTTGGCGAGCGTCACCGTGTCGCCATGGACGTCGCTCCCGTCGTCGAGCAGAGGGCCGAAGTGGAAACCCACATGGATCGCGAGCGGCGCGCCGCGAGAGGTCCGCTGCGCGGAGATACGTGCCTGCATATCGGTGGCCGCGCGCGCGGCGCCGTCCGCGGCGGGGAAGACCGCCATCACCTCGTCGCCGATCGTCTTCACGACGCGTCCTCCGCCGTCGACGCACACTTGCTTGATGATCGCGAGGCAGCGCTCGACGGTCTGAAGCGCCTCGGCGTCCCCGAGCGTTTCGTAGAGCTTGGTGCTGCCGCTGATGTCGGCGAAAAGCACCGCGAGACTGCGGGAAGTTTGTGAATCGGCCATTGGGTACGAGGCCGGATTGAACGGCCACGGCGGGGAAGTATAAGCCAACGGCTCGGTGCCGCCAGCGATGAGCCGACGGTGGTAGCGAATTATCCGATTCTCGTCGCGCACCGCTCCGAAAATTCACGTTGACACCCTCGGAGGGCGCAGCCTAGTATCCTTCGCGCTCCGCGGCAGGCGCGGGGTTTTCTATTGCAGTCGCGCTCTCGATGAAAGCTGGTTGGTTTTTCGGAAGTGGCCTCGCGCTCGTCAGCGCGCTCTGCTATGGCGCGGACGCCGGGATCGTCACCGTGCTCGACGGCGGCGCGCGGGTCCTGCGCGGGGCGACCTGGTACAAGCTCGCCGAAGGCGCGCGCGTGCAGAATGGCGATGTGGTCGAAGGCGCCGACCGCGCCCAGGTGCAGATCGAATTCGCTTCGGGCAACAGCGTGAACCTGGTGGGACCGGCATCGCTTTACTTGATCTCGGCCTCAGCGCGCGAGGGCAAACAGCCCGCCGACATCTATATGCCGCAGGGCTGGGTCAAGGTCGCGGCGAAGCCGCCGGCGCCACCGGTGAAGCTGCGTACTCCGCTCGGTAATATCGACGCGGCAGCTGCGGTTGCAGTGGTGCGCGCGTCGGCAAACGCGTTCGAGGTGTTCTTGGAGTCGGGGACCGCGCGCGTGAGCGAGAGCGGCCGCGGCTCGGAGGCGGCACCGCGCGAAGTGCGTGGCGGCGACTTCGTCGGCCGCAGCGCGGACCGGCCGCTTGCCGTGGGCGGCGGCGCTCCGCAATCCTTCGTCAGCGCGATGCCGCGGCACTTCATGGACACGCTGCCCAGCAGGGTGGACAAGTACCAAACGCTGCGGGTCGAGCCTGCGGTGGATCGTCCAATCACCTTCGCTGAGGCCGAGCCGTGGCTCAACGGGCCGTACCGGACCGTCTTCGTGAAGCGGTTGCAGCCGCGGCTCGCAGACCCGGCGTTCAAAGCCGCCGTCACGGCCAACGCGCAGGCGTATCCCGAATTGAGTAGTGCTCCAGCTTCGCCGCCGCCGGCCGCGAAGGCGGAAGTTCCGGAAAAGGCGCCGGAGAAGAAAGAATCCGGTCTGCCGTGGCCGTTCAGCGGTTCCAAGCGATAGGTGACAACTTGAAGCTCATCTGGAAATTCAACGTAGTGCTGCTTGCGATCTTCATCGTTGGGTTCGCGCTCACCGGCACGATCTCCTATGCCGTGCTGCAGTCGAACGCTCGCGAGGAAATCCTCGACAACGCGCGCGTGATGATGGAGGCCGCGCTGTCCTCGCGCGCTTACACCAACACGCAGATCAAGCCGCTGCTCGAGACGCAGCTCAAGTACACCTTTCTGCCGCAGTCGGTGCCTGCGTACGCGGCGACCGAACAGTTCAACGATCTGCGCAAGAAGTATCCGGACTACAACTACAAGGAGGCCACGCTCAACCCGACCAATCCGCGCGACCGCGCGACCGACTGGGAAGCCGACATCGTCAACCAGTTTCGCAACGATTCGGCCAAGACCGAGCTGATCGGCCAGCGTGAAACGCCGACCGGGCACTCGATCTACCTGGCGCGTCCGATCCAGATCAAGGACCCCGCCTGCATCGTCTGCCACAGCACGGTAGCCGCAGCCCCGAAGACGATGGTCGAGCTGTACGGTCCCGCCAACGGCTTCGGGTGGAAGGTGAACGACATCATCGGGGCGCAGATCGTGTCCGTGCCGAGCACGCTTCCCGTGCAGCGCGCCAACCGCACCTTCCGCGTTTTCATGTTGATGCTCACGCTGGTGTTCGCGCTCACCTTCATCCTGCTCAACGTCATGCTGCACACAATCGTCATCCGGCGCGTGAAGCAGCTATCGCGGCTCGCCGACGAGGTGAGCCTGGGGCACACCGAGACGGCAGAGTTCACCAGCAAGAGCAAGGACGAGATAGGCGTGCTCACCGAAGCGTTGTCGCGAATGAACAAAAGTTTGGTGCAGGCAATCAAGATGCTTGAGGAATAACGCGCCCGCCAATGGCAGACCCGGAAAAAATCGGCAAGTACCGCATCGACGGCGTCCTGGGCAAGGGCGCGATGGGCGTCGTCTACAAGGGCTTCGATCCCGGCATCGAGCGCACGGTGGCGATCAAGACCGTGCGCAAGGACCTGGTCGATCCGGAGCTTGCGGTGCAGGTGATGGCGCGCTTCAAGAACGAGGCGAAGGCCGCCGGCCGCCTGCTGCATCCGAACATCGTAAGCGTCTACGAGTACGGCGAGGACGAGGCCAACGCCTTCATCGCCATGGAGTACGTCGACGGCACGGGGCTGCGCGAGTATCTGAACCGCAAGGCGACCTTCGAGGTCGGGCAGATCGTGGCGATCGTCTCGCAGGTGCTCGAGGCGCTCGACTTCGCGCACGAGCGCGGCGTCGTGCATCGCGACATCAAGCCGGCGAACCTGATTCTCACGGCGTCCGGCGCGGTGAAAGTGGCGGATTTCGGCATCGCGCGCATCGACACCTCGAACCTCACCAACGCGGGCATGGTGATGGGCACGCCGTCGTACATGTCGCCCGAGCAATGCCAGGGCAAGGACATCGACCGGCGCTCGGATCTCTTCAGCACGGGCGTCGTGCTCTACGAGCTCCTGACCGGCGAGAAACCGTTCTCCGGCTCGATCGAGGCGATCGCGTTCAAGATCTGCTACGAGGACCACAAACCGCCGTCCGAGCTCTCGAAGCTCACGCTGACGCCGGCGATGGACGCGATCGTCGGGACGGCGCTCGCGAAGGCGCCCGAAGCGCGCTTCCAGAACGCGCGCGCGTTCAACCGCGCGCTTCGCCAATCGCTCGACCCGCAGCTCAACCTGAAGGGCGACGCGGTCGACGCGACGGAATTGAACCTCGCCGCGGTGACGATGCAGAAGCACGCCGTGCCCGCGTGGGACGACACGATCTTGCAGACGATCGAGCGCCAGCTCGCGCGCATCCTCGGACCGATGGCGAAGGTCATCGTGCGCAAGGCCGCGTCCAAGACCTCCGACACGCAGGAGCTCTACGCGCTCGCAGCAGAGAGCATCTCGGACGTTGACGAGCGAAAGCGATTCATGACGCTCGTGACCGGCGAGAAGAGGGTGAGCGCGACAGGAGGAAGCCCGACCGGAACGCAACCTCTCTCGGTACGCAAGGGAAAGGCAGGCCAGACTTCGCCGCCGCAATCGCGCTCGCTCAGCGGAATGACGCGGCCACTCGCGCCGCTCGATCAGGAATTCGTCGACCAGACCACGTCAAGGCTGGCCATTTACCTCGGCCCGGTCGCACGCATCGTGGCGAAGAAGGCGGCGCAGAAGGCCGGCACGCAACAGGAGTTCGTGCAGCTCGTCGCCGGTCACCTCGGTGCGCAGGAGCGCGGCGCGTTTCTGCGCGAGCTCGGTTACGAGGACATTGCCTAACGGCTCTTCGGGTCGAAAGCGTCGCGCAGCCCGTCGCCGAGCAGGTTGAAAGAGAGTACGAGCAGGAAGATCGACAGCCCCGGCCACACCGCCATCCACGGCGCGTTGTCGATGTAGTTCTTCGCAGTGTTGAGCATGCTGCCCCACGATGGCGCGGGCGGCTGCTGACCCAGGCCCAGGAAGGATAGCGCCGCCTCGGCGATCACCGCGGCGGCGACCGCAAGCGTGGCCTGCACGATCAGCGGCGGAACTACGTTCGGGAGAATGTGCCGCAGCGCGATGCGCAGATGCGAGTTGCCGACCGCGCGCGCGGCCTCGATGTAGTCCTCGACCTTGACCTGCAGCACCGCCGCGCGAGTGAGGCGCACGAAGATCGGCGTCGCCGAGATGCCGATCGCGATCATCGCGTTGGTAAGGCTCGGGCCGAGAAACGCGGCGAGCGCGATCGCCAGGATCAGGAACGGGCACGCGAGCATCGCGTCGGTCATGCGCGAGATCAGCGCGTCGACCCAGCCGCCGATGTAGCCGGCCGCGAGCCCGATGGGGACGCCCAGCGCGAGCGCGATCGACACGGACACGCATCCGGCGAGGAGCGACGCGCGCGTTCCGAAGATGACGCGCGAGAGCACGTCGCGCCCGATCTCGTCGGTCCCGAACCAGTGCGCGGCACTCGGCCCTTTGCGCACGGCGCTCCAGCTCGTGGCGAGCGGATCGAAGGGGGCGAGCTGAGGCGCCAGAAGCGCCAGCAAGATGAAGAAGACCACGACGCCGAGCGCGACCATCGCTCCGCGCCGCCGCGCCAGGCGCATGAGCACGCGCCGCCCCGGCGAGATTTCGCGCGGGAGCGCAGCGAGGTCGGCGGTGGCGGTGGTCATTCGGATTTTGGCGCTCTCTTCCCGCGAAGCAGTCAGAGAGTTGACGTGTGGGGTGTCACGCCGATGCGCTATCCCTTAAGCGTGGATTAACCAGGAAATAAGCGAGGTCTGCGAGCAGATTGAGCGTGATGTACGCGGTTGCCGTGCACAGCACGACGCCCTGCACCACCGCGTAGTCACGATTGAACACGGCGTCGACGATGAGCTTCCCGAAACCGGGAATGGTGAACACCTGCTCGGTCAGTACTGCGCCCGAGAGGAGCGTTCCGAATTCGAGCGCTCCGAGCGTGATCACCGGCGTCAACGCATTGCGCAGCGCATGTTTCAAGACGACCACACGCTCGTCGAGGCCCTTGGCGCGGGCGGTGCGCACGTAATCCGAGCTCAGCACCTGCAGCATGGCGCTTCGCGTGTGGCGCATCAGCACGGCCGCGATCGCGTTGCCCAGCACGAAGGCCGGCATGATCATGGCGGCGAGATTCGCTCTTAGGTCTTCGAAGGGACTCACGTAGCCGGACGCTGGCAGCCAACCGAGCGTCACCGAGAAGAGCAGGATCAACATGATTCCGAGCCAGAAATTCGGCGTCGACAATCCCCACAGCGCGAACACATTCGCGGCGTAGTCCCAGGCCGTGTCCTTCGCCACTGCGGAGATGACGCCGGCGGTGATGCCGATGCTTAGCGCTATCAGGATCGCGAGCGTGGCCAGCTCGATCGTGACCGGGAGCTTTTCAGCGACGAGGTCGAGCACCGGTTTCTGGATGCGCTGCGATTCGCCGAGATCACCCTCGAGCACGCCGCCGACCCAGTACAGATAGCGCACCGGCAGCGGCTCGTCGAGATGCAGCTTCTTATGCAGGTACGCAATCACGCTCGGGTCGTGCTCCTCGCCGGCGAGGATCATCGCCGGATCGCCAGGCAGGAGCTGCTGCAGCCCGAAGATCAGAATCGAGACGAAAAAGAGCGTCGGGACGATGGTCGCGAGGCGACGCAGGAGGTAATTGAACATCGAAGGAGACTTGCCGCTCGATGCGCGGGCCGTTTCTTAGTTGAGCTTCAGCCCCTGCACTCGCACCAGCCCATCGGGAATCGTGCGCAAGCCGGAAAGCTTGGTCGTGTATGCCCAAAGCCAATGCCGGTGGAAGAGGTAGATGTCCGGCCGATCCTTCGCTATGAGGATCGTCGCGATCTGCTCGTAGAGCTTCTTCCGTTCGGCGGGATCGAGCGTGCTGCGCGACTTGTTGAGCAGATCGTCGAGATCCGGCTTGCAAATGCCCGAGTAGTTCAGCGGCTGCTTGCAGGCGGCGAAGCTGAAGATGTTGCCGTCCGGATCGGCGCGGCCGCTCCAGGCGAGCACGTAGACTTCGAAATCGCCCTTGTCCGCCATGTTGAGCGAAGTGGCAAACTCGGTCGACTGGATTTTCACGTCGAAGCCGGCGTCCTTCGCCATCGCCTGCACGACCTGTGCGACCTTCTGCGCGTCGGTCTGCGTAGGCGTCATCAGCGTGAACGAAGGGTTTGGCACGCCTGCTTCGGCGAGCAGCGCCTTCGCCCGCGCGACATCGCGCTTGGGAATCGGCACGTTCTTCGCGTAGAACGCGTTGGTTGGCGCGACCCACTGATTGCCGACGTCTGCTTCGCCGTCCATCGCGACGTCCACGATGCCCTGGCGATCGAGCGACAGCTCGAACGCTTCACGCACGCGCGGGTCCTTGCCTATCGGGTTCTTCTGCGCCAGTTCGCTCTTGCCGACGTTGACCGTAATGCCCTGATAGCCGATCTCGGTGATGCGCGCGATCTTGAACCGGCTGTCGCTCTTGAGCGATGGGATGTCTGAGGGAAGGACGCGCTCGATGAAGTCGAGCTGCCCGGACTTCATATTCGCGAGCCGCACCGTCGAGTCGGGAATCGGCAGGTAGATGATCTTGTCGAGATGGATCTCGGCCTTGTTCCAGTAGTTCGGATAGCGCTCGAGGACGATGCGGTCCTGCGCGACGCGCTCGACGAAGCGGAACGGGCCCGAGCACACCGGTTTCGTACCGAACTTCTCGCCTTCCCCCTGCGCGGCCTTCGGCGAAACCATCATGCCAGCGCGATCCGCGAGTTGCGCGAGAAGCGGAGAGAACGGCGCCGATAGATTGAGCCGCACGGTCGAGGGATCGACCACGTCAACGCTCGTCACGGGCGCAAGCTCGCCTTTGCGGTTCGATCCGGCCATGTTCTTGTGACGCTCGATGTTGAACTTGACTGCCGCGGCATCGAGCTTCTCGCCGTCGTGGAAGGTCACACCCTGACGAAGCTTGATCGTGAGCGCCTTGCTGTCGGCCGACCATTGGTAGGAGGTCGCGAGCTGCGGGACGATATTCAATTTCTCGTCGATGTCGAAGAGCTTGTCGCAGAGCGCCGCAAAGACGATGCGGCCGACGAAGGTGCGCGCGAGCGTGGGATCGAGAATGTCCGGATCCTCGGCCAGGCCGAAGCGCAGCGTCTGCGCCGAGACGAGGGCGGGCATTGCAAGAGCGAGCGCCACCAGCGCGATACGGAAGGTTTTCGATGGGTTGTGCATTGCCTCCTCCTTGGTTATCGCCAACATACTATCTCACCCGTGGAAGGCTGCCTGCAGCCGCTCCAGCCGCGAGTCGCGCTGCGTTCCCGGCAGCGCGGCCGCCGCGGCAGGGCCGATTTCACGCCAGAAATGGCAGGCGGTTGCGTGCCCGCCATCGAGGCTGAGCGCCGGGTCCTCGTCAGTGCAACGCTGCCGGGCATACGGGCAGCGCGTGCGAAAGCGGCAACCCGACGGCGGGTCGTGCGCGCTCGGTACGTCGCCTTCGAGGATGATGCGCTTTCGGTGAGCCGAGGGCTGCGGCACCGGAACCGCCGAGAGCAGCGCTTGCGTGTAAGGGTGGCGAGGCTCGGCAAACAGCGCGCGCTTGTCCGCGTATTCCACGATGCGTCCGAGATACATCACCGCGACCCGAGTCGCGATGTGCTTCACCACGGCGAGGTCGTGCGCGATGAAGATGTAGGAGAGTCCTAATCGGTTCTGCAGGTCTGCGAGCAGATTGATCACCTGCGCCTGGATCGAGACGTCCAGCGCCGACACCGGTTCGTCGCAGACGATGAGCTTGGGCTCGGCGGCGAGCGCGCGCGCGATGCCGATGCGTTGGCGCTGCCCGCCGGAGAACTCGTGCGGATAGCGTTGCGCGTGTTGCGAGTAGAGACCGACCAGCCCGAGCAACTCAGCGACGCGCTCGCGGCGCCGTCCGTTCGCGAGCCCGTGCAGCGCGAGCGGCTCCTCGAGCATCTGCCCCACCGTCATGCGTGGATTGAGCGAGGCGTAGGGATCCTGGAAGATGATCTGCAGCGCACGGCGCTGCGCGCGCAGCTCGTGGCGATCGAGGGCCAGGAGATCGTGCCCGTCGAACGAGATCGCGCCGGCGGTCGGCTCGATCAGACGGAGCACCAGCCGGCCGGTCGTCGACTTGCCGCAGCCCGACTCGCCGACGAGTGCCAGCGTCTCGCCCGAGGCGACGTCGAAGTCGATGCCGTCGACTGCACGCACTGCTCCGTCGGCGCGCGAGAAAAACCCTCCACGCACGGGAAAGTGCTTGACGAGGTTCGTCACGCGCAGCAGCGGCGATGCTTCGCTCACAGCACGCTCGCCTCCAACGGCGCGCGCCAGCACGCCGCCACATGCTGCTCGCCCATCGGCATCGCGGCCGGATCGTCGCGCCGGCACTTGTCGATCGCGAAAGGACAGCGCGGGTGAAACCGGCATGCTCCGACCGGCGCCAGAGGATTCGGCACCAGACCCTCGATCGCGGGCAGACGCTCCTGCTCGACGTCGAGCCGCGGAATCGAGCCGAGCAGCCCGACGGTGTACGGATGCTGCGGCTTCGCGAAGAGCGTCGCAACCGGCGCGCGCTCGACGATGCGCCCCGCATACATCACCGCGACCTCGTCCGCCAGCTCGGCCACTACGCCGAGATCGTGGGTGATGAGGATGATCGCGGTGCCGGTCTCCTCGCGCAGCGTGCGCATGAGATCGAGAATCTGCGCCTGGATCGTGACGTCGAGGGCGGTCGTCGGCTCGTCGGCAATGAGGAGCTTCGGCTCGCAGGCGAGCGCCATAGCGATCATCACCCGCTGGCGCATGCCTCCGGAGAGCCGATGCGGGTAATCGCCGAAACGCCGCTGGGGAGAGGGAATGTGCACGCGGCGCAGCATCTCGATCGCGCGCGTCTTCGCCTCCTCACGCGAGGTCTTCTTGTGCCGCAGGATGCCTTCGACGATCTGCTCGCCGATGGTGAACGCCGGGTTGAGCGACGTCATCGGCTCCTGGAAGATCATCGACAGCCGGTCGCCGCGAAGCTCGCGCATCTCCGAGGCGGAGAGCCGGAGGAGATCGATGCCCTCGAAGCGGATCGCGCCGGCGGCGATTCGTCCCGCGGGCGCGGGAACGAGCCCCATGATCGAGAGCGCCGTGATGCTCTTGCCGCATCCGGATTCGCCGACGAGCCCGAGGGTGCGTCCCGCGTCGAGACCGAAGCTCACGCCGTCCACCGCGGCAAACTCGCCGGCCTCGACGGTGAAGCAAGTGCGCAGGCCGTCGACTTCGAGCAGCGCAGCCATCAACTCGATGGATTTGAGCGCGCCGCCTGGAAGCGGTGCACCTCGTCCTCGATCGTCGCGCGGTCGGTGATTCCCGCCGGACGGGCGCGCGAAGGCAGGCAGGACACGAAGGGCTGGAAGCGCTCGAGGCTCTTCACGTAAAGTCGGCGCAGCTCCGCGAGCGGATCGTGATGATCGTCGACGCGAAGATTCAGAAAGGGATAGGCCTCCGTGGTGCAGACGAGAAGCGCCACCGACTGCTTGCCGCGCTTGTCGCCGCCGGCGGCCTCTCCCGCCTGCATCGCCGCCATCAGACGCTCGGGGAAAGGCAGCTCGCGTCCCGCGTCGTAGACCTGCGCCGTATCCTCGATCACCTGCGGCCCGGTGAGCATGTTGCCGGCGACCGAAAAATGATCGCCATCGACCTGACCGCACCAGTCGATGCACTCGACGCCGGTGTGCGAGGCGACATGACCCTCGGCGTCGACGAGATGCACTTGCCTGTGGTCGCGGCCCGCATCGGGCGCGGTGAGCGCGCTCACGACCTCGGCCGCGGGCAGGCCCTGCGCCAGCATGGTAAGCCCGCGCATGCCGTAATGCGGATTGACCAGCGCTTGTGTGGAGATCGCGCCGACGCCGCTGTGCGCGTACGGACACAGCGCGCCGACGGCGAAGAAACGGCTCGCGACGATCACGCCCAGCGAACCGGACGCATCGCGCGCGACGATCGACCAGGTCATGCGGCTTTCCCCTTCTCCGCCGCCATCAGTGCCACCGCCGCCTCAAAGTCATTCCGAGCCCAGACGCTTCTCGGAATGACAGGGTAACTTGCTACATCCGCTCGATGATGGCCGCGATCCCTTGGCCGCCGCCGATGCACATTGTGATGAGACCGTAGTGCCCACCGGTGCGCTGCAGCTCGTACATCGCTTTCACCGTCAGGATGCACCCCGTGGCGCCGATAGGATGTCCGAGGGCGACCGCGCCGCCGTTGGGATTGACCTTGGCGGCGTTCATGCCCAGCTCCTTCGAAACGCCGAGCGCCTGCGCGGCGAAAGCCTCGTTCGACTCGATCACGTCCATCTGCTCGAGCTTGAGTCCCGCCTTGGCGAGCGCTGACTTCACTGCCGACACAGGCCCCAGGCCCATGATCTTCGGATCGACGCCGGCGTGTCCGTACGAGACCAGCCGCGCGATCGGCTTCAGCCCCTTTTTGGCCGCGACCGATTTTTCCATCAGCACGACTGCCGCTGCCGCGTCGTTGATCCCCGAGGCGTTGCCGGCGGTCACCGTTCCGTTTTCCTTGGCGAACACCGCCTTCAGCTTGGCCATGCCATCGACGGTTGCATCGGCGCGGACGTGCTCGTCGGTGTCGAACATCACCGGGCCCTTCTTGCTCTTGAGCTCGATGCCGAGTATCTGGTCCTTGAAGTAGCCTTTCGCGATCGCGTTGGCCGCGCGCTTGTGACTCTCGACCGCGAACGCATCCTGGTCGGCGCGCGTGATGCTGAGCTTGTTTGCCACGTTCTCGGCCGTCACGCCCATGTGAACGGTGTCGAATGGATCGGTGAGTGCGCCCACCATCATGTCGATGTCCTTGGCGTCGCCCATGCGCGCGCCCCAGCGCTGGCTGACGTTGGCGTAGGCGCCACGGCTCATGCTTTCGGCGCCGCCCCCGATCGCCGCATCGACATCGCCGAGCATGATGTACTGCGACGCGCTGACGATCGCCTGCAAGCCGCTGCCGCACAGCCGATTGAGCGTAAGCGCGCCGGACTCGGGCGAAAGGCCGCCCTTCAGCGCCGCCACGCGCGACAGGTACATGTCGCGCGCTTCGGTGTGGATCACGTTGCCGAACACGCACTGGCCGATCTCCTTGGGATCGACCTTGGCCCGGCTCACGGCTTCCTTCACGACCTTGGCCGCGAGCTCGGTGGGGGGAACGTCCTTCAGGCTGCCGCCGTAGTCGCCGATCGCGGTGCGCACACCGCTCAGGATGACGACTTCTCTTGCTCCGTTCATGATTTGTCTCCGGGAAAAACTTGTGAGCCCGCGTTAACGACGCTACGCGCCGAGTTCAACACGGTCAGTTGACCGCAATCATCGATACCCGCAAGGCCGGCATTAACCGGCGCTTCAGCGCCGTGTTAATGCGGCCAACAGTTAATTATCGCGCGATTCGCAGCGCCGCGCATCCGCCAAAGCGCGATGCCAGGTAGGCGAAACTCCTACGGCACGTCGAGCAGGCGCTTCTTGTGCCAGTCGGCGATGCCCTCTTCGGGGTATTCCGCGAAGTGCGCATGCCCGGAGCCATTCGGGATCTCGGCCCACGGCACGGCATAGTTGAGCATCATCTCGACTTCTTCCATCGGCTTCGGCAACGGCGTATCGATCGCCGAGGCGAATGGATACACCCATTCCCTCCATTGCGGGTCCCAGGCCCAGAGCGCACTGCCGCACTTCTTGCAGAAATGCCGCCGCGCCGTCGAGAGCTTGCGCTTGCCGGTCTTCTCGTCCTTGATGCGTGCGCGATAGATGCTCAGGTTGTCCTCGCCCTTCACCTTCAAGCTGTCGGTCTCGCCCATGATGTTGATGGCGTACCCGCCGCCGCCTGCCGTCTTGCGGCAGATCGAGCAGTAGCAGCGCATGAACGGATACGGCGTATGCGATTCGACCGAGAACTTGACCGCGCCGCAGTGGCACGACCCCTCGAGTCTCATGTTCTTCTCCTCGCCCCGGATGACGGAGCCCATAATAGCGCAGCAAACATCAACGGGAGTCCTTGCATGAGCCGCACGAGCCAGGCTGTGTCGTTTCCCGGCGCCGCAGGCAACGCACTCGCGGCGCGCCTCGATCTGCCGACGGGGGCCAAGCCGCATGCTTTCGCGCTCTTCGCGCACTGTTTCACTTGCTCGAAGGACACCCGAGCGGCGACCTTCATCAGCGAGGCGCTCGCCGATGCCGGCATCGCGGTGCTGCGCTTCGACTTCACGGGCCTCGGCGGCTCGGAAGGCGACTTCGCGAACACGACCTTTTCATCCAACGTCACGGATCTGGTCGCGGCCGCGGAGTGGCTCCGGCGCGAGCATCGTGCGCCGGCGATTCTCGTCGGCCACAGCCTGGGCGGCGCCGCGGTGCTAGCTGCCGCGGCGAGCATTCCTGAAGCGCTGGCTGTTGCGACCATCAATGCGCCAGCCGATCCCGCTCACGTCACGCATCTCTTCGCCGGGAAGCGCGCCGAGATCGACGCGCACGGCGAAGCCGAAGTTGAGTTGGCGGGCCGGAAGTTTCAAATCCGGCGCGAGTTTCTCCAGGACGTCGCCGAGCAGAAGCTCGCCCCTGCGATCGCCGGGCTCAAGCGCGCGCTAATTGTCTTCCACGCGCCGCGCGATGAGACGGTCAGCATCGACAACGCGTCAAAGATCTTCCTTGCCGCCAAGCATCCGCGAAGTTTCGTCTCGCTCGACGACGCCGACCATGTGCTCAGCCGACGCGAGGATGGAAAGTACGTCGGAGCGGTGCTCGCTGCGTGGGCAAGCCGCTACCTTCCCGCGCGCACGGCCGACGAGCGCTCGCCCGATGGCCCGCGCGACGTCGTGTTCGTGCGCGAGACCGGCTCGAGCAAGTTTCAGCAGGAGATCGCGATCGGTCCGCACCGGCTCTTCGCCGACGAGCCCGTATCGGCCGGCGGCGAGGACAGCGGCCCTTCGCCCTACGAGCTGCTCGCGGCGGCCATCGGCGCTTGCACCGCGATGACGATCCGCCTCTACGCCGACTCGAAGAAGCTGCCGCTCGACCGCGTGCGCGTCAACCTTCGCCACGAGAAGATCCACGCCAGCGACTGCAGCGAGTGCGAGACCCGGGAGGGAAGGATCGACCGCGTCGAGCGCGTGATCGAGCTGGAAGGCGCGCTGGACGATGCGCAGCGCGCGAAGCTCCTGGAGATCGCCAACAAGTGTCCCGTGCACCGGACGTTGCATAGCGAAGTGTTCGTCCCGACGCGGTTGGCATAGCTGGTCACCCGCCACCGAGGGCGTTGAAAGCGAAGAACACCGTCGCGTTCGCCATCGCATGCACTGCGGCTGCCACGACGAACCCGTCGCGTACGCGCTGGTCGGCCCACACCGTCAGGGCGATCGAGAGCACGAGCGCGAGCCACGCCACCCCGAGCACGTGCCACCATCCTCCTGCGCCGTAATGCCCGAGCGCGAAGGCAGCGGCGAGGATCGCGATGCGCAGTGGCTGCGCGCCTCCGATCAGTCGTCGTGCAAGGAACCACACCGCTAGCATCAGCAGCGTCTCGAGAATCGGCGCGACGAACACCGCGAAGATCATGTTGAGCCGGGTGTCATCGAGCTCGGGCAGCTCGACCGGCCGGAAGTGCTCGACGATGGTGACGATGATCGGGAAGATGAGCAGCGACGGCAGCGTACCGATGAGCCAGGCCTGGACGATGTACCTCCAGCGCGATCCGCCGGCGTGGAGAAGTGGGCGAAAGGGATTCATATCGATGCCATAATCGCATGTCTTGGATATCGCCTGCGAATCCTCGACCGGAATGATCCCATGACGCTTCGCGCAGCCGCCGCGATCGCGACGATGCTACTCACGCTGTGCATATCCGGCGCACGCGCGGCGGACGCTGTGCCGTCGACCACGACGCCGATCGAGCACGTGATCGTGATCGTTGGCGAGAATGTCTCCTTCGACAACGTGTTCGCGACCTACGAGCCTCCGCCTGGCCAGAGCGTCAGCAACCTGCTCTCGCGCGGCATCGTTGACCGCGACGGCAACCCGGGACCGCGCTTCGCGCTTGCGATTCAGCGCGAAGCGAGCGTTCGAGATCGCTATACGGTGACGCCCGCCGTGACCGACGCATACAAGACGCTGCCGCAGCCGGGCACGAACTACGCCAGGGGCTTGCCGGGCTACGCACTCGACACGCGCTTCCCGGTCGATCTGCCGAACGGCCCGTTCCGCATCACGCGCTACGTTGCCTATGACGCACCGCTCGGCGATCCGGTGCACCGCTTCTTTCAGATGTGGCAGCAGCTCGACGGTGGCAAGATGGATCTGTTCACCTGGGTGGCGGTCACGTCGGGCGAAGGCTCTCGCCAGCGCGACGACCCTGGTTCGAGCACGAACCAAGGCGCGCTCGCGATGGGCTTCTACAGCATGGCGGGCGGCGACGCCCCGTATTTCCGCGAGCTCGCGCGCAGTTACGCGATCGCCGACAACTATCACCAACCGGTGATGGGAGGAACCGGCGCGAATTATCTGGCGCTCTCCACCGGTCATGCAGGCGTCTATCTGGAAAGCGGCAAACCTGCGGTGCCGCCCCCCAATCAGATCGAGGATCCCGATCCGCGCGAGGGGACGAACAACTGGTACAAGCAGTCGGGCTATCGTGCCGGCTCCTACGTCGCCTGCGCCGATGCGAGCCAGCCCGGCGTGAAAGCGATCCGCGACTACCTCGCGAGCCTGCCGTACAAGGCGTTCAACGGCGGCAACTGCGCGCCCGGCAGCTACTACCTCGTGAACAACTATTCACCCGGGTACAGTTTCGACGGCACGCCGCAGCCGCTCGGCGCGAGCAAGTACGTTCTGCCGCCGCAAACCATGCCTGAGATCGGCAGCGCGCTGGCGGCCAAGCGCATGTCATGGAAGTGGTACAGCGGCGGGCGCACCGCGACCGGCATCGACAAGGATCTCTATTGTTCGATCTGCGATCCGCTGACGCACTCGACCGCGATCATGACCGGACCGCTCCGCGCGAACCTGCAGGGACTCGACGCCTTGTATCGCGACCTCGCCAGCGAGAAGACGCTGCCCGCGGTTTCGTTCGTGGTCCCGCCGAATCCCGAATCGGGACATCCGGCGACTTCGACCGTGTTCGAGCTGGAGCGCTTCGTGAAGGGAATCGTCGAGAAGGTCAAGGCGAGCCCTGCGTGGAGCAAGAGCGCGATCCTCATCACCACTGACGAAGGCGGGGGCTATTACGACAGCGGCTACGTCCAGAGCATCGACTTCTTCGGCGACGGCACGCGCATTCCGTTCATCGCCGTTTCGCCCTTTGCGAAGAAAGGGTACGTGGATCACACGTATTACGATCACGTGTCGGTGCTCAAATTCATCGAACGCAACTGGAAGCTGCCGCCGCTGTCCAACGCTAGCCGCGACAATCTGCCGAACCCGGTGATGAACGCGGCTGACCCCTACGTGCCGGCGAACCGTCCGGCGATCGGCGACTTGATGAACCTGTTCGACTTCGGGTTTCGACCGTAGACTTGTCGTGCGCGGAGGGAGGAGAAGATGCTGAGAATCGCTGGAGGCATCGTGGGCGGCGTGATCGCTTGGTTCGTGGTCGCGACGATCGGTAACCTCGCCATCCGCCTGTCGTGGCCGGAGTACGTCGCAGTCGAGAAGTCGATGGATTTTTCCCTCGCCATGTTGGTGACGAGGCTCGCGCTCGGTGCGGTCTGCTCGCTCGCCGCAGGCGCAACCGCGGCGTGGATCGGGCGCCGGCACGGGGCCGTGGTCAAGGGCGCCGGTATTTTGCTGACACTCCTGTTCATCCCCGTCCATTACAACCTGTGGGACAGGCTTCCCCTGTGGTACCACGCCGTGTTTTTGATCTCGCTCTTTCCGCTCACGCTGCTTGGTGCGTCGCTCTTCGCTCGTGGTCGCCGCCCCGCGGTGTCGCCGCAGAGCGGGCTCGGAAGTCAGGAATGAAGATGAAAGACGAAACGCAAGGCAAGCAACACGGTCCGACTCGCGCGCAAGCGCAGACTTCCGATCGCTTTCTGGAGCGGATGCTCTCCGGCATGAGCCATCCGAATGTGCCGCTGCCGCGGCCAAGGCCGGTATCCGAAACGCCGTACCAGCCGCTGCGTGAGTTGCGGCTGTCGCCCGGCGCGAGATACCACTTGCCCGATCCCGCCCCGGTTGGCGAAGTTAGAGCGGACTCGCCCGCGCTAGCGGTCATGACCGACCTCACGAAGGTCACGCCGATCGCGACCCGAAGCCTGGCGACCATCGACGAAGCCAATCGGACGATGATGAGCCGTGCGGTTCGGGCACTATTCGTCGTCGACGACAACAGAGTGATACTCGGAATCGTCACGTCCACCGACATCCTCGGTGAAAAGCCGATTCAATTTGCGCAGCAGCGCGGGATCCGCCACGACGAGGTGGTAGTCCGCGACATCATGACGCCGGCGGAACGGCTGGAAGCGATCGAGCTCGACGACGTGCTGCACGCACGTGTTGGCGACGTGGTCGCTACGCTACGCCTGTCCGGCCGTCAACACGCGCTGGTCGTGGAGCGGGGTTCCGGTGCGGTACGGCAAACGGTCCGCGGGATTTTTTCTCTCACGCAGATCGCGCGACAGCTCGGCCTGCCGCCGCAGCCGGTGCACGACATCGACCGCACGTTCGTCGAGATCATGGCGGCGATTACCCGGTGAAGCTGGTCAGATGCGGCGCTCCGAGTCCGGCGCCGGCCGGTCGGGCCAGGGGTGTTCGGGTTTGGCGTCGAAGATAGTTTCCGACTTGGCAGGCGCGAGCTTCCAATCCCCGCGTGCGATCTCCGCCTGAAGCTGGCCCGGTCCCCAGCCCGAATAGCCGATGAAGATTCGCAAGCCATCCATGGGCTTGTCGCGGCCGAGCAGCTTGAGCAGCAAATCCTTGTCCGAGCTGAGGTAGACGCCGTCGAGGACTTCGACTGCATGCTCCGGCGGCTTATCGGCGCGAAAGAGGAACGACACGGACTCGATTTCGACGGGACCGCCGAAGTACAGCTTGTCGTGAGCCTGCGCGAGTCGTTCGATGTCGGGAAAAAGTGTCGACACGGCGATTCTCGTGGGTCGGTTGACGATGATGCCCGCAGGACCGAGCCCAATGTTGTTCATCACCAGCACAACGGAGTCCTTGAAATTCGAATCGGGCAGCTCGTCGCGGGCGACGAGTAGCATTGCCGTCAAGGGCTTCGCTTCGTCAGCGTAGGCCGGCCACCACGTCGCGAGCAGGAGCAGCAGCACGTAGAGGCCTCGAGCGCAGTTGCACGAAAGGGCTCGGCTCAGGAAGCGCGACATGAGTGCGGTGTTGCCGGTGAAGTAGAATGACTATCCGCTCCTGATTCTACTCGGCGCGGCAGGCAAAATCTTGCAGGCGCTCGTGATGGTCGGGTTTGGCAGGTGAGCATGAAACGCGGGCTTCCCGGATTTCCTTCCCACGTTGCGAGCTTCGAGGCGCCGCTGGAAATGCTCGATGCCTGCCACGGCCGCATCCGGAACCAATGCTCGACGCTGTTGCGACTGAGATCCCACGTCGCAGCAAACGCCACGGATGCCGCGGCGAGCCTTGCGGCCCGCGGCGTTATCCGCTATTTCGACAACGCTGCGCCCGACCACCACGCGGACGAAGAGGAGGATTTATTCCCCGCCTTGCTCGAAGCGATGGCGGGTTCGGACCCAGTATGCATAAGAGAGCTGATCGACTCGCTGACGACCGAGCATCGCGAGCTCGAGCGCCTCTGGACGCCGGTTAGGGCTTGGCTTGCCGCAGTCGAGGCTTGCAGGGCAACTCTGCCCGACGCGGGCCAAGTCGATCCACTCGTCGAGCTGTACGAGCGGCACGCCATTCGAGAGGAACGCGAGCTCTTCCCGATGGCGCAGAGGCTGCTCGGTCCACCCGAGCTGGACCGGATTGGCCGATCGATGCGCCTCCGGCGCGGGATCACATCCGTTTGAAAGCGTGCGACGCGCCTCGTCGGGAGGTTCGGTCGATCCCCGAAACCCCGACGATTGGTCCAATCAGTTGGTCCAGATTCGCGCTTCCGACAAACCCAGCTCCGCCAGCTCTGCCGCGCGCAAGTGCGCCTCGTTGGCACAGAAGAATTCGTCGAGCTGCGGCGGCTTGACCGACGTGCCTGCGAGCATCGCGTGCACCTGCCCGCGATGATGGATCTGGTGCTGGAAGAGATGCGCCAATAGCCGGGTCGCCGCTTCCGTCTGCACTCCGGCGCGGCGCATCACCGGAATCGGGAGCGCGAGCTTCGCATCATCCAGCGCCGCACACGCGTTGATCAGCCGCCTATCGACTGCCCGTTGCTCGACAGCGAGTGCCGTGCAAGTATCGAAGGGTTCCTCCGGATCGAAGAAACGGTCGACCTCGCGATTGGGCTCGGCGCCGCTCAGCCCTCGCTCCAGCGCGTCGACGTAGTACCAGTCGACAGTAAGAATGTGGTTCAGCGTGGATTTGATCGTTGGAAAGAAGCTTGTCCGTGTGGCGACGAAATCTGCCTGAGACAGCTTCCCGCAGGCGGTCAGCAAGCGATGATTCGACCAGGCGTTGTTGCACGCCATGGTGTAGCAATGATGGGCCAGCGAAGTGAGGGGCACGACGGGTTCTCCAATCGCAGACGGAGGGCGACTTATAATAGCCCGTTGCCCAAAAGGCCAACTATCCCGATCGAGGCGATTACCCATGCCGTCGAGCACATCCGCCGTCGTAAGTGAGCACGAAGTCGCCACGCGCTGGGCGTGGCTCCCCAAGCCCGGCACCTGGAAGTATTACGCGCTGCTCGGCGCGGTTGGCATCCTGATTCTCGGGCCGCTCGGCGGGCTCGCCGCGTCGTACATGAATTTCTCGCTCGGCTTCTTCGTGGGCGGACAGGTGCTCGCGGGCATCCTCGGCTCGACGATCACCTTCGGCTACGGCGCACCCGGGCGCCATGGCGCGAACTACATTCAGACGACGGCCGCGTCGGTTGCCGGCATGAGCGCGATGGCGGTGGTGATCCAAGCCATGACCTGGCTGGGACTTCCGCAGCCTCCGATGTGGAAGCTGGTTCTCTACATGCTGTGCATCGGCATGTTCGGCGTGGGTGTGGGCATGCTCTACACGCCGATCCTCGTCGATCGCATGCAACTCAAGTACCCTTCGGGTCTCGCAGTCGCGAACATCCTGCGCGCGCTGACCGACGTCGACTTGCTCAGGCGGTCGGTGGCGCGACTGTTCGGCGGCATCGCGCTCGGGATCGTCGGCGGCATCGACGCTGCAAAGGCTGCCTTCCTCGGTGCCACCGGTCTGGCGAGCTCGACCGTCGTCGCTCCCGTGGTCACCACGTTGTCGACATCCACCTTCGGCGCCGGGATGATCGTCGGCGCGCGCATCGGCGTCGCAGCGTTCGCAGGCGGGATCGTCGGCTGGGCACTGATCCCGTACTTCATCTCGATCGGCTGGCTCAAGGAAGGCGACCCGTTTCGCAAGATCACTTTCCTCATCGCGCTCGGGATGATCATGGGCGCAGCCCTGATCGACATCTCGCTCATTCTCTACCGGGCGTGGAAGCGCGCGCGCCAGGCGATCGAGAAAACCGTCGAGCAGGAGGACTGGAAGCGCACCAACATGCGCAGGCTCGTGCTCTGGGTGGCGTTCTGGGGCGTCGCCATCGTCGTCGTGGGCACGACGGTGCTCGATCAGCCGGCCGAATATCTCATCATGGCCGTGGTGCTGGTGTTCATCTTCGCGATGGTGAACGGCATTTCCAATGGCATCACCGACAGCAATCCGATCTCCTCGGCCTTCGTGGTCACCGTCGTGCTGATGGCGGCGGTCGGATTGAAGCAGCCGATCGTGGGGCTCATCGCGGCGACCGTGCTGCTCGTTTCCACGAGCGAAGCCGTCGACATGCAGCAGGACCGCTCGACGGGCTGGCGGCTCGGCACCAACCGGACGATTCAGTTCCGATTCCAGGTCGCCGGCATCGTCATGGGCGCAATCATGGCGGTGATCTTCGCGAAGCTGTTCCTCAGCGCTTACCCGGTGCTGCTGCTCGACCAGACGACGCTGCCAGCCGATCAGCAGCCCGAGCGCTGGACCTCCGCGATGACCTACAAGTTCGTGGGCGTGCTGCGTAGCTTGACCGACGACAAGCCGTATCAGCGCACTGCGATTCTGGTCGGCCTGGGCCTCGGCTTCGCGACCGAGCTTCTGCGCAAGATCATCAAGTCGCGCATCGCCTGGCAGCGTTTCGTCAAGTCCGGACGCGTGGGCTTCTCGACCGACTTCCTGCTCGACGCAGTGGTGCTGCCGTCGCCGTACGCGTCCTCGTTCGGCCTGTTCCTGAATCTCGCGACCTCCGCCTGGTTCGCGGCGGGCGGCGTGTTCGGGAGTCTCATGTCGGTCTGGCCGAAGAAGAAGGAGGAAGGCGAAAAGGCGCTGCCCGCGGACATGAGCACGGCCTCGCTCGTCGGCGGCGGGCTCATCGCCGGAGACGCCATCGCGGCCCTTAGCGTGGGGCTCATCGGTCTCCTCTCGACGCTCGCTACTTAAGCCGTGCTGGACAGCGCGATCAAGCCGAGCAGCATCGTCCGTTACCTCGACGAGTACGTCATCGGTCAGGACGACGCGAAGAAGATCGTCGCGGTCGCCGTCTATTCTCACTTCAAGAAGATCGCGCGCTCGCAGCACGATCACGCACGCATCACCAAGAGCAACGTGCTGCTCATCGGCTCGTCGGGCACGGGCAAGACTCTGCTGTGCGAGACGCTGTCGCGTTTCCTCGACGTTCCATTCGTCACAGCGGAAGCGACATCGCTCGCGCAGACCCGCTACGTCAACGAGGAAATCGACGCCATCCTGCAGCGGCTCCTCGACAAGGCCGACGGCAGTGTCGAAAAGGCGCAAAGCGGGATCGTGTTCATCGACGAAATCGACAAGCTCAAGGCCAACGACGGCACGCCGCGCGGCACCTCGGGCGAAGGCGTGCAGCACGCGCTACTGAAAATCATGGAGGGCGCGCCGGTCAAGCTGGTCGACGGACAGTATCTCGACACCACCAACGTGCTGTTCATCTGCGGCGGCGCGTTCGTCGGGTTGAACGAGATCATGGCGCAGACGCACGGCTACCAGTTCATCTCAACCACCAACGAGGACAACACCAAGATCCTGGAGCGGCTCAACACGCGCGTGAAGCCGACCGACCTCTTCGTCTACGGACTGATCCCTGAATTCACCGGGCGGCTGCCGATCATTGCGCATTTCCAGGACCTTTCCCGCAAGATGCTGGTGCGCATCATGATCGAGCCGAAGGATTCGATCTACAGCCAGTTTCGCGAGATCTTCGAGAGCGAAGGCGTGGAGCTGACGATCGAGCCGATGGTTTTCGATCAGATTGCGGAGATCGCGTACGAGTACAAGACCGGCGCACGCAGCCTGCGCGGCATCGTCGAGGAGCTGATCACGCCGATTCTCTTCGTCGTACCGGACGACGCGTCGATCCGCAAGGTGCGCATCAGCTCGCTCTTCAGCGCGCCGATCTTCGTCAAAGAAAAGTAGGTGGAAACAGCTTACGCGTGGCTGCGCCTGGCGGTCAGCCTCGCGCTCTCGACTGTCGGCGGCGTCGGGATGTGGTCGGTGGTCGTCGCGCTGCCGGCCGTGCA
>DATKJP010000200.1:0-5043 GCA_035543635.1 Casimicrobiaceae bacterium
CTCGTAGTGATGGCGGCGATCTCGGCCTTGATGCCTTTCAGCGCGGCGATCTCGTCGACGCACTCGATGGTGATCAGCGTCGAGTCCATGTCCATAGCCACCAGTCGCACGCGCTCGAGGCGCTGCTCGCGCGGCACGAAGCCGAAGTCATAACCGGCTTGCGCGCAGTAGCGTGCAACCCCGACTGTATTCGCGGCGCCGACGAGGCGAAAAGCCTGCGCTTCGCCGCCAGGAATTGCAACGATCTCGCGCGCGCCGGTGAGCTTTGCCAACTCCTTCAATTGCGGCGTGCCGATCTCTGGCCCCTGCACGACGAGATCGCTGACCGCCGACGCGCCTGCAGCGCCGCTCATCATGGACAGGTCATTTCTTCGCTCGCGCACGAGCAGCGCGCAGCACTGCGGTGGCGGCGGATCGCGGTTCGGCATCCGCCTCCTCGGCAAGCTCGAAGTCGATCTTGGTTTGCTCCAGATCCACGCGCGCGATCTTGACCCTCACGCGATCGGCGAGCCGGAAGATCCTGCCTGTCCGCTCGCCGGCGAGGCGATGCTGGATCGCGTCGAAGTGAAAATAGTCGTTGCCGAGCTCGGTGACGTGCACCAGTCCGTCGACGTTGAGTCCATCGAGCGTCACGAAGATGCCGAAATGCGTCACGCCGCTGATCGTCCCTGTGAACGTCTCCCCGACTCGATCCTGCATGAAGTAGCACTTGAGCCACGCTTCGACGTCGCGCGTGGCCTCGTCGGCGCGCCGCTCGGTGAGCGAGCAGTGCACTCCGAGCTCCGGCCACGACGCGCCCGCCGGTTGGTAACGCGATCCGGCGAGGCATGCTTTGAGGCAGCGATGAACCAGCAAGTCCGGATAGCGGCGGATCGGCGACGTGAAGTGCGCGTACGCGTCGTAGCCCAGACCAAAGTGGCCCGCGTTGACGGGACTGTACACCGCCTGCTGCAGCGAGCGCAGCAGCACGGTCTGCAACAGATTGAAATCGGGCCGGTCGCGGATGGAGCTCAGCAGGCGTGCGTAGTCGCCCGGCGTCGGATGGTCGCCGCCAGCAAGAGTGAGCGCGCAGCCGCCGAGAAATTCGCGCAGCGCTTCGAGCTTCTCGGGCGTCGGCCCCTCGTGCACGCGGAAAAGCGTCGGATGCTTTTGCTCGATCAGATATCCGGCGGCGCAGACGTTCGCGGCAAGCATGCATTCCTCGATTACCTTGTGCGCGTCGTTGCGGGGCTCGGGCACGATGGCCTCGATCTTTCCGTGCTGATCGAACTCGAGCCGAAGCTCTACGGTCTCGAAGTCGATCGCGCCGCGCCTGGCTCGCGCTGCGGCCAGCACGCGGTACAGGGCGTAGAGCTTCGAGAGATGCGGCAGCAGAGCCTTCGCCTCGCGCGTCGTCGCGCTAGCCTGCTGCGAGAGCCATGCCCAGACCTGCGTGTAGGTGAGGCGCGAGCGGGAGCGCATCACCGCAGGATAGAACCGGTAGCTGCGAATGCGCCCCTGCGCGTCGATCGTCATGTCGCAAGCCATGCACAGCCGATCCACGTCGGGCTTGAGCGAACAGAGCTCGTTCGACAAGGCTTCCGGAAGCATGGGAATCACGCGGCGGGGAAAGTACACTGACGTGCCGCGCTCGCGCGCGTCGCGGTCGAGCACATCTCCGTCGCGCAGATAGTGACTCACGTCAGCGATCGCGACGACGAGGCGAAAGCCTTTCCCGCTCTGTTCGCAATAGACCGCGTCATCGAAGTCCTTTGCCGTCTCGCCATCGATCGTCACCAGCGGGAGCGCGGTGAGATCGATGCGTCCTTTGAGGTCACCCACCCGCACTTCCGCGGGCAGTCGCGCGACCTGCCGCCTCGCTGCGGCGGTGAACTCGTGCGGCAGCGCGTGCTTGCGCAACGCGATCTCGATCTCCATGCCCGGATCGGTGTAGCTGCCGAGCACTTCCTTGACGCGGCCAAGCGCCTCGCGATGCACAGTGGGCTGCTCGATCAGCTCGACGACCACGACCTGTCCCGGCTGCGCCGCGCCGCGCATCTCCGGTGGCACCAGGATGTCCTGGTTGATGCGCCGGTTTTCCGCAACGACGAACGAGACGCCGCGCTCCTCATAGAGACGGCCGACGATCTCCCGGTTGGCGCGCGTGAGCGCGTCGACGATCGCGCCCTCGGGACGTCCGCGTCGATCCACGCCGATGCGTCGCGCGGTGACCCGGTCGCCGTGCAGCGCCTTGCGCATCTCCGCCGGCGCGAGGAAAAGGTCGGCGCTGCCGTCGTCGGGAACGACGAACCCGTAGCCGTCGGGATGACCTTGCACCGTGCCGGTAGTGAGCTCGAGCTTGGCCGCGAGACACAAGCGTCCTTTGCGATCGGTCAGGACCTGGCCATCGCGCTCCATGGCGGCGAGCCGCTCCGAGAACGCCTCGCGCTCGGCATTAGCGCGCACGCGCAGCGCAGTCGCGAGCGCATCGGCGCGCATTGGCGCGCCGGACTCACGCAGATATTCGAGAATCTCCTCGCGACTCGGGATCGTCAGCTGAGCGCGTTGCGGCGCGCGATTGCGCCGCGAACGCGAAGCATTTTTTTGAGTTCGTTGGTTGATCTTCTTTGACAATGCAGACGTGCTTTCGTAAAATTATTTGTTTTCCGTCGCCCAGATGGCGGAATTGGTAGACGCACTAGGTTCAGGTCCTAGCGGTGGCAACACTGTGGAGGTTCGAGTCCTCTTCTGGGCACCAAGATAACGTTCGACGCATCGCGAAGCAACCTCTCCGATGCCGATCGATTCGGCCCGCACCAGCGCGGGCCTTTTTCGTTTGCGCGATCCGCGCTCAAGTGATCATGAAGCGCCGCGCCTATCAGCGAAGCAATCCGTGAGCCGAGCGCTCAGCCGAGCCGCGCCTTGAGCGCCTCCGGACGCATCGTGTCGTAGATTTCGAACGGCTGGTAGATCCAGGGATTGTCCGGAAGATGCTCGACATAGTAGTCGGGCCTGAACACCGAGTGTCCCTTGTACCACAGCACCGCGCTGCGCACCGCGGTGATATGCGGGAAGCGCAACGGCAGCGTGCGGTGCACCGTTTCGAGAGTGTGACCGGAGTCGACCATGTCGTCGAGGAGCAGCACCTTGTCGCCCAGCCGCGGCGAGGTCATCGTCATGTGCTCCGCGACGACCAGCTCGCCGCGGATCGTGCCTCCCTCCGCCGTGTACGAATGCGTCGACAGGATCGCGAGCGGGAGCTCGAAAATACGCGACACGACGTCACCGACGCGCAGGCCGCCGCGTGCGATGCAGATGACCTGGTTGAAGCGCCATCCAGACTCGTGCACCCTCAGCGCGAGCCGCTCTATCAGCGTGTGGTACTGGTCCCAGCTTACGTTGAGAGTGGACATGGTCAGTGGAAAGGATGATGGACGACGATCGTCTCGTCGCGCTCGGGACCGGTCGAAACCATCGCGATCGGAACGCCGGTCAGCGTCTCGATTCGCCGCAGGTAGGAGCGCGCGGCGCTCGGCAGCGCCGCGAAGCTCTTGACACCGAAAGTGTTCTCGCTCCACCCCGGCAGCTCTTCGTACACCGGCTTGCACTCGGCGACCGCGTCGGCACCCGTCGGCAGCAGCGCGAGCGCTTCATTGCCGACATGATAGCCGGTGCAGATCCGGATCGACGGCAACCCGTCGAGCACGTCGAGCTTCGTGATGCACAATCCGTCGACGCCGTTCAACTGCAGCGAGCGCGCCAGCGCGGGAATGTCGAGCCAGCCGCAGCGGCGCGGACGCCCGGTCACCGATCCGAATTCGTTGCCGCGATGGGCAAGGCGCGCGCCGATGTCGTTGGTCAGCTCGGTCGGAAACGGTCCCGTCCCTACTCGCGTCGTGTACGCCTTCACGATGCCGAGCACGTAATCGAGCATCTGCGGGCCGATACCGCTGCCTGGCGCCGCGGCGCCGGCGAGACAGTTCGAAGAGGTCACGTAGGGATAAGTGCCGTGATCGATGTCGAGCAGCGCGCCTTGCGCGCCTTCGAAAAGCAGGGATTCACCGGCGCGCCGTGCGGCCTGCAGCAGCGCCGCGACGTCCGCGACCAGCGGCTGGATCGCGGGTGCAAGCGCGAGTGTGGAATCGAGCGTCTCGCGGTAATCGACAGCAGTGCGCTTGAAGTATTGCGTGAGCACGAAGTTGTGGTACTCGAGCAGAGGCTCGAGCTTGGCCGCGAAGCGATCCGGATAGAAAATATCCTGCACGCGCAACGCCCGCCGTGCGATCTTGTCCTCATATGCCGGCCCGATGCCGCGTCCGGTGGTGCCGATACGCGTCTCGCCCATCGCCGCCTCGCGCGCCTGGTCGAGAGCGACGTGATACGGCATCACCAGCGGACACGCCGGCGAGATCGCGAGCCGCGAGCGCACTTCCACGCCTGCGGCTTCCAGCTCGGCGATCTCCTGCAGCAGGGCGGTGGGCGAGACGACGACGCCGTTGCCGACGTAGGCACGCACGTTGGGCCGCAGGATGCCCGAGGGTATCAAACGCAGGACGGTTTTCTTCGCGCCGATGACGAGCGTGTGGCCGGCGTTGTGCCCGCCCTGAAAGCGCACCACACCGTCGGCATGTTCGGTGAGCCAGTCGACGACCTTGCCTTTGCCTTCGTCGCCCCACTGGGTTCCGATCACGACGACGTTCTTGCCGCTGTTCACTCGATCCTTTCCGTTCCGGCTCAGGTTGTACGCCCGGTCAGCCCTGCGAGCTGACGCAGGTCAAGCGTGAAGCCGGTGGCGGGACGCGCCCGTCCGAACGCCTTGCCGATGCCGTCATAGCGCTCACCTCGTCCGATAGCGTTGGCTTCGCCCGCGGTGAAGACTGAGAAGCTGGCGCCAGTCTGATAATGGTAGCCGCGCAAGTCCGCCAGATCGATGTGCAATGCCTCGACCGCTCCGCGCGCGGTCTGCGCGAGCTTGTCCAGCGTGGCGAGCGCGCCCGCGATCGACGGCGTGTCGGGCAAACGCGCCCGCGCGGCGGCCAGCACGTCCGCGGCCGGCCCGTACAG
>DATKJP010000201.1:0-2083 GCA_035543635.1 Casimicrobiaceae bacterium
TACACCGGCAGGTTGGGGACCGCCTGTGGCAACAGGAACGCGAGCAGGATCGCGCCTCGCAGCGGCAACTTGAGGCGCGCGAGCGCGTAACCGGCGGGAATCGCTACCGCGAGGCTCAGCGCCACGGTCAAGGTTGCGATCCAGATGCTCGTTCCCAGGGATCCCAGCGCATTGCCACGGGGCGCGAACACCCGCGCCCAGAACGAGAAGCCGTATTCGAGGGGCAGCTTCGACGGGAAATACCACTTCTCCGCGAACGCCCACAGTACGAGGTTTGCGAGCGGGCCGAAGATGATGAACGCAACGAGCGCCAACAGCGCCGCGCGGATCAGGAGCCCCAGCGGATTGCGCGACGCGAAGGTCATAGGGGCGCTTCCACCTTGCGCGTGGCGTGCCGCAGATAGAACACGGCACCGAGCGCGGCGAGCAGGAGCGAGAGCAGGCAGAGCGCATTCGCCACGGCGTAGTCGGCAAACGTGCTGATCCGGTACGCGATGTCGACGGTGATCATGGTCGGCGAGTTCGGATTGATCATCAGCGGCACCGACAGCACGGAGAGCATCGTCACGAACGACAGGACGAGCCCGACGAGAAGCGTCCCGCGTACGTGCGGGAGCACGATATCGACCAGCACGCGCGCGCGTCCCGCGCCCAGGTTGCGTGCGGCTTCGATGTATTGCCGGTCCAGCGCCGCCATCGCGCCGGCCAGCAGCAGCGTCACGAACGGCGCCTGCTTCCACACGAACGCGATTACGATGCCGCGCCAGTCGAGGAAGCTTTGCGCCGAGATCGGTTCGATGATCCCTGCGGCGATCAGCGCGTGATTGAGCATGCCGTTCTTCCCGAGAAAAGTGCGCATCACTTGACCCGCGACGACGAACGGGATGAACAGCGGCCAGCGGTAGAGCCAGCGCAGCACCGCGACCGCGCGTGGATGCTCACCCAGCGTGAGATAACCGGCGATCGCGATGGCGACGAGCGCGATCAGCACGGTCGACAGCGCGACGATCGCAAGCGTGAACAGGAGATCCTTGGTGTAGAGATCGAGCGACTTCTCGAAATGCGCAAGCGTGAACGAACCGTCTGCCGCGCGAAACGCACCGACGGCCGACAGCAGGAGCGGCAATACGAAGAAGACGCCGACGACGAAGAGTGCGGGGGCGACAAGCGCAAGCCCGGCGAAGCGCTCCCTCAAGGCTGGGGACTGCGGCGTCACGCGCAGATCGATGCTAGACCGCGTGCGATTGGCTCACCCACGCCACCCTCTCCCCGCCGCGCGGGGAGAGGATCCGGGTCAGGAACCGTCACGAAAGCGCGTCGAATGAATCCCGCTTCGGCGAGGATGCCATGCCGTCCCGGGCTCGTCACTTGAGCACGACGCGCTCGTAGCCCTCGACGATGTCGGTGAAGTAATCCGACAGCGGGAACGGTTTTCCGTATTTCGCGAGATCGCCCGGCGGGATGTCGGTGAAGAGCTTGTTCCAGGAGGCCTGATCCATCTTCGATTGCACGTACTGCGGATCGATCCCGGGATACCAGTTGAACTGCTTGACGATACCCTCCGCCTGGACTTCGGGACTCTCGGCAAAGTCGATGAACTTCTTCGCAAGCGCCGCGTTCGCAGCCTTGGTGGGGATCACGTAGTACATCGGCTGGCCGGGTAGCCCGGGCGACGGCAGCTCGAGCTTGACCTTGGGATTCATCTTGCCGTCGGCCATCCAGGTGTAGAACATGTCGACCCACACCGGCCCCATCGCGATCTCGCCGCGGTTCAGCATATCGAGCGTGCCGGCGTTGCCCGGCGTCAGCACGACGTACTGGTTGAAATCCTTGAGGCTTGCAAGCGACTTGTCGATCGTGGCCTTTGCTGCGGGATCGTACGGACCCTTCTCGAGCTTGTCGGCCATTCCGCTGTTCGCCGCGACCCAGCCCATCACGAAGCCGACGCCCGACATCCCGCCCTTGACGCCGTTGTAGCCGAATTGCTTGGGGTTCTTCTTCACCCACTCGTTCAGCTCGGCGAACGAGCGCGGCGGGTTCTTGACGAGATCGGAGTTGTACGCGAACGCGATCTGGCTGTGGA
>DATKJP010000202.1:0-5269 GCA_035543635.1 Casimicrobiaceae bacterium
CCTCGAACACTCCGTGCGTCGACGGATAGGTCACCATGATCGCAGCGAGATGGTCGCGGTGCGCGTCGGCTTTGCCGCGAAGGTCGGTGAGATCGACGTTGCCCTGCGCGTCGCAGGCGACGACCACGACGCGCAAGCCGACCATCTGTGCGGAGGCCGGATTGGTTCCATGCGCGGAGGCCGGAATGAGACAGACGTCGCGCCGCCCGTCACCACGGCTCGCGTGATACGCCCGGATCATGAGGAGTCCCGCGTACTCGCCCTGCGACCCCGCATTGGGTTGCAGCGATACCGCGGCATAGCCAGTCGCGGCGCATAGCATGCGCTCCAGCTCGGAGATCATTTTCCGATAGCCGCGCGTCTGGGCGGGCGGCGCGAACGGGTGGATGTGCGCGAACTCGCGCCAGGTAACGGGGATCATCTCGGCCACTGCGTTGAGCTTCATCGTGCAGGAGCCGAGCGGGATCATCGAGCGGTCGAGCGCGATGTCCTTGTCAGCGAGACGGCGCAGGTAGCGCAGCATCTCCGTTTCCGAGTGGTAGCGGTTGAAGGTCGGATGCGTCAGGAACGTCGACGTGCGGCGCAGCGCGCGTGGATACGCATCGTCGACCTTCGCCTCGATTGTGTCGAAGTCGGGCAGCGCTGCGCTGTGCGGTGCAAACATGCGCCACAAGTGTCTTATGTCGGCGCGCGTCGTCGTTTCATCGAGAGAGACGCCAACGTGCTGCGTATCGACGTAGCGCAAATTGGCTCCGAGATCGACCGCGGCTGCGTGCACCGAAGCCGTACGCGTCGCGCTTGCAACGGTCAGCGTATCGAAGAAGCTGTCGTTGACGAGCGTGAGCCCCAATTGCTTGAGCCCTGAGGCGAGGATTGCGGTGAGGCGGTGCACGCGCGCCGCGATCGTGGCGAGACCGACCGGACCGTGATAACCCGCGTACATCGCTGCGATCACCGCGAGCAGCACCTGCGCCGTGCAGATGTTGGAGGTCGCTTTCTCGCGGCGAATGTGCTGCTCGCGGGTCTGCAAGGCGAGGCGGTATGCGTGGTCACCGTTCGCATCGACGGTGACGCCGACCAGGCGTCCGGGCAGGCTGCGCTTGAACTCGTCGCGCGTGGCCAGAAATGCGGCATGAGGACCGCCGAAGCCCATCGGCACGCCGAATCGCTGGCTCGATCCGACCACGACGTCCGCGCCCCATTCGCCGGGCGGCTTCAAGAGCGCAAGCGCCAGCAGATCGGTCGCGACGATCGCCACCGCGCCCTTCGCATGCAGCGCCTCGACGAGACTGCGGTAATCGCGCACGTCGCCATTCACACCCGGGTACTGCAGCAACGCGGCGAAACAATCGACGCCGGCTGCATGGTCCGCGGGCCCGACCGCGACTTCGAGGCCGAGCGGCGCCGCGCGGGTACGCACGACGTCGATCGTCTGTGCCAGCACGTCGTCGGCCACGAAGATCGCCGCGCTTTTCGCCTTGCCCACGCGATGCGCGAGCCCCATCGCCTCAGCGGCGGCGGTCGCTTCGTCGAGCATCGACGCATTGGCTATGGCCATGCCGGTCAGGTCGCAGACCATCGTCTGGAAGTTGACCAGCGCCTCGAGCCGGCCCTGCGATATTTCCGGCTGGTAGGGCGTGTACGCCGTGTACCAGGCAGGGTTTTCGAGCAGGTTGCGCAGAATCACTCCGGGCGTAAGCGTTCCGTAGTACCCCTGGCCTATGTAGGACTTCATCACCTTGTTCTCACGCGCGACCGTCTTCAGCTCGTCGAGCGCCTCCTGTTCGCCCTTGGCCGCGGCGAGCGCGAGTGGCCGATGCGTGCGGATCGACTTCGGCACCACAGCGTCGATCAGCTCCGCGCGCGAGGGGTAGCCGAGGACCTTGAGCATCTCGTCCTGATCCGCCTCGCTGGTCCCGATGTGGCGATCGACGAAGCCGCGATGCTGCTCCAGCTCGGCGAGCGATCGGCGCGCCGCATGCGCGGCGTTCTTGAGCTCATTCATTTTCATACTGCGCCCTCAGGCTTCCGCGACGAGCTTGGTGTAAGCCGCAGCGTCGAGGAGCTTCGCGAGATCGGCTGCGCTGGCCGGCTTCAACTTGTAGAACCAGTTCGCATACGCGTCGGCGTTGACCTTCTCGGGCGTCTTGACGACCTCATCGTTCGCCGCCACGACTTCACCGGCGACCGGCGCGTAGACGTCGGATGCAGCCTTCACGGATTCCACGACTGCACAGGCTTCGCGCGCAGCGACCTTGCGGCCGACCATGGGCAACTCGATGAACACGAGATCACCGAGCGCCTCCTGCGCGTGATCGGTGATGCCGATCGTGAGCGTGCCGTCCGTCTCGGTGCGGATCCACTCGTGGCTTTCGGTGTACTTGAGCTCTGCGGGAACGTTCATCTTGGCTCCATCACGTAACAAGACTCTTGCCGTTGCGCACGAAGGGCGGCTTGATGACGCGCGCCGCGAGGCGCTTGTCGCGAATCTCGACTTCGACGTGGTCGCCTGCGTTGACGCCGACCGGCAGGCGCGCGAGTCCGATCGAAGCGCCAAGCGTTGGCGAGAAGCTGCCGCTCGTCATCTCGCCTTCGCCCGCCGAGCTGTGCACCTTTTGATGGCTGCGCAGCACGCCGCCTTTGTCGATCAGCAGGACTCCGACGAGCTGCCGCTTCGCGGGCGCGGTGAGCGCGGCTTTGCCGACGAAGTCGCGTGCGCTCTTCATGTCCACCGTCCACGCGAGCCCGGACTCGAGCGGGTTCTCGGCTTCGGTCATGTCCTGACCGTAGAGATTCATGCCCGCCTCGAGCCGCAGCGTATCGCGTGCGCCGAGCCCGCATGGCCGGACACCCGACGCGGCGAGCGCGTGCCAGAACTCGGCCGCGTGCGTTGCGGGCAGCATCACTTCGAAGCCGTCCTCGCCGGTATATCCGGTGCGCGCTATGAAATACTCGTCGAGCTCCACTGCCGTAAACGCCTTCAAGGCTTCCGAAACCGCGCGGCTTCCGGGCAATACCTGCCACACGCGCTCGCGCGCATTCGGTCCCTGCACCGCGATCATGGCGAGATCGCGCCGCGGCGCGATCGCGAAAGCACTCGAGCGCTCGGCGGCGAGTGCCGTGAGCCACGCGACATCCTTCTCGGCGGTGGCCGCGTTCACGACGAGCCGGAACCAGTCCTCGCTCAGAAAATAAACGATGAGATCGTCGAGCACGCCTCCGTCGCGCCTGAGCAGGCAGGAGTAGAGCGCCTTGCCGGGCACGATCAGCTTGTCAACGTTGTTGGCGAGCGCATTGCGCAGGAAGGCGCGCACGTCCGAGCCGCGAAGATCGACTGGAAGCATATGCGAGACGTCGAACATACCGGCGTCGCGACGCACCGCGTGGTGCTCCTCGATCTGCGAGCCATACGAAACTGGCATGCCCCAGCCGCCGAAGTCGACCATCTTGGCGCCGGCGGCGAGGTGTACGGCGTGAAGCGGAGTTTCTCGAAGCATGGCTCTCATGGACGACAAAAAGGGCGAAGCGGTCACGCCGTCTTCGCCCCGTCTGTCCCTTTTACCTGAGAGATTGCGGCGCGCTCGGTTTGACAAGACCCGTGCGCCGTATGCCCCTTCGGTGGACCGCCCAAACGCTTGCGGTCGCTCTCCAGATTGCCTGCCTCCCGTGCAGTCCTCGTTGCCTGAGCGGTTGCGGGAGTTACGCCTTCGGCGGCGGCCCGGCAATGTCACTTGCTCGAGCCGCGCTCTCCTGCACGGGAAACGATAGGTTACCCACGACTGTGCGCGAAGTCAAAGCGCACCGCATCAATGAAACGCGATAACTACTTCTTGAGCGTGAGAATCCAATCGACCAAATTCTTGATGTCCGCATCGGATACCTGCGCATTCGGCGGCATCGGAATCTGTCCCCAGGTGCCCACACCGCCTTTCTTGACCTTGTCGACCAGCATGGCCGCAGCCTTTGCATCACCCTTGTACTTCGCGGCAACTTCCTGATACGCGGGCCCTACGATCTTCTTGTCGACGGCGTGGCAGGCAGCGCAGCCGTCCTTCTTCATCAATTCGTCGGCGGCCTTGTTATCGAGTGCGGCGTGTGCGCTCGACGCGGCAAACACGCCTGCGGCGAGCAACATCCAAGTGCTTTTCATTTCTTTTCTCCGAGGCGGATGGGAAAAATCGCCCGCCATGGTACCCGAAGCCGCGCTCGCGCGCCATCGCGCGATTGCGATCAAGCGCTCGTTGCGAGCGTAGCCTCGAGCTGATCGAGCGCGTGAATCGGCGGCAAGCACCTGGTCCCCTTGCACACCCACGCCGTGGCGGCGCCGCTATCATGCGACTTCGCAAGGGCTCCGGGCAGCTCGTCTTCGCGGGAAAGATCGAGCGTGCGCTCAGCGGGACGATAGCGCCGCTCGAGCATGCGTTGCCACCCCGCCGACGTCGCGGCGTCCCCGCGCAGCAGAACCGTTGTCGGCGGATCGAGGCAGTCTTCGAGCGCAATCAGGAGCGACGCGCATCCGGCGGGACGCTCGGAAAGCTCGCGAGCGAAAGCCCGCACGGCGCGCTCTGCGGCATCGAGATAGCGTGCCTCTCCGAGCCAGTGCCCCAGCGTGGTCAGCGCCTGCGCAGCGATGCCGTTGCCGGAAGGCGTTGCGTTGTCGTGTCCCGGCTTCGGCCGATGAATGAGCGGCTCGTGATCGTGAGCGGTAAAGAAGAACCCGCCGTGCGCGGCGTCTTCGAAGCGCGCGAGCAGGGCATCGGCGATCTCTCTTGCCCATGCGAGGTCTTGTGCGCGAAACGAGGTCTGCATCAGCTCGACGAGCGCGGCGAGAAGATAGGCGTGATCGTCGAGATAAGCGTTCAAGTGGGCGCGACCATCCTTGTACGTGGCAAGGAGCCGCCGGCCGTCTCGCCACATCGCGTGCCGCATAAAATCGACGGCGAGCTGCGTGGCAGCGAGCCACTCGGCTTCATCGAAGATGCGTCCGGCCCGTGCGAGCGCGCCAATCGCAAGCGCGTTCCATGATGTGAGCAGCTTGTCGTCGCGACCGGGACGCACGCGTTGCGAGCGCAGCGCGAAGAGCTTTGCCCGAGCGGCTTGGAGACGTTCTTCCGCGCTCGCCAGCGCGATGCCTTGCTCGCGCGCCACTTCGGCAAGTGGCAAGGCGATTCGAAGATGCCAAGCCTTGTCTTCGAAGTTCGGCGAGCCGTCGAGACCCCAATGCCGCGAAGCCACCGTCCATTCGTCGGTGTCGAGCGCAGTGCGCACC
>DATKJP010000203.1:0-1632 GCA_035543635.1 Casimicrobiaceae bacterium
CGGGAGCGCAAGCGCCGCGAGCCCGGTTCCGACACGGGCGGTTGCCGGAACCCGCCGAGCAATTCGAGTCCTCGCTCCTCCGCTTCGACCGCGGTCGCAAAGCGGTGCACGAGGCGATACACGAGCAGCTTGCGCGCCGCGATGACTGCGCCATCGAGCGGCGCGACTTTCACCGGCAGCGGAAGCTGGGGCCCGAGCACCGGGTCGGGCTCGAGCACCAGGCATTCGTCGCCGCCGTCCACTGGATGGCTGACGCGGTACGGCTCGCCTGATCGGAACGCGAGTGCGTGGCACGCGTCGGCGACCATGCGATGGTCACTGCGAAGGTGCTTCACGAACAAGCCGCGTAACGGGAAGACGAGAAGATCCGCGTCGGCATGCTCGAGCGGTCCGCACGCCGCGTCGTGCGGACGACACGAGACGCGGTGAATGCGAAGCGTGCTCCCGCGGTATAGGGTTTCACGAGTAAGCGCCATACTCACCCATCATACGCTGCGGGCAGCGGATGCGGCGTGACGCCACTTCACGAAAGACGCGCACGCCATAGGCAATGGACCGAGCAGTCCGTTGTGAGCTCGCGATGGTCGCGCATTGCTCGGATCGCCCATGCCATACTTCGAAGATGAAGGAAACCATCAATCCCCACAGGATCAAGGGTCCTGACCAGCAACGTCGCCAGCGCGATGCCGAGCCGCGCGCTCCGGCTGCACCGCGACGACTTCGGAGGCCGCATTGTTGAAGACGCCGCAGGGAACGCATAAGTCGGCATTGATCGTCGGGGCCGGGCCGGGATTGAGCGCCTCGCTCGCACGGCTTCTCGCAAAAAACGGAATGTCGGTCACGCTGGCAGCCCGCGACGCCGGCAAGCTGAAAGCGCTGAGCGCTGAAACCGGGGCCATCGCTCTGCGCTGTGACGCGCAGGACGAAGCGCAAGTGTCTGCGCTCTTCAACGATCTCGATGCGCGAGACCGGTCGCCGGACGTCGTCGTTTACAACGCGAGTGCGCGCGCCCGTGGTCCGCTGGTCACGCTTCGGCCGGACGATGTTCGACGCTCGCTCATGGTGTCCGCATACGGAGCGTTCCTCGTTGCGCAGGCGCGACAGCAAGAATGCTGCCCCGAGGATTCGGAGCCGTCCTCTTCACCGGTGCCTCCGCGAGCGTCAAGGGCTATGCGGAATCGGCGCCCTTCGCGATGGGCAAGTTCGCGTTACGCGGGTTGGCACAAAGCATGGCACGCGAGCTTGCGCCAAAGGGAATCCACGTCGCGCACTTCGTCATTGACGGCGCCATCCGTCACGCCGAGGCGATGACCAGCACTCCGGACTCGATGCTCGATCCGGACGCGATCGCCGAAACCTACCTCCACGTTCTCATGCAGCCGCGCAGCGCGTGGACGTGGGAGTTGGAGCTGCGACCGTGGGTCGAGCGGTTTTAGGGAGCGCGCGAGCCACGCTGAAACGATTTGTGGCAAACCCTTGCGCTCCTGTTCTCGACAACGTCCGACGCGCGTCCGCCGTTATTCGAAAACGCAGGCGGAACTGATGCCTCTTGCCAGATCGCATTCGCGCGGATCGGCCTGCGAGGCGCTTTCGGCCGTAGCACCTTCCGCTTCGTTGGTCGGCAGCGTGCTC
>DATKJP010000204.1:0-3103 GCA_035543635.1 Casimicrobiaceae bacterium
GCCATTCGCATCCGCGCGTCGTGCGAACGCTGATCGCGCAGGCGCAGCGTCTCGCCATGACTTCGCGCGCCTGCCACAACGATCAGTTGCCGCTGCTGGTGAAGCGTCTCGCCGAGCTTTGCGGGCTCGACCGCGTGCTGCCGGTGAACACCGGGCTCGAAGCGGTCGAGACCGGGCTCAAGGCGGCGCGCAAATGGGGCTATCGAGTGAAGGGCATTCCCGAAGGCAAGGCGGAGATCATCGCCTGCGAGAACAACTTTCATGGGCGTTCGATCACCATCGTCGGGTTCTCCTCCGATCCACAGTATGGCGACGGCTTCGGTCCGTTCGCGCCGGGCTTCCCGCTGATTCCGTTCGGCGACGCAGCGACGCTCGAAGCGGCGATCACACCGAACACTGCGGCGTTCCTGGTCGAACCTATCCAGGGCGAGGGCGGGATCGTCGTGCCGCCGAAGGGCTATCTCGCCGAGTGCGCGCGCATCTGCCGCAAGCATCGCGTGTTACTTCTGGTCGACGAGATCCAGACCGGAATGGGCCGCACAGGAAAGTTTCTCGCCTGCGAGCACGAGCGAGCCAGGCCGGACGGCGTGATGCTCGGCAAGGGGCTAGGGGGCGGCCTGCTCCCCGTTTCAGCATTCGTCGCGACGAATGAAGTCATGCAGGTCTTCCGTCCCGGCGATCACGGCAGCACCTTCGGCGGCAATCCGCTCGCCGCGGCGGTGGCGCTCGAAGCGCTCGAGGTGCTCTTCGACGAAAAGCTCATCGAGCGTTCGCGTGAGCTGGGCGATCATCTGCTCGCCCAATTGAAAACGATCAAGAGCCCGCTCATCCGCGAGGTTCGCGGCAAAGGCCTTTTCGTCGGCATCGAGATCGATCCGCGGCGCACGTCCGCGCGCACGGTGGTCGATCGACTGCTCGCGCGAGGGCTGCTTTCCAAGGACACGCACGGCACCGTTGTACGCTTCGCGCCGCCCCTCGTCATTACGAAGGAGGAGATCGATTGGGCGATCGGAGAAGTGCGCGCTGTATTCGGGGAATTGGGCGAGGGTTTGAGGCGCGCGGCATGAAGTAGGTATGCGCTGCCTCCTTCTCGCCCTGGCGTGTCTGCTTTTCGCGTCGGCAGCGGCTGCGCAGGCGGGCTTTTGTCTTTCCCAGGACGCGCTGCTATTCGGCAACCAGTTCGTCGGCAGCCTGTCGTCACAGGGCGTGACGGTAAGCAATTGCGGCAGCCAGCCGTGGACGTTTACCAACGTGGTGATCGATCCGGCCACGGGACCCGCATGGCATGTCAACACGAACTGCGCGACGGGATTGACACTCGCGCCAGGCGCCGCGTGCTCAGTCACGGTCATGTTCGAGCCGATGTCCACCGGCCAGACTTCGGGCGGGCTGTGGCTTTCGAACACGACCGGCACCTCCGACGATCTGCTGGTCTTCTATGGCCGAGGCATCGACGCGCGCGCGGGCACCGCTTCGCTTTCTTTCTCGCCGTCCGCGCTCGTCTTCGGTACACAGCAAGTCGGCACGCAGTCGCCGGACCTAGTCGTCACGCTCTTCAATAGTGGGCCGGCCAGTCTTACGCCGAGCGCCTACGTCATTACCGGGCCCGCCGCGTACGACTACAACGCGGTGGGCAATTGCCCGTCCGGCAAACCGCTGGCGCCCGGCGCCTCCTGCACTTGGACCTTCTTCTTCATCCCGGCTTCGCTCGGCGACCGGCCCGCGAGTCTCGTGGTCGATGCGCCGGAGCTTGCCAACCTCGCCATTCTTCCCATCGACGGGATCGGCGCAGCGGCGCCGACGCCGGACGCCAACGTGATCGAGTTCTACGATCCGGCGGTCAACCATTACTTCCTCACCGCATCAGCGGCCGAGGCTGCGTACATCGACGCCGGCGGCGCGGGGCCGGGATGGGTACGGACGGGATACAGCTTCCGTGCCTGGTCGCTCGACAACGCCGCGCCGCGCACGCTTCCGGTGTGTCGGTTCACCGGAACGCCGAACGTCGGGCCGAATTCGCATTTCTACACCGCGTTCGCAAACGAGTGCACGATCGTGCAGGCGAATCCGTACTGGCTCTACGAAGGTCTCGTCTTTCGCATGCTGATCCCGTCGACGGGCGCTTGCCCTGACGGGACGTCACCCGTTGTGCGTTTCTATTGGCCAGGCAATGGCGACGTGACTCTCGCGCGCCATCGCTACGTCGTCGACCCAAGTGAAGCCGCGCGCATGCGCGCGGCGAACTGGATCGAAGAAGGTCCGGTTTTCTGCGCTCCGACGTAGCCATCGCCACGCGCCGGCGCTAGGATGGAGCATGGTCAAGCCGACACTCGCCGACAAGCTGGTGGTAGCGATCTCCTCGCGAGCGCTCTTTGACTTGACCGAGAGCCACCGCATCTTCACCGAGCAGGGTGTCGACGCATACCAGCACTACCAGATCGAACACGAGGATGAGCTGCTCGCACCGGGTCCCGCGTTCACGCTGGTGAAGAAGCTACTGCGTCTCAACCGGAATTCTTCCGACAAGCAGTACGTCGAGGTGATCCTGCTCTCGCGCAACTCGGCGGATACGGGGCTGCGCATCTTCAACGCGATCAAGCATTACGGGCTCGACATCAGCCGCGCGGCGTTTACCAAGGGTGAGCCGACGTCGCGCTATGTGCCGGCGTTCGGGTCGCATCTCTTCCTGTCCGCTGACACCGAGGACGTCAAGCGCGCCCTCGACGACGGCTACGCTGCGGCGACGATCTTCCCGAGCGTTTACAAGAACGAAACCGACGAGCTCCGCATCGCCTTTGACGGCGATGCGGTCATCTTTTCCGATGAAGCGGAGCGTGTGTACCAGTCGGGTGGCCTCGACGCCTTCGCCAGGCGCGAGAGCGAGTCCGCGCGCGATCCGCTCCCCGGCGGACCGTTCAAGAAGTTCCTGGCGGCGCTGCACCAGATCCAGTCGGACTATCCGGAGGACAAGAGCCCGATCCGCACCGCGCTCGTCACCGCGCGCGGCGCGCCGGCGCACGAGCGCGTGATCCGAACCTTACGCGCCTGGAACATCCGCATTGACGAGGCACTGTTCCTCGGCGGGCTCGACAAGGGTGAGTTC
>DATKJP010000205.1:0-7375 GCA_035543635.1 Casimicrobiaceae bacterium
GCGCATCATCGCGTCGGGATCGCGTGTCCAGATGCGATAGTCGGCCGCCGCGTGCGCGACGCATGAAACCCCAGCCATGGCGCGCGCGACCGCGGCCGGATCGCAAAGGTCGCCTTCGAACCGTTCGACGTCGACTCCGGCCAGGTTCCGTCGCGGACTGGTGCTGCGGATCAGCGTGCGCACGCTGTAGCCCGCGCCAAGAAAAGCGCGCACGAGCGCCGATCCGACGAAACCCGTCGCGCCGGTGATCAGCACGCGCCCACGATCGCCCATCAGGAATTTGGAAGCACGGCACTGTCGATTTACGGAACAGAGTAGCGGACCAGGCCGCCAAACGCCACGGCTAGGCCGGACTTGCAGGCAAGAAAAGGGGAGCCTGGCGGCTCCCCGTGACGCTTGAACCGCTGCGCGACGGCTCTACTGCCCGCCGTTGTGGCTGTTCATGCAGTCCCAGTAGTCAACAGGCATCACTTGCTGGCATTTCGCATTCGCGGCCGGATCGGGAGTCGGCGTGGCGGTGGGCGGGATCACCACCAGCGTGTCGACGCTCGTCGGTGGCGGCGTATCCGGTGCGGCTTGAATCACGGTCTGCGCTCCTGCCGATGTCGCAGCACCGAGAGCGAGAGCCGCCAGAAAAACGGTGAACTTCGTGCGTTGCATGTGCACTCCTTTCCCAATGAAACAGCAGGCGGGAAGCTTCGGCTCGCGTAGAGACTCTGATTCGCGCTAATGTTGGGTGGATGCTGCAGCGAAGAAGTTCCGAAGCCTACGGCTGCCAAGTAACGCCGCTTGCGATCTTATTGCGTTACGACGAAGGGCGGGCACGCGCGTAAGACACCGGCGCACAGCTCGATTCCGATAAATCCTACAGAAGCGAACTATATGAGCGGCGCCACTTTCACCACTTCGTCGGGCGTAGACAGCCCGCCCGCGATCTTCATCGCCCCCGACACTCGCAACGGCTTCATGCCTTCCTTGTAGGCCTGATCGCGAATTTTCGAGTCCTCGGCGTCGGCATGGATGAGCCTCCGCAGCGCCGGCGAGAGCGTCATGATCTCGTACAGTCCCATGCGGCCGAAGTAACCGGTCATCCGGCACTCGAGGCAACCGACCGGCTGATGCGTGTGCTGCGGCAGCTCGGCACGGAACGGCGCGGTGAGCATGCGCCAGGTCTCCTCGTCCGGAGGATCGGCCGGCTTCTTGCAATTGGGACAGAGCGTGCGTATCAGGCGCTGTGCCATCACGCCGAGCAGCGTGGAGTTGAGGAGATACGATGGCACCCCGAGGTCGAGCAATCGGGTGACCGCGGTCGGCGCGTCGTTGGTGTGCAGCGTGGACAAAACGAGGTGGCCGGTGAGCGCTGCCTGCACCGCCATCTCCGCCGTGTCGCGGTCGCGGATCTCGCCGACCATGATGATGTCCGGATCCTGGCGCATCAACGTGCGCACGCCATTGGCGAAGTCGACGCCGATCACCGGCTGAACCTGCATCTGGTTGAACTCCGACGCGATCATCTCGATCGGGTCCTCGACCGAGCAGACATTGACCTCGGGGGTCGAAAGCAGTTTCATCGTGGAGTAGAGCGTGGTCGTCTTGCCGGAGCCGGTCGGTCCGGTGACGAGGATGATGCCGTTCGGCTCGTGGATCATGCGCTCCCAGCGTTCGCGGTCCTCGCCGGTGAAGCCGAGCTCCGTGAAGTCTCTGATCAGCACTTCGGGCGTGAAGATGCGCATCACGATCTTCTCGCCGAACGCAGTCGGCATGGTCGAGATGCGAAGCTCGATCTCCTCGCCAGCCGGCGAGACCGTCTTGATGCGTCCATCCTGCGGGCGGCGCTTCTCGACGATCTCCATGCGCGCAAGGAGCTTGATGCGCGAGGTCATCGCCAGCAGGACCGGATTCGGGATCGCGTACACCTGGTGCAGCACGCCGTCGATGCGGAAGCGCACGATCCCTGCTTCGCGCCGGGGCTCGACGTGGATGTCCGAGGCGCGCTGCTCGAAGGCGTACTGCCACAGCCAGTCGACGATGTGCACGACGTGCTGGTCGTTCGCGTCGAGCGTGCCGTGCCGACCCAGCTCGACCAGCTGCTCGAAATTGCTCGCGAGCGACACTTCGCCGCGGTTGCGCTCCGAGGCTTTCTTGATCGATCGCGCGAGCGTGAAGAACTCACCGAGGAAGCGCTTTACGTCTTGCGGGTTGGAGAACACCAGCGAGATCTTCAGCCGCAGGATCTTCTCCAGCTCGTCGGCCCACGCGCGCACAAAGGGCTCGCCGGTCGCGACCGTCAGCTCGCCGCTCGCGAGGGCTACGGGCAGGATGCGATAGCGCTCTGCGTAGGCGACCGACATCGTGTTGGTGACCGCCACGAGATCGATCTTCAGCGGGTCGATGTGGTGATAGGGCACGCCAAGCTTTCCGGCGAGCCATTCCACCAGCCACTCGAGCGTCATCAGCGGGCGCGTGCCCTGCGGCGAGCGAAGCTTCTGGTCAGCGACCATCTCGAGCGGGTGCTCGAACCGGTGCGTGCGGGAGGCTCTGAGCTTCTCGGCCTCGGCGGCCGGAATCAGGCCGTCGGCTACCATCAGCTTGAGAATGTCGTCCAGCCGCAGACGCTTGTCCGGCGGCTTGTTCGATCGCTGTGCCGCCGACTCGGCCGCCGCCGGCGCGGCGGCCGATGCGTGGGTGGGATTGGGCGACGCCATCGCGCTACTATAACCCCAAGCCGTAGTGGGAGACAGATGGCCGCTTCGCTCACCGCCGTTCAGGCCGACCTCACGACGCTTGCGGTCGATGCGATTGTCAATGCCGCCAACACCGCCCTCCTGGGCGGCGGCGGCGTGGACGGCGCGATCCATCGCGCGGCCGGCCCGCAACTTCTTGCCGAGTGCCGCACGCTGGGCGGCTGTGCGACGGGAGAGGCCAAGATTACCGCCGGATACAGGCTTCTCGCGCGACATGTCATTCACACGGTCGGCCCGGTATGGCATGGCGGCCGCCACGGCGAGCCGGAGTTGCTCGCCTCGTGCTATCGGCGCTCGCTCGAGCTTGCCGTCGCGCACGAGCTCACCTCGATCGCGTTTCCGGCGATCAGCTGCGGTGCGTACGGGTATCCGCTGGAGCTCGCGGTGCCGACCGCGGTTCGAACCGTGCGCGGCTTCGATAGGCTCGACGCGCTGGAGCAAGTCATCTTCGCCTGTGCAGGCGGCGACGTGCTGGCATGCTACGAAACCGCACTGAGTGAGTAAATTCATGCCGCGTTAACCGGCGGCGAAGCCGCCGTGTTCAACACGGCAAGTAGTGCGTCACGTTGTCCGTGACGCACTAACAACGACTAGTCGGCGTCGATCCCTTCGGTCTCCTGCAATGCCTGCGCCTCCGGGACGTTGAACACCTCGCGCAGATACTTGACGTACGACGGATCGTAGTCGATGGTCTTCGACGGCTCGTCGCTGATCTTCGCCACCGGCTGGCCGTTGCAGCGGGTCATCTTGATCACGATCTGCAGCGCCTCGTAGCCAAGATCGTTGGTGAGATTCGTGCCGATGCCGAACGCGGTCTGGCTACGGCCCTTGAAGTGCTCGAACAGCCGGATCGCGAGTGGCACGTTGAGCGAATCGGAGAAAACCATCACCTTGCTGCGCGGATCGATCCGCATCTTCTGGTAATGCGCGATCAGCTTCTCGCCCCACTCGAAAGGATCCCCCGAGTCGTGCCGCGCGCCATCGAAGAGCTTACAGAAGAAGAGGTCGAAGTCGCGCAGGAATGCGTCCATGCCGCACACGTCCGATAGCGCGATGCCCAAATCGCCGCGGTATTCTCGCGCCCAGGTGTTGAAGGCGAACACTTGCGAGTCGCGCAGCCGCGGCCCCACCGCCTGGCAGGCCTGCAGATACTCGTGCGCCATGGTGCCGAGCGGGGTGAGACCGTGATCGAGAGCGAACTTCACGTTGCTCGTGCCCACGAACTTCGGCCCGATCCCGTCTTTAAGCGTCCGCACTATCTCGTCCTGCCAGACGCGCGAGAAGCGCCGCCGCGTGCCGTAGTCGGCGATGCGGAACGCGGGATCCGCCACCGAGTTGATCAGCTCGACCTTGGCTGCGAGCCGTCGACGTCCCTCGGCGAGATCCGGCGCGGGCTGCGTGTTGCGGAAATAGACCTCGCTCACGATCGCGAGCACCGGAACTTCGAACAGGATCGTCTGCAGCCACGGCCCCTTGATAGTGATGTCAATCTCGTTAGGATCTGTCGCAGACCGCGCGACGCGTATGAAGCGCTCGTCGAGGCGGAACATCCCGAGCAGATCGACGAAATCGCTCTTGAAGAAGCGCCATGAGCGGAGGTAGTCGAGCTCCTCCCGCGTGAAGCGCTGTCGGCACAGCGCCGAGATCTCGCGCTCGATCTGCGCAATGTACGGCGTGAGGTCCGCGCCCGCGGTCCTGCACTTGAAGCGGTACTCGACCTGGGCCCCGGGGAAATGATGCAGCACGACCTGCATCATCGTGAACTTGTAAAGGTCGGTATCGAGCAGCGACTCGATAATCATGCGGGACTGGCGCTCAGAGCTGGCGAACCATCATGTTACGCGCCCGCGCCGCCGCCGGCCAAGGGCGCGGAGAACGGGGTCCGAGGTGGCAGCGCCCCTCCGCTCTCGGCTATGATCGCGCCAGCACGATCGGAGCGATAACCCATGCTCGTCAACTGCGCTGCTTATCAGGAAGGTCACAAGCTCGCCGACATCCCGAAGGAGGACATCAGCGAGTACGTTAAGCGGCCGAACTGCTTCGTCTGGGTCGCGCTCAAGGATCCAGAGCCCTCGGAGCTGGACGAGATGCGCGAGGAGTTCGGCCTGCACGAGCTGGCGGTCGAGGATGCCCGCCAGGGTCATTCGCGGCCGAAGATCGAGGAGTACGGAGACTCTTTGTTTGCGGTGATTCAAACGGTCGAGCCGAGGGACGGTGAGCTCGTCATCGGCGAAGTCAACATCTTCGTCGGCCCGAACTATATTCTTTCGATACGCACTCATAGCGAAAAGGGGTTCATCGGCGTGCGCGCCCGCTGCGAGCGCGAGCCGCATCTGCTCAAGAACGGCTCGGGCTTCGTCTTCTACGCGCTGGTCGACGCGGTGGTCGACCGATATTTCCCGGTGATCGACGCCTTCGAGACCGAGCTCGAGAAGATCGAGGAGAACATCTTCGTCGGGAACACGGCGAGGTCCAACATCGAATCGCTCTACGCGCTCAAGCAGAAACTCATGACGATGAAGCACGCCGTCGATCCGTTGCTCGAAGCGACCGGCAAGCTGTGCGGCGGGCGGGTTCCGCAGATCTGCGAAGGAACGCAGGCCTACTTTCGGGATGTCTCGGACCACCTGCAGCGCATCCACGCCTCGATCGAAGGCTTCCGCGAAATGCAGACCACCGCAATCCAGGTGAACCTCGGGATGATCAACCTCAACGAGACCGAGGTCACGAAGAAGCTCGCAGGCTGGGCCGCCATCATCGCGATTCCCACGCTGATCGCCGGTATCTACGGCATGAACTTCAAGAACATGCCCGAGTACGAGCTCGAATACGGCTATCCGATCGCGCTGGGCGCAATGTTCCTCTTCGATCTGCTCCTCTACTTCTGGTTCAAGAAGATTCGCTGGCTCTAATGCACGTTGTGGTTCGCGTCGGGGGACACCGGCGCGACGGGGATCACGCGCCGCCCGGGCACCGGCGTGCGCCAGTCCGGCTGCAAGGTGACATGATCGATGCCGAAGCGCTGCGCGAGCATGCGCTGCACTGAGGCGAGCGTGCGCGGCCAATCGTCCGGCTCGCTGATCAGCACGTGCGCTGACAAGGCGGCGCGCTCGCTCGTCATGTGCCAGACATGCAGGTCGTGCACGGCGGCGATGCCGGGGACGCGCGCCAACGCGCGGCCGATCTCGTCGTAGGAGAGATGTGCCGGAACGCCCTCCATCAGCACGCCCGTCGACTGTGCGAGCAGGCGCCAGGTCGAGCGCAGGATGAGCAGCGAAACCGCGATCGACAGGATCGGATCGATTGGCGTCCATCCCGTGACGATGATCACCGCGCCGGCGACGATCGCCGCGACCGAGCCGAGCAGATCGGAAATCACGTGTAGCAAGGCGCCACGGATATTGAGCGAGCCCTGCGCTCTCGCCAAGATCCACGCCATGATGAGGTTGCCGAGCAGGCCGGCGCAGGCGACGCCGAGCAGGACGCCGCCCGCCACGGGTTGAGGCACGAGGAGCCGGCGCACGGCCTCGATGGCGATGAAAGCGACCAGACCGAGAAGCGCCAGGGCGTTGACGAATGCGGCAAGCACCTCCGCGCGGGCATATCCGTAGCTCGCCCGATGCGACGGCGGCCGGCGCGCGATCCACTGGGCGAAGAGCGCCAGTCCGAGGGCTGCCGCATCCGTGCCCATGTGCCCCGCATCGGAGATGAGCGCCAACGATCCTGCAAGCCATCCGCCCGCCGCTTCGACCAGAGCGAAGATGACGGTCAGCATCAGCGCGATTCGTAGCGCGCGCGCTTCCTTCGCCGGAATCGGCGGAGGAACGTGATCGTGTGGCTGCGATCGCGAGTGAGCGCGCATGTTAGGGACCATAGGTAGAATACTCGCATGTCCGATGCCAAGTACACCGAGTCGATCGATGCGTTGCTCCCGCGCGAGTCCTCTCCGCTCTCCGTCGCGCGGATCGACGAAAGCGTATGCATCGGATGCACGCTCTGCATTGCGGCCTGCCCTGTCGACGCCATCGTCGGCGCCGCAAAGCTGATCCATACCGTGATCACCGGGCATTGCATCGGCTGCGAGCTTTGCTTGCCGCCCTGCCCCGTCGATTGCATCGCCATGCGCGCGACCGGTCGCAAGTGGACGCGAAGCAATACTGCGGAAACCCAGGATCGCTTCGCCCGGCGCCGGGCGAGGGTCGTCAGCATCCCGGCACAACTCGAGAGGAGCTCAGCAGCGCCTGCGGCGGGGGCTGATCCCGAGAAGATGCGGCGGCAAGCTGCCGTTTCCGCAGCGCTGCGCCGGGCGCGCGAGCGGCGCGCGCAGCACGCGCGCCGGACGCGGTGAGCGCATTGCGCACGCGTGGTCTCCTGCGCACCGCCTTCATTGCCGTAGCCGTGACGGGCATCGCTTCCGCCGCTGAGGCACCGCTCGACGCTGCCGCGCTCGATCAGTGGTGGAATTTCAACGAGCCGGCCGCCTCCGAGGCGATGTTCCGCGTCGAAATCGAAAAGCTTCCGCGCGGATCGGGCGCGCGTCTCGAGCTCGCCACCCAAATTGCGCGCGCGCAGGCTCTGCAACGCCGCTTCGACGACGCGAATAGGACGCTCGACGAAGTCGAGAAGGCGCT
>DATKJP010000206.1:0-12524 GCA_035543635.1 Casimicrobiaceae bacterium
CTTCGGCATCGGCGCGTACGCTGCCGCGCTCGCGGTGAAGCATGGCGTCGCGATGGAAGGCGCGGTCGCGCTGGCGCCATTCGCCGCCTTCATCGGAGCGCTGGTGTTCGGATGGTTCTGCGTGCGACTCTCCGGCATTTATCTCGCGATGCTGACGCTCGCTTTCGCCCAAATCATCTGGTCCGTGGTGTTCCAGTGGGAGAGCGCCACCGGCGGGTCGAACGGGCTGGTCGGCATCTGGCCTGCGGCGTGGCTCGCGGGCAGCCGGGCCTATTTCTATTTCACTCTCGTGGTGAGCGCGATCGCGCTCATCGTCATCGTCTGGATCGCGCACACGCCCTTCGGCTACGCGCTGCGCGCCGGGCGCGACTCGCCGATGCGCGCCGAAGCGAGCGGGATCGATGTGCGCGCAACGCAATGGGTGGCCTTCGCGCTCGCCGGCGCTTTCGCCGGGCTGGCCGGCGCGCTGTACGCCTTCTCGAAGGGCAGCATCGCTCCGGACACGCTGACGATCCCGCGCTCGGTCGACGCGCTGGTGATGGTGCTCGTCGGCGGACTCAATTCGCTCGCTGGCCCCCTTCTCGGCGCCGCCGCTTTCACCGTGCTCCAGGACTCGCTCGCGCGCGCGACCGAGTACTGGCGCTCAGCCGTGGGCGCCGCGATCCTCCTCATCGTGCTCTTCTTTCCGATGGGCATCGGCGGCGCGCTGCAGTGGCTGCTCGCCCGAGTCAGACGATGACGAGCGCGATCGTTCTCGCCGCGAATCGCCTCGCGAAATTCTTTGGCGGCATCGAGGCGCTGCGCGAGGTTTCGTTCACGGTCGCTGCGGGCGAGATCGTCGCCGTGATCGGCCCCAACGGCGCGGGCAAGACAACCTTGTTCAATGTCATCAACGGCCAGCTCGCGCCGGACGAGGGATCGGTCACGCTGCTCGGGAAGCGCATCGAGGGACTGCCATCACGCGCCATCGCGCGCGCGGGGATCGGGCGCACGTTCCAGGTCGCGGCGACTTTCGCATCGATGACCGTGCGCGAGAACGTGCAGACCGCCCTGGCTGCGCATGCGCGCAAGCACTATCGCGTGACCTCGCGCGCGACCGACATTGATATTGCAGAAGCCGATGCGCTTCTCGATCGCGTCGGGATGAGCGCTGTCGCCGATCAGGGCTGCGCTACTCTGCCCTATGGCGAGGCCAAGCGCATCGAGCTCGCTCTGGCGCTAGCCAACGCTCCGAAGCTGCTGCTGATGGACGAGCCGACCGCCGGGATGCCGATGCCTGCGCGCGGTGACGTCATGCGGCTCGCCTCCGATCTCGCCCGTCGCGAGGGCATGGCGGTGCTTTTCACCGAGCACGACATGGACGTGGTCTTCGGCCACGCCGACCGCATCATCGTGCTCGACCGCGGCCGAGTCGCAGCCGAAGGCAGTCCCGAAGCGATTCGTGCCGATCCGCGCGTGCGCGCGATCTATCTCGGCGCTGGTTAGTTGTCGGTCCCCTGGGAGTTGTCGTTCCCTTGGGAGTTGTCGTTACCCTCGGAGTCGTCAGAGCCGCCGGCCTCGATCTGCGTGGCGAGCAGAGTCGTTGCATCGTACTCTGCGCTGATTGGCATTCCCATCTGGATGTCCGCCAGCGTGCCGCCGTCGCCGTTGACTTCGATCTCGGTCGAGGCGTTGACCGTCAGCACAATGTTCGTCCCGCCGCCTTGCGGCGTGATCGTCACCGTTCCCAAGGTCGTATCGACTGCAAACACGGTGCCCGTGACTTCCGCGTCTTCACTCTCGCTGCTGACATCGATCGAGAACGCGGCGAAAGTCGTCGGATCATACTCAGCTTCGACCGCCTGAGACACTTGCAGATCGCTTAACGTGCCTGGCGCGTCGTTCACCTCGATGATCGTTGTCGTCCCTACCACGACCGTCACTGCCGCCGATCCGTCATCCGGCGTGATGGTCACGTTGCTGCCGGAGATCATGCTGATTACGCCCTGCACTTCGCTCTCGTCCGGCCCGTCGGCCAGAACGTCGAGCACGACGTTCGTGCCGGCGGCGACGTGCGCGACCAACGTGTCGCGCGATGTGATCTGACGCAATGCGACGATCTTCCCATTGCGCGCAATCCGCGTGCCTGCGTTCGTCTGCAGGTTCTGCGAGCCCACCGACAGCACGCCGCCTGCGAACGAGACCGCGCTGGCCCGGCCGCTGACGTTGGTGACGCTGGGTCCCGACGCCGACAGCGCCTGCGCGGCAAGCCTGGACACTTTGTAGGTTGCGCTGATGCTGTCATTGAGCGCTACATCCTTGAGTGTCACGCTGGCCCCGTTCCGCGTGATCGCCGTCCTGCCCACGGAGAGCTTGATGCTCGTGCCCATGCTCGTCTTGACGGTGATGTTTCGCTTGGCGGTATCGATCGTGTAGACCGTTCCTGTGATCGAAGCGGTGCTGCCTCCGCCTCCTCTCGCGCTCGCTGCCGGCGCGACCGCCATCGCAAAAACCAGAACCAGCGCGCTTGCAAACGTCCTGCCGAGAATCGACGCTCTCATTTGCCACCTCCGATGTTGTTCAAACGTCGGCTGTCGCGTGAACAGTGGTGGCAGTATGTGATATTCCGCCGTCCTATGCAAATGTCATAGTCACATGGGTTATTTGATTGAATTAGTTGCAGTTTAGCCGAAAGCCTATCGCAAGCCTAGAGCCAGATCGCAGCAAAAAGGGGGCCCAGGCAAAGGTACCCCATCGCCGCGAGGCTGACAGTGAACAGCGCGTGCTCCACTCCTCGAGCAAGTCCAGGGTTTCTCCATGTTGACGATCGGTGCGCGCTGCGAGGCATGGCAGTTGTCAGGGCATTCATTTCGACCTCCTTCCTGATCGATGACGAAGGCGAGAATAGCGGTATCATTGGTATGCTAAAAGTTCCAATATCATAAATCTTTATGAGTCCAATAAGTCGCGGCAACCTCGACCTCGCCATCGACTTGCCCGCGCGCGGGTCACGGCGAGTCGTGCGCGAGCTGCACCGGCAGCTTCGCGCCGCCATCGTCGGCGGGCGCCTGCGGCCGGGTTTGCGCCTGCCCGCCTCGCGCGAGCTCGCCTCCGCATTGAACGTGTCGCGCAACACCATCGTCAACGCATACGACCTCCTGCTCGCCGAAGGCTACGTGTCTGCAAAGGGTCGCGCCGGCACGATCGTCGTCGACTTCCTCTCCGTCCCTTCATCGTTCGGGCGCCCGACCGTCACGTCCGCGCGCGATTCCCGCTTGAGCGCCGCGTGGCGCGGGTCCACCGCGCTGATTCCGACCGCCACGAGACGCGGTTGCCGATTCGACTTTGCGGTCGGCATACCCGACTGGGAGAGTTTTCCGTTCGCGTTGTGGCACCGTCTGGAAGGGCGCGCCCTGCGCTCCGCGGCGAGATCGCACCCGGACTACGGCGAGCCGCAGGGGCGACTCGCGCTGCGCCAAGCGATCGCGGGACACATCTCCTTCGCGCGGGCGATTGCCTGTGCGCCGGAAGAGATCGTAGTGACTGCCGGCGCACAGCAAGCCTTCGATCTTATCGCGCGTATTCTCGTGACGCCGGGCAGGACGACCGTCGCCATCGAGGAGCCCGGCTACATTCCACTGCGAAACGTTCTCGCCGCCGCCGGCGCGAGGATTGTTCCAGTACCCGTGGACGGCGAAGGCTTGCGGGTCGACCGGCTGCCGCAGAACGCGAAGCTCATTTTCGTTACGCCGTCGCACCAGTTCCCGATGGGCGTGCATCTGTCGCTGGCGCGGCGAAGAGCTCTGCTCGATTTCGCCCGGGCCAGGGGCACCGTCATCGTCGAGGACGACTACGACGGCGAGTTCCGCTACCTGGGGAAGCCTCTCGACGCCTTGCAAACCCTCGACCGGCACGGCGCCGTGTTCTACGTCGGAACGTTCTCGAAAAGCATGTTCCCTGCCCTGCGCCTGGGCTTTGTCATTGCGCCGTCGTGGGCGCGGGAAGCGCTCGTCGCCGCCAAGCAACTCTCGGACTGGCACGCCCCGCTCGTGGCGCAGGACACTCTGGCCGCGTTTATCGTCGACGGGCACCTCGCTCGGCACGTGCGCAAGATGCGCAAGATCTACGGCGAGCGGCGCGAAATCCTGCAGGCCGCGCTCGAGCGTTTTTGCGGCGGGCTGCGTGTGATCGGGATCGGCGCCGGGCTTCATCTGGCCGCGCAAATCGACCCGTCCGTCGCGACGGCAGGATTGATCGAGCGGGCGCGCGAGGCGGGCATCGCACTCGATCCGATGCAGCGGTTCGCGCTCGGGAGGCGAAAGTCCGACGGGCTCGTCTTCGGCTACGGCGCGATCAGCGCCGACCGGATCGTCGAGGGCGTGCGCGTGCTCGCCCGCCTGATGAAATAGGCCTTCGCCTCAAATGGTCCGGTTGCGCCGCTGCTCGATCGCGTGCTCGAGGAGCTCCACGCTTTGTCTGACGCCCCCCAGATTGGGATTGACCTCCAGCGCCCTCCGTCCGTACTCGAGCGCACGGTCGTAATACTCGAGTCGGATGTAAATCTGCATATAACCGGAGAGCGCGCCGAAGTGATACGGATTGCGCTTCATCACCTCGTCGCAGTCGGCGAGCGATTTATGCATGTCGCCGGCGAGAAAGTAGAGCGTCGCGCGCTTGTTCCAGCCCTCGGCGAAATCGGGCTTCATCTTGATGATGCGAGTGAATGTGGCGATGGCGTCGTCCAGGTCGCCTGCGCCCATCTGCTGGACGCCAGTCTCGTAGAGCTTGTCGACTTCCGGGTTTCCGGAGCGCGACCAGATGCGCCATATCGCCTGCTGGGCTTCGTCGCGGGCGTCCTGATCCGGATCGTGAAGCTCCCTCAGGAGCAAGGGTACATCGGGCATCGTTCCGATTTCGCCCAGGCGACTGGCGCCGCCCCGGCGCTCCTGCGCATCGTCGCTGGCGAGCAGTCGCGCCGCCTGCGCCCGAGTCACATCCTGCGCGTGCGACGCCGCGGCCGCGAGCAAAGCGATTGTGATCAGGAAGGAAAACGAGAGCTTCACGAGCATCATTGGATTCACGAAGTTCCTGTCCGACGACGATCCTCGTTCACTTGCGCTGCGCCAGAATCGCCTCGATCTGATCCATGATCGAGCTCATGCGCGCCACGATCGCCTGGTACGGCGCTGGCGTCGCGAGATCCACTCCGGCCGCCTTGACCAGATCGTAGGGATAGTCCGAGCCGCCGGCGCGCAGAAGGTCGAGATAGCGCTTGAGCGCACCGGGCTCCCCTGCTCCGACCTTCTGCACGAAGAGCGAGCTTGCCGCGATCGATGTGGCGTACTGGTAGACGTAGAACTCGCTGTAGAAGTGCGGGATGTAGGCCCACTCGACGCAATATGCATCGTCGATCGCGACCACGCCTTCGCTCGCGCCGTGGTAGCGCTTGAGAATGTCGCAATAAGCCTTGGTGAAGGCTTCTCCGCTCATCGGCTCGCCGGCATCGACGCGCGCGTGCACGCTGCGCTCGAACTCGGCGAACATCGCTTGCCGGAAAAACGTGCCGCGCAAGCCTTCGAGCGCGGAGCCGAGGTAAAGCAGCCGCTCATCATCCGTCTTCGCGGTCTTCAGCACGCGCTGCAGCAACAGATTCTCGTTGAAGGTGGAGGCGATCTCGGCGATGAAGATGGGATAGTCCGATGTGACGTACGGCTGAGCATGATCCGCAAGCCAGGTGTGCATCGCGTGTCCCCACTCGTGCGCGACGGTCGTCACCGACTCGTAGTTGTCGGTGTAGTTAGCCAAAACGTACGGGTGTATGTCGTACGCGTCCCCGGCCATGTGCGCGCCGGACTGCTTCTTCGGGCGCGGATAGGCGTCCATCCAGCGGCTGTCGAAGCCCTTGGCCATCGCAGCGACGTAGTCGGGTCCCAGTGGCGCCACCGCCTCGAGCACCAGCTGCTTGGCGGTCGCAAGCGGAAACTTGATGTCGCTCTTCACCAGCGGCGGGTAGATGTCGTAGTAGTGCAGCTGCGGCACCCCGAGCATCTTCGCGCGCAAACGGAAGTAGCGATGGAGCGTCGCCAGGTTCGCGTTCGTCTGCGCGATCAGCGTGTCCATGACGGCAATGGGAATGCGGTTGCGATCAAGCGTTCGCGTGATCGAGTCCGGATACTTGCGCACCTTGGCCAGCACGGCGTCCTCTTTCAGCTGCGAGTAGAGAGTGACGCCAAGCGTTTGTTCGTAGGTCTTGTAGGTCCCGAAGAACGCGTCCATGACGCGTTTGCGATCGTCGCGATTCGGAACCTCGCGATACTGGGTATAGGCCGAGTCATCGAGCTTGACTTCTTCTCCCGTGGACAGCTTGATGGTCGGCCACGGAATGTCGGCATTGGTGAGGATCGAATAGGCGGACGCGCCCGCCCCTTGCGTGAGGCCGAACTGGGCGATCAGCGCCTCGCCCTCGTCGTCCAACGTGTGCGGAGCCGCGCGCAGGATCTCGTCGAGAGGATGGCGGTAGATGGCGAGCGTCTTGTCCTCGGCGAGGAAGCGGTCGACGCGGTCGCTGCCGACTCGCAGGATCTCGGGTCTTACGAATGCCTGTGCTTCGTTGACCTTCGAGTCGAGCAACTCGACCTTTTGTCGCAGCTCGACGTTCCCCGCGCTCCCGGTGTCCGCTGAATAGCTCTCGAAGCCGTAGACCGCCAGGCGGGCGAACCGCTTGTCGATGTCCGCCTGCAATCCCAGGCACTGCTTGAATGTCGCTGCGCTGTCGCCCAGGTGGCCCTTGCACTTCGCCATCTCCGCCATCTGACTTGTGAGCTTGTCCGCGTCGGCGTTCCAGGCCGCGACCGATGGATAGAGGTCGGCCAAGTTCCACGTGTCGGCCACCGACTCGGCCGACGCGGGGTTGACGAGGGCCGCGCCGTAAAGGAACAACGCCAGACGACTGATCATTGCAGAGCTCCCTTCATCATGGCGACAGATCCGCTTTGCTCGACTTGGAGCGACGGCATCAACCGCGCAAACGCTCGAAGCCGTCGGCCAGATCCGCGATCAGATCGTCGGGATGCTCGAGACCGACGTGCAGGCGCAGGTAGGGCCCGCTCGCGTGCCACGGCAGCGTGCGCCTGGCGCGCTCGACGTTGGCCCGGATGATGAGGCTCTCGAAGCCGCCCCAGCTCCATCCCATCCTGAACAGGCGCATCCCGTTGAGCATTCCGTCGACGCACGCTTTCTCCACGGGCCTGAGCATCACGCCGAAGAGGCCGCAGGCGCCGGTGAAGTCGCGCTTCCACAGCTCGTGATCGCGCGCGCCTTCGAGCGCGGGATAGATGACCTCCGCGACTTCCGGCCGCGTACGCAACCAGCGGGCGATCTTGAGCGCGCTCTCCGTGTGGCGCTGCAGCCGCACCGCGAGCGTGCGCAGTCCCCGCAACGCGAGGAAGGCGTCGTCGCTCGAAAGCGCCACGCCCATGTCGGTCCACAGCCTGTGCATTCGCGAGTAGGTCGCTTCGCTGCACACGATCAATCCGACCAGAACGTCGGAATGTCCGCCGAGATATTTCGTGCCGGCGTGCACAGAGATGTCCACGCCATGGTCGAAGGCGCGGAATCCGAGCGGCGTCGCCCAGGTGTTGTCGAGCATGACGATGGCGCCGCGGCGACGCGCCGCTTCCGCGATCGCTCGAATGTCCTGCACCTCGAAGGTAAGCGAACCGGGTGACTCGGTGTAGACGGCGCGGGTATTGGGACGCATCTCACGCTCGATACCCGCGCCGATGCGCGGATCGTAGTAGCTCACATCGATGCCGAAGCGCTTGAGCTGGTTGTCGCAGAAGCGCCGCGTCGGACCGTACACCGCGTCGGTGACCAGAACGTGATCGCCCGCATCCAAGGTGGCGAGCAGCGCAAAAGTGATCGCGGCGAGCCCCGAGGCCACCGCCAGCCCGGCGTAGCCGCCCTCCATCTCGGCGATGGCCGCCTGCAGATCGGTGACGGTCGGCAGTCCATGCAGTCCGTACGTGACGCCCGGATAATCGCCGCGTTCGGCCGCTTCCATGTCGGCGACGGTGTCGAAGAGGATCGTGGTCGCGCGATACACCGGCGTGTTCACCGCGCCGAGATGCCGGTGCGGGTCGCGTCCACGATGCGCCACTTCAGTCTCGGGCCGCATGCGCGGCTTGCCCTTCGCTTCGTCGTTCACGCCGGCAACTCTTCGCGCAGGGCTCGCGCGATGAGCGCGACCTGGGCATCAACCGGCTGGGCCACGTCGACGACGAAGGCGTCGTTCGGCTCCTCGAGAGTCGCGAACTGGCTCGCGAGCAACGACGCCGGCATGAAGTGACCGCTGCGCGAGGAGATCCGCGGCTGAATCGTGGCGGCATCGCCCTTGAGATAGACCACACGCAGATCGCCGGCGCGCGCGAGGCGGTCGCGATACGCCTGCTTCAGCGCCGAGCAGGCGAGCACGACGTGATTACCGCCGGCACCGAGCAGGCGAAGCTCGTCGACGATGCGCTCATACCACGGCCATCGATCGCCGTCGGTCAGCGGAATGCCGCTCGCCATCTTCTCGACGTTGGTCAGGGGATGCAGCTCATCGGCATCGACGAAGGTCCAACCCAATTCTTGTGCCAGCGCGCGGCCCACCGTGCTCTTGCCGCAGCCGCACACGCCCATCAGAACGACGATCATTTTGCGCCGCCTGTCGTACCTTTCGTGACCTTGTGCCCGCCGAAGCCCTTGCGCATCATGGCGAGGAGCTTGTCGGCGTAGTCGCCCTTACCCTGGCTCGCGAAGCGCGCGTAGAGCGCGAGCGACAGTACCGGCGCAGGCACGCCGAGCTTCACCGCCTCGTCCACCGTCCAGCGCCCTTCGCCGGAATCGGCGACGATCGGGGCGATCCCGTCGAGATCGGCATCCTCGCGCAGGAAATCCGCGGTGAGGTCGAGCAGCCACGAGCGCACCACGCTGCTGTGGCGCCACATCTCGGCAATCGCCGCGAGATCGAGGGCGAACTCCTCCTTGGCCCGCATCAGGCCGATGCCCTCCGCGAGCGACTGCATCATGCCGTACTCGATGCCGTTGTGGACCATCTTCACGAAATGGCCCGAGCCGCTGGCACCGCAGTGCAGCCAGCCCTTGTCCGGAGCTGGCGCCAGAAGCTTGATGAACGGCTCGACCGCGCGCGCCGCCGCCGGCGAGCCGCCGAACATCAGTGCGTAGCCGTTCTCGAGTCCCCACACGCCGCCGGAGGTGCCGCAATCGACGAAGCGGATGCCGTAGCTCGCGAGCTCGACCGCGCGCCGCACCGAATCCTTGTAGTAGGCGTTGCCGCCGTCGACGATCACGTCTTCCGCGAGCAGGCGCGGCTGGAGCTCCGCGATCACCGCTTCGGTGCGCTCGCCGGCGGGCACCATGAGCCATACCACGCGAGGCGCCGGCAATGCATGCACCAGCGCTTCGATCGTATCCGCGGCGCTGCATCCTGGCTGCGCAGTGAAAGCGGCGACCGCCGCCGGATCCGGATCGACGCCGATCACCTGCACGCCGTTGCGCGCCAGCCGGCGCGCCATGTTGGCGCCCATGCGTCCCAATCCGATCATGCCGATCCGCAGAGTCACGATGTTCTCGCTAGGAACCGTACTGCAGAGACCATGCTACCGAAAGCTGCGCATCGTCGCAAAGAAGGCCGCTCCGACGATCAAAGCGCCTCCCGCCAGGGTTCGCGCCGAAGGCGTCTCGCCGAGGAGGAGGAAGGCGAGCGCGATGCCGTAGACGGGCTCGAGCGCCGCGACCACGCTCGCCGTGTGTGCGGAAAGTGCGCGGAGGCTGCGAATGAAAAGCGTGTGCGAGAGCGCAGTGCAGGCAATCCCGAGCACCAACAGCAAAGCGACGTCGCGCGCGTTTGGAATCGTGGACCCTGCGATGACGAAGGGCAGCAGCAACAGCGCCGCGCAGCCGTTCTGCCACAGCGCGATCGATCCCGCTGGGTGGCCCGCGGCGAGCGCCCGATTGTTCACGGCGAGCAGCGCGAAGGTGAACCCGGCGACGACTCCCAAGGCGAGGCCCTGGACCGTCCGGTTCTCGATGCTGAACTCGGGCACGAGAAGCACCAGACCGGCGGTGACCAGCGCAGCCGTAAGCCACTCCGTGGCGCGCAGCTTGCGCTGGCGCAATCCCGACTCGAGCAGCAGCACGAACAGCGGAAAGCTCGCGCAGCCAAGCAGCCCCACCGCGACGCTCGCGATCTGGATCGACTGGAAGAACGCGACCCAATGCAGGGCGAGCACCGCGCCGCCGGCGGGGAGCCTCCAGTCGAATCCGCGGCGCGTGTGGCCCTCGGGCGACAGGCGCAGCAGCAGCGCGAGCGTCGCGCAGGCGATCGCGCTGCGTCCAAAGACAATCGTCACGGGTGGCAGCGCGAGCCACTTGCCGAACAAGCCCGCGAAGCCGAAGAGCAGCACCGCGGCATGCAGCGCAAGGAGCGAGCTCGCGCGCGGTGAGTCGGAAGCAGTCGGCGTATCGCTCACCTTTCACCCTGAATCCGCCGGCATTGTGCCATCTTCGACTCGCGTCCCCTCGGGTAGAATGGCGCCGGCTGAGACGAGGGGAAGCCATGCCGCAGGACCTGCCCGCCAAGAAGGTGCTCGACGCCGTGCGTAATGCGCCCGGCACTCGCGTCAAGGTCGCCGTGTCCGACATCGACGGCGTCTTGCGCGGCAAGTACATCCACAAGGACAAGTTCTTCTCCGCGGCCGACGGCGGCTTTGGTTTCTGCGACGTCGTGTTCGGCTGGGACATGAACGACCAGTGCTACGACAACACGACGCTCACTGGCTGGCACAAGGGCTTCCCCGATGCGACCGCGAAGATCGATCTCGGCACTCATCGCAACGTGCCCTGGGACGAAGGCGTACCGTTCTTTCTCGCCGACTTCGTGATGGAGAAGAACGGAAAAAACGTTCCGCTCCCGATCTGTCCGAGGCAGACGCTCAAACGAGTGCTCAAGCGCGCGGAGAAGTTGGGCGTGATGCCGATGTGCGGGATGGAGTTCGAGTGGTTCAACTTCGCCGAGACGCCGCAATCCTGGGCGGCGAAGGGTTATGTGCGGCCGGAGACGATCACGCCGGGGATGTTCGGCTATTCGCTGTTGCGCGCGAATCAGAACCGCGAATTCTTCAAAGCGCTGATGGTCGAGATGGCCGATTTCGGTGTGCCGATCGAGGGACTGCACACCGAGACCGGTCCCGGCGTGTACGAGGCGGCGATCCTCTTCTCGGAAGCGCTCGAAGCGGCCGACCGCGCCATTCTGTTCAAGACGGGCTCGAAGGAAATCGGCGCGCGCTTCGGGATCATGCCGAGCTTCATGGCCAAGTGGAATCCGCAATATCCCGGATGCTCCGGGCACGTGCACCAGTCGCTCTCCGACGGCAAGACCAATCTCTTCGCCGACGCCAAGAACAAGCGCGGCATGAGCAAGCTCTTCGAGAGCTATCTCGCCGGCCAGCTCGCTTGCCTTCTGGAGTTCGCGCCGATGTACTGGCCGACGATCAACAGCTACAAGCGGCTGGTCGACGGCTTCTGGGCGCCGGTGAAGCCGACGTGGGGCGTCGACAATCGCACCGCGAGCTACAGGGTGATAGCGGCCTCGCCGAAGTCGACGCGGCTGGAAACACGCAGCCCAGGGGCCGACATGAATCCCTATCTCGCTGCCGCGGCGTGCATCGCTGCCGGGCTGCACGGCGTGGAAAAGAATCTGAAGCTGATGACCAAGCCGATCGAAGGGACCAACGTCGGCGCCGAAAACGTGCCGCGCGCGCCGCGCACGCTGATCGAGACGACGCGCATCTTCAGGAGCTCGAAGATCGCCCGCGACTGGTTCGGCGACGACTTCGTCGATCACTTCGCGGCCACGCGCGAGTGGGAATGGCGCCAGTGGCTCGACGGCGTGACCGATTGGGAGCTGAAGCGCTACTTCGAGATCATCTGATGTTGTGCCAATGAGTGCGGCGCGGGAAGGCGCGGCTTCATCCGCACATGGCCGAATGAATTCGGTCCTGCAAGCGCGCGCCGATGCGGTGAACGCGAAGCTCGGAATCCGCGCTTCGGTCGTGCGGAGACGAAAACTGCCGCTCTGCCCCGATGCGGATAAGCTCGTCGTCGTCGAGATCGGCGAGCGCGGCCGAAAGCATCGACTGACACCCGCGGCCGCCCGCGCCTGGAAGAGGATGAAAGCGGCCGCCCGCGAGGACGGAATCCGCCTCGCGATCGTCTCAGCCTTCCGCAGCTTCGAGCGTCAGGTCGGGATCATTCAGCGTAAGATCGCAGAAGGCCAGAGCGTCCGGCAGATACTCGCCTTCAGCGCTCCGCCCGGATACAGCGAGCACCACACCGGCTGCGCGGTCGACATCGGCACCGAGGGCTGCGACGAGCTGGAGGAGATCTTCGAGGCATCGGCCGCCTTCGCCTGGCTACGAAAAAACGCATCGCGCTTCGGCTACTTCATGTCGTATCCGCGGGGAAACAAACATGGCTATCGC
>DATKJP010000207.1:0-2128 GCA_035543635.1 Casimicrobiaceae bacterium
CCTCCACCCCATCCGCCACCGCTCGTCCAGCCGCTCCTGCGGCTCGCCATGCCGTTCGCTAGCGTGACGACGAAACCGAACAGGCCTCCGATCATGGCATACAGCATCACGCCTGCCGCGAACCAGACGATCGCGCCGACGAGCGTCCCGGACACCGCCGCGCCCGGCACGCGCCCGAGCACGCGCTTGAAGATCGCGTCGCCGAACACGAGCACGGCAAACAGCCAGAAAATCGTCTGGAAGTCGATGCCGCGAAGATCGATCTGGCGGGACTTCGGAACAGGCAGCGCCTCCCCTTCTATGAGACGCATCAACGCGTCGGTACCCGCGGCGAGTCCTCCGTAGAAATCGCCCGAGCGGAAATGCGGAGCTATCACGTCGCTCACGACGCGCTTCGCGATCGCGTCGGGGATCGCGCCCTCGAGGCCGCGGCCGACTTCGACGCGCAGCGTGCGATCGTCCTTCGCCACCACGACAATCACGCCGTCGTCGACCTTCGACCGGCCGATCTTCCACGTCTCCGCGACGCGGATGGAGTACTGCTCGATGGTCTCCGGCTGGGTGGTCGGCAGGATCAGCACTGCGATCTGGCTGCCCTTCGCGCGCTCGAATTCGCGAAGCCGCGAATCCAGGCTCTGGATCTGCGACGCGGAGAGCGTTCCGGTGAGATCGGTGACCCGCGCCTGAAGCGGCGGCACCGCGACCTCCGCGCCCGCGGGCAGCGCGAAGGCGAGCGCGGCGCCCGCCGCGAGGGCAGCGATCCAGCGTCTGATCATCGGGAATTATTTCTTGCCGAAGTCGACCGTCGGCGGCTTCGCGATCGCCTTTTCGTCCTCGACCGCGAAGTTGGGCTTGATCTGGTAGCTGAACATCATCGCTGTCAGGTTGTTCGGAAAGGTGCGTATCAGCGTGTTGTATTCCTGCACCGCCTTGATGTAGCGGTTGCGCGCCACCGCGATGCGGTTCTCGGTGCCCTCGAGCTGCGCTTGCAGGTCGCGGAAGTTCGCATCAGACTTCAGCTGCGGGTAGTTTTCGGCGACCACGAGCAGCCGCGACAGCGCCTGGCTCATCCCCGCCTGCGCTTCCTGGAACTTGCGAAACGCTTGCGGATCGTTGATCAGCTCCGGAGTCGCCTGGATGCTTCCCACCTTTGCGCGGGCTTCGGTCACGCCGAGAAGGACCTGCTGCTCCTGCGCCGCGAAACCCTTGACGGTGTTGACGAGGTTCGGGATGAGGTCGTTGCGACGCTGGTACTGGTTCAGAACTTCAGACCATGCAGCCTTGATCTGCTCGTCCCCCCGCTGCATGTCGTTGTAGCCGCAGCCTGCGAGCGAAGCGAGCACCAGAATCAGGAATGCCGACCGGAGCTTACGCATGGGTTCCCCCGAAGTGACGACGGCGCCTAGATGGAGGCACGCCGCCGGATTACAAGCCCGAGATGGTGTTGCGCGCGAAGCACAGGTCCTCCCACGCTTTCGCCTTGTCGGGGAGGTTGCGCAGCAGGTACGCAGGGTGATAGGTGACGATCAGAGGCACGCCCTGGTAGCGGTGCAGGCGCCCGCGCAGGCTCGCGATGCTGGCCTCGGTGCCGAGCAGCGTCTGCACTGCGAAGCGCCCCATCGCGAGTATCAGCTTGGGCTCGATCAGCTCGAGCTGCCGCAGCAGGTGCGGCGAGCACTGGGCCACCTCGAAAGGCTCGGGGTTGCGGTTCCCCGGCGGACGGCACTTGAGGACGTTGCAGATGTAGACGTTCTTCCCGCGTGCGAGGCCGATCGCCGCGAGCATGTTGTCGAGAAGCCGCCCCGCCTGACCGACGAAGGGTTCGCCCCGTGCGTCTTCTTCCGCGCCGGGCGCCTCGCCGACGAGCAGCCAGTCCGCCTGCTCGTCGCCGACGCCGAACACCGTCTGAGTACAAGTCTTGCGCAGCGCGCACGCGGTGCAGCTCTTCACGGCCTCCTTGAGCTCGGGCCACTCCATCTTCACGATGCGCGCGGCGCGGTCGTCCGCGAGATCGATCCTGACGGTTCCAGAGATGCCGGGCACCGGAGCCGGCCGCCGCGGCGCGGGACGTGGCGGCGCGAGCCGCTGAGGGGCGACTTTCGCGGGCTGGGGAACTCCCGGTGCGGGG
>DATKJP010000208.1:0-9918 GCA_035543635.1 Casimicrobiaceae bacterium
CACGCAGGCTGTCGTTGATCTGCGCGGTCTGCGACATGTCGAGCAGCGTCTTCCTGACCACGGTTTCGTGGGCTCCGAGGTTCACCCCGCCGATCAGGTCGGACTCGTTCTCGTGCTGCGCGAGCAAGCGCGCCGCGGCGCTCGTCGCGCCGTGCTCGGATAGCGCGAAAACGGACGAACCGCGCGCGGTCGGCGTGTTGAAGGCGTCGGCGTGAATCGAGACGAAGAGATCGGCTTGCACGCGTTGCGCCTTCTGCACCCGAGTGGCGAGCGGCACGAAATAGTCGTCGTCGCGCGTCAGCATCGCGCGCATGCCGGGATCCTCATCGATGAGAGCCTTCAGCTTCCTGGCGATTGAGAGCGTGACGTCCTTCTCGTAGGTCCCGCGCTTGCCGATCGCACCGGGGTCCTCGCCGCCGTGCCCCGGATCGATCGCTACGATGATCGGCCGCTTCGGACCCGAGGGTGGAGAAGGCGGCGTCCGTTCGGCGGACGGAGGAGACGCGGGGGCCGTTGGCGGCTCCAGCGCCCAGGCGTCGGGCTCGCGTCTGCCTTCGAGCAGCGCCATGAGCGGATCGGGCGGCGTGAGGGGATAAAGATCGAGAACGACCCGATAGCCGTAGTCGGCGATCGGCTTCAATCCGAAGAGCTGCGGGTTCACCTCGGACTTGAGATCGAGAACAATGCGCAGCACACCGGGCCGGAACATCGACATGCGTATCGCCGCGATGTAGGGATCGTTCGGGCTCACCAGCCGGGGAAGCTGTGCGAGCGGCGCGTTGACCTCGACATCCTGCAGATCGAGCACGATGCGCGGCGGACTCTTCATGCTCATCACCTGGTGCGCAATCGGCGTCTGGCTTTCGATGATCAGCCGCGTGTATTCCTCCGCAGGCCACAATCGCGCGGAGGCGACGCTCGCTGCGCGCGCGGCGAGCGGAAAGAACATTTGAGTGGCGGGAACGAGCAGCCAGGCGCAAACGCGCCGACGCTCGAGCGAGATGCGGGTCAGGCGGCGCGGGCGCTGAAGGCGTCGAGGCACGCTTTACCTGCGACGGAGTGCGAATTCAGCGTCAGGTAGCGGCCCTGGTCGGCGTAGTCGAGCCGGACTGCGAGATCGATCTCGGGCAACCACGGGCCAATGCGCTCGGGCCATTCGATCACGCAGATGGCATCCGGGCGGAAGTATTCGGCGAAGCCTGTAAATCGCCATTCGTCCGGATCGCTGAAGCGATAGAAATCAAAGTGATAGAAGTATAAGCTCGAAACTAAATAATGCTCAACCAGCGCATACGACGGACTCTTGACCGGGCCTCGCCAACCGAGACCCCGCAGCATGCCGCGCACCAGCGTCGTCTTGCCCGCGCCGAGCTCGCCAGAAAGGGCGACCACCATTCCGCCGCTCAGGCCAACCGCGATGCGCTCGCCAGCCGAGAGTGTGGTCGCAGCGTCGGCAAGAGAGGAACGCGCGCCTTCTATAATCGTTGACGTCATGATCGCATTGGATGCGGCGGCCGAGGCGATGGCAGCCAAACGCATCGATCTCGGGGCGCTGGCGCGCGACATCCGGAGCTGGGGACGCGCGCTGGGCTTCGCGCAAGTCGGCATTGCCGACATCGAGCTCTCCGCGGAGGAAGCGCGCCTTCTCGCCTGGCTCGGCGAGGGACGCCACGGCGAAATGCATTATATGGCACGGCACGGCGCGCGCCGTGCGCGCCCGGCCGAACTGGTGCCGGGGACGATCCGCGTCATCACCACACGGCTCGACTATCTGCCGCCGCGAGCGAAACCGGCCGCGAAGGTGCTCGCCGATGGCGATCGGGCCTACCTCGCGCGCTACGCCCTCGGCCGCGACTATCACAAGGTCTTGCGCAACAAGCTGCGTCGGCTCGCACGACGCATCCAGGACGCCATCGGCCCGTTCAACTATCGCGTCTTCACCGACAGTGCTCCGGTGCTCGAGGTCGCGCTCGCGGCGAAATCGGGTCTCGGCTGGCGCGGTAAGCACACGCTGCTTCTGACGCGCGAAGCGGGATCTTTCTTCTTCCTCGGCGAGATCTACACGGACCTGCCGCTCCCTGTCACGCGCGCCGCGCGCGAGCATTGCGGGAGCTGTCACGCCTGCATCGACGCCTGTCCTACGGGAGCGATCGTCGCGCCGTATCAGCTCGATGCGCGCCGGTGCATCTCGTACCTCACCATCGAGCTTCGCGGAAGCATCCCAGAAGCGCTCCGCCCCTTGATCGGCAATCGCGTCTACGGTTGCGACGATTGCCAGCTGGTGTGCCCTTGGAACAAATACGCGCAGCCAAGTCCAGAGCCGGACTTCGCCGTGCGTCATGGACTGGACGATGCGAGACTGGTCGAGTTGTTCGGCTGGAGCGAGAAGGAATTCGAGGCGCGCACCGAAGGCAGCGCCATTCGTCGAATAAGCTACGAGTGTTGGCTGCGCAACCTTGCTGTCGGGCTTGGCAACGCTCCGTACAGCAAGCTCACGGTAGCGGCCCTGAGGCAACGAGCGGATGACCCGTCGCCGCTCGTGCGCGAGCACGTGGCGTGGGCGCTGGAGGAACAGGAGCGCAGACGCGCCGCGCGGTAGCCGGCTACCGGATGAGCTGGTTCATCGAGACGATCGGCAGCATCACGGCCAAGACCAACACCAGCACGATCGCGCCCATCACAACGATCAGTATCGGCTGCAGCAGCGCGGCGAGCCAGCTCAAGCGCCGCTCGACGTCTGCCTCCTGCTCCCGGGCCGCGCGATCGAGCATGGCGGGAAGCTGGCCGCTCTGTTCACCGTTCGCCACGAGATGAACGAGCAGCGCGGGAAATACGCGCTCGCTCGCGAGCGCCCGTGACAGCGTGACGCCCTCGCGCACGCGCCGGGCGGAGCTGCGCGCGGCACGCCGGAGCGGCAGCGCCCAGATCACTGTACCCGCCGTTTCGAGCGCGTTCATGAGCGGCGCTCCGCTGCCGGTGAGAATGGCGAGCGTGCTCGCGAACCGCGCCGTGTCCAGCCCGCGCAGCACGGGTCCCGCGAGCGGGGCGCGGAGCAACAGGGAATGCCAGCGCTCGCGCCAGGACTCGCGCCGCAGAAGAAGCGCGGCAGAGACCACAAGCACAACCAGCGCGACGATCCAGTACCAAGCCGTGGCCCGGACGAAGTCGCTGCTCGCGATGAGCGCCCGCGTAAGCCAGGGCAGCGTCTGCCGGCTCTGCTGATAGACGGCTACAACCTGAGGTACGACATAGAGGAGCAGGGTCGCGATGACCGCGAGCGCGACGATGGTAACGAGCGCCGGGTAAATCAGGGCCGTGCTGAACTTCTGTCTGAGGGCCAGCCTTGCCTCGAGATAATCGGCAAGCCGCGACAGCACGCCTCCGAGTTGTCCGCTTTCGGCGCCAACAGCAACGAGGCCTCGATACAGCTCGGGAAAGCACTTCGGAAAACGAGACATCGCGGAAGCGAGCGGTTCGCCTGCGGCGACCTGATCTCGCAGCGCGAGGAGCACGCGCGCAGCAGACACCTGATCGGCCTGCTCGGCCACCGCGGCAAGCGCCTGATCGAGAGGCATGCCCGATACAACCAGGGTCGCGAGCTGGCGCGTGGTGAGCGCAACGATAGTTGGCGCCAGCCGCGTAGCATCGATGCGCCCCGCCGCGACGCCCGCGGCCGGCTCCACCGCCGTGGGAAAGAGCCCGTCGGCACGCAGCGTATCGCGGACCGCGCGCGCGGACCCCGCTTCCAGCATGCCACGTCGAGCGCGCCCCGCCGAGTCGACTGCTTCATAACGAAACGCCGGCACGCTTTCTACGATCTCAGCGGCCGAAGCCGCGCAGAGGCGCGCGCAAAAGGAACTGGCTTGGCTTTCCAAGCATGAGATTGACGAGATCGTCGAGCGCGCGCGTCTCGAGGGTCTCGGGCTGGAAGTCGAGAATCACCGGCTCGAAGCGATCGACATTGCGCAGCGTCACCACGATGCGCTCGGCCTCGAAGTCCGGGTCGAAGCGCACCTCGCACCGCAGCCCGGGCGCGATGCGGATGATGTGCGACGCCGTGCCCCCCGGATTGCTCGGACTGGTCTCCGATCGGAACTCGATGTTCGCGCTGTTGAGCGCATGCTCGACTTCCGGAGCGTGACGCGCCCCGACGCGAAACGGCGGCGGCGCCGGACCGGTGAGGTTGTAATACACGACGACGTAGTCGTAGACGTCGCGCTCCTGGAGCCGCTGCTTGCGGAACATAACGTTGCCTCGCTCGAAGGCGAGCCCTTCGTAGCGGGCGAAATCGCCGAGCACGAACTCGCGCTCGACCGGCGGCGTGATGACCTGCAAGAGTTTGCAGGCCTCGTCGAAATACTGGAACACCGCATGCAAGCGCCGGTCGAGGCGATCGACAAGCTCGCGCGAAAGCTTGAGCTGCTGCAGCCGCTTCGTCGCGACGGCGTCGGCCTGAGCGCGAAGCTGCTCGAGCAGGAAAGATCGCGGTGCCTTGGCCACGGGCTACGCTGCCGCGCCGGTGACGCGCAGCAATTCGGCGAGCGAAGTTGTGCCGTCTCCAAGCCAGCGCGCGCCGTCAGCCGCGAGCGAGCGCACGCCCGCGCGCACGCAGGCCTCGCGCAGCGCAGGCTCCCCGCTCTGGTCGTGAATCAAGCGCGACAGAGCCTGATCGACGACGATAAGCTCGTAGATCCCGGTGCGCCCGCGGTATCCGGTGCTTCCGCAGGCATCGCAGCCGATCGGTCGATACAGAGGGCGGGCCTCCGCGACGCCGAACCGCTCGACGACCGCCGCCTCGCCAATAGTCGGCGTTTCCGCCTTGCGGCAATCGGGACAAAGACAACGTACCAGCCGCTGGGCGAGAACACCGAGCAGGCTCGATGCCAGCAGATACGACTCCACCCCCATGTCGGCGAGCCGCGTAACGGCGCTCACTGCATCGTTGGTGTGCAGCGTCGCGAGAACAAGATGGCCGGTGAGGCTTGCCTGCACCGCGATCTGCGCAGTCTCGAGATCGCGAATCTCACCGATCATGATGATGTCTGGATCCTGGCGAAGAATCGAGCGCAGCGCACGCGCGAAGTTCAGATCAATCTTCGGATTGACTTGCGTCTGTCCGACGCCGTCGAGCGCGAACTCGATCGGATCCTCGACCGTCATCACGTTGAGCGTTCCACGGTCGAGCCGGGACATCGCCGCATAAAGAGTGGTCGTCTTCCCCGAGCCGGTCGGTCCGGTGACGAGCACGATGCCGTGCGGCTCGCGGATCAGGCGGTCGATCGCGGCCAGGGTCGCGTCGCTCATGCCGAGCGCGGTGAGGTCGAGTCGCGCCGCGTCCTTGTCGAGCAGTCGCAGCACGACGCGCTCGCCTGGTCCGGTTGGGAGGGTCGACACGCGCACGTCCACGCTCTTGTCGCCCAGCTTCAACGCCATGCGTCCGTCCTGCGGCAGACGCTTCTCGGCGATATCAAGACTCGCCATCACCTTGAGTCTCGAGACGAGCGCCGCGTGCAGGGCGCGTGGCGGTTCGATGACGTCGGCAAGCACGCCGTCGACGCGGAAGCGCACGACCGACCGCGTCTCGTATGGCTCGAAATGAATATCGGAGGCGCGCTCGCGCAACGCCTGCAGCAGCAGCGCGTTGATCATGCGAATTACCGGTGCTTCCGAAGTGCTGCCCAGGAGGTCTTCGGCTTTGGGAATCTCCTGCAGCAGCCGCGCGAGGTCGCTGTCGCGAGAAAGGTCCTCGCTGATCTGAGCGACCGGCGCCGAGGCCTCGTTGTAGACGCGCGCAAGCTCCGCTGCGAAGCGCTCGGCGCCGACGGTCGTTGTCTTCAACGGCCGTTGCAGCACGCGCTTGAGCTCGGCGATGCCCTCCACCGATGCGTCGTTGCGCGCGAGAACCAGCACACCCTCGCCGTCATCGGAGAGCGGCAGCACGCCATGAGCGCGCGCGAAGGCATACGGAATACGCTGCGCCGGCGAGCCGTTCGACGCGGGCGGTGCGGATGCGAGCGGCATTTATGGCTTCGGCTGGGGCGCGGGTTCCGGAGCAGTCGGCTTCGCGGGCTCCGGCGCCGGCGCGCCCCACGGCAGCAGCGATGGCAACGGTGTCGAGGACGGCGGGAGCATCTGCGAACCTGGGGTAAGCTTAGGCGGCAGCCGCGGGTCACCCATGTCCGGAAGGATCGGCGGGATCGTGTTCGGGTCCGTGCGGATCGCCTTCTGCTCGCCGATGACGTAATCGTATCGGTCGGTGGTAAGCGTGGTGCTGATCGCGCCGCGCACGATCGTCGGCCGGAGAAATACCATCAGGTTGGTCTTGCTGCGCGTGCGCTTGTCGTAGCGAAACAGCGCGCCAGCGACCGGAATGTCACCGAGGAAGGGCAGCTTCTGCGTCGAGTCGCCCTGGCTGTCCTGAATCAATCCGCCGAGCACGATGATCTGGCCATCATCGATGAGCACGGTCGACTCCAGCGAGCGCTTGTTGATGATGATCCCCGCCGGGTTCGTCGTGTCGGACACACTCGAGACTTCCTCGTAGACCCCCACTCGCACGGTTCCCCCTTCGGCGATCTGAGGCTTGACCCGCAGCGTCACGCCGACATCCCGGCGCTCGATCGTCTGAAATGGCGTAACGGTCGATGCTGTACCGGTCTGCGCGTACTGGCCGGTGATGAACGGCACGTTCTGCCCTACGATGATCCTCGACTCCTCATTGTCGAGCATCAGCAGATTGGGCGTCGCGAGAATGTTCGACGTGCTGTCGTCCTGCAACGCGCGAACGAGCGCCGCGAGGTTTGTGATCACGCCGAGCCCCGGAATCGTGATCGTGCCGCGGATCAGCCCGAGGTTGAGACCCGGGCCCGCACTGCCGAAATTCACCGCGGTGTCGATGATGTTGGTGCCGGAGCCGCGGGTGCCGAAGTTGGTGCCGCCACCGACGTAGGTGTTGTTCGAGGAAGGCTGCAGGTATTGCCACTGGATACCGAACTCCGCCGCACGGTCGGCACTGACCTCGACGATCAGGGCTTCGATGAACACCTGCGCACGGCGCGTGTCCAGCTTCTCCACGATGGCGCGGATGTTGTTGTACAGCGGCTCCGGTGCCATGACGATCAACGCGTTGTTGGCGGCATCGGCCTGGATCGTTACGCCGCCGGCGCTGAATGACGCGGGAGCGTTCGGGGAGACGACAGGCGCCGGCACCGGCGCGGCGGTCGGGGCTGAGCCGCCGCCGATCGCGCTCAGCGACGCCGAGAGCGAAGCAGGCGTGGCGGTGACGCCTGCGGCCGCCGCCTCGCCCGCGCCGCCGGTCATCAGCCCGCGCAGCGTCTGCGCGACGCGCACGGCTTCTGCGTTCTTGAGATAGATGATGAAGATATTGCCGCCAACACGCCCCGGTGTGTCGAGCTGCTCGATCAGCGCGCGCGTGCGCGCAAGTCGCGTCGGGTTATCGGCGCGCACCAGAATGCTGTTGGAGCGAGGGTCCGCCGCGAGCGAGACGCGCTGCTGGGCGTCGGGCGCTGCGCCGGCCACAGTACCCGTGTCGGCTAGCAGCCGCGTGAGGATACCCACGAGGTCGAGCGCTGAAGCGTAACGCAGGGGGACGATGATCGGCTCGCCGGCCGGGGGAATATCGAGAGATGCAATGATGCGGTCGATGCGCTTCAGGTTATCGGCGTAATCGGTGATCACGAGCGCATTGGCGCTGGGCAGGGCTGCGATCGAGTTGTTGGGAGTGATCAGTGGCCGCAAGACGTTGACGAGCTGCACGGCCGACTCGCTCTTCAGCACCACGACTTCGGTCACCAGGCGATCCCCGCCGGCACCGACCGAGCCCACGCTCACCGGCGTAGCCTGCTGCTTGGCGTCGGCTTCGGGGACGATCTTGACCATGCCGTCGCTTTCAACCGCGGTGAAGCCCTGCAGGCGGAGCGCGGACAGCAGAGTCGGATACACCAGACTCACCGGCACCGGTCGGGCCGAAACGATGTTGATCGTTCCCTTAACCTTCGGATCGAGAACGAAATTGCGGCCGGTCATTTCCGCCACCGCCTTGACCACCGCTTCGATGTCGGCGTTGACGAAGTTGAGCGTGACCGTCTCTTCCGCCGCCCGCGCGGGGGCAGCCGACAGCAGCACGGCCATCAGGAAGGCACCGAGAAGGCGCGGAGTGATCATTGTCACGTCGCCGGTCGTGTATGCGCTGCGTACGCCATATCGCAACAACCGTCTACGGCGCCGCGGGGTGGGGAATGATAGCATGGGGCTTCCGAGAGCCCGCCCGAAGGTCCGGCGCCATCTGCCTGAATCCATTGGCCCGGTCCAGCACATCTAAACCCCAAATGCCTCGAAATTGGGAGAATCCGATGCCTTGCTCTGCCGCCACCCGGTCCGGTCCGGCCCTGGCCCCGCTGTGCGCCATTTGCCTGCTTGCCGCCGCGCTCTTTTGCGCAGCGCCGCCGGTGCATGGGGCCGATACGCCACCCAAGGCGGACAGGGATACGACGGTCAGGATCAAGACCTTCCCGCCGACGATCCAGATCGATGCCTCGACTCAAGCGGACAAGGACGAGGCTGCGAGCACGGATTCCTCGAGCGCCGATACCCCCGATACGACGAAGAAGCGCCGCAGCACGCGTGTCCAAATCGACAGCGACGATGACTTCGATGCATTTAGTGGGCAGGTCCAAAAGATGCCGTGGATCATCGGGCTTATTTTCCTGGTGGTCGGCTCCATTTTCCTGACCCCAGTCGTACTGGTGGTCGGCATCATTTGGTACAAGCTGCGCAAAACCCGCCTGCAGAACGAAGCCATGCTCAAGCTCGCCGAGCACGGCGTCGTTCCTCCCGCACAGGCGGCGGACGCTCTGGCAACCGGTGCGTCAACGGCAAGCGTTGCCCCGCAGGTCTATCAGACGGCGGTTGCGCTGCGCAAACGGGTCGCGTGGTCGGATCTTCGCAAGGGCATCATTCTGTCCACGCTCGGTGCCGCGTTCTGTCTCTACTGGATCCTCGTGGGAGGCGAGGCGAGCTGGGTCGGACTGATACTCTTGTTCCTCGGCGTCGGCTACATCGTGCTTTGGTGGATGGAAGGGCGTCATCTGAACCGGGAGGCTACGAGCCGCTCCGGCAACGGCGGCGCCGGAACAGGTGCGCCCCAGCAGGGTAGCGGAAGCGTCCCGGGATCGAGCGGACCTTGAAAGATCTCCACGGCCATCATTCATGTCGTCCCCAGCGGTCAGCGACGCGCAACTCATCGCGCGCGTCCTGGTCCAGGACGACCGACACGCCTTCGGCGAGCTGGTCCGGCGTCATCAGTCGACCGTGCGTGCGTGCCTGCGCAAGCTCACCACCGGTAACGCGGCGCTCGCGGACGACCTTGCCCAGGAAACGTTTCTGCTCGCCTACAAGAACCTCAAATCGTTTCGTCAGGAGGCGAAATTCTCGACCTGGCTGTATCGGATCGCATACAACGCGTTTCTCGCGGACGCCCGGAAAATGAAAGAGTCGCCGCTGGCCGACGACGCCGATCTCGACGCGCTTTCGGCTGAACACCACGAGACCGAAGAATCGCGACCGGTCGCGCGCGCGGCTAGCCTCAAGATCGATCTCGAGCGCGCGATGGCCACGCTTTCCGACGCGGAACGGGCGGCGATCATCCAGTGCTATCATAACGATCTGTCGCACGAGGAGGCCGCGCTTGTGCTGGGCTGTCCCGTCGGCACGGTCAAGACACACGTGCTGCGGGCGAAGCAGAAGCTCAAAGCAAGGCTGGGCGCGTGGGCTCCTCCAACATGATGACGATGAATAACCAGATGCCGACGGACGACGATTGGCTGGAGCAGGCGCTCCGCGCGAATGCGCGCGAGCACACGGCTTCGTATCTGCCAGACGACGGGTTCACGGCGCGCG
>DATKJP010000209.1:0-4579 GCA_035543635.1 Casimicrobiaceae bacterium
GGTTGACGCCGCGCGAAGCTTCCGCCTATAGTCGGAGCATGGATTCGATGCTTGGCGGACTGGAGGAACAGCTCGCTGCGCTGCTCGCCGACTATCACCGGCTGCGCGCCGAGAACGAATCGCTCAAGCGCGAGCTTGGCCGCGCGCTCGATCAGCAGCGCACGCTCGCTGCGCGCATGGCCGCGGCGAGCGCACGGCTCGACTCGCTCCTGCAGCAGTTGCCAGAATCGGCCAACTGAGATCGAGGCGGCCATGGACGATCGCTCGATCATGCTGGACGTCGTAATTCTCGGCCGCGAATACCGCGTTGCTTGCAGGGAAAGCGAGCGCGAGGAACTGCAACAGGCGGTGCAGTTCCTTGACAAGCGTATGCGCGAGATCCGCGATTCGGGCAAGATTGCGGGCACGGAGCGCATCGCCGTGATGGCCGCGCTAAACATCGCGCACGAGCTGCTGCGCGCGAGGGCGGGTGCCGCCGCGTCCGGCGGCACGGCGGCCTTTGACAGCGCGTCGTTGCAGCGTAGAATTTCCGCGATGCAGACGGCCATCGATCGTGCGATGGCCGATCAGGAGAAGCTCTTCTAACCATCCCCTGCGGTGTTCGAGCCGGCCATATATTCTTCGAACCAATGCTACTAGCGCGGTTGCCGCGCCAAAAGCGGACCGGTGTGCGCTCCCTACGCGGAAGTGCCTGATGGTCCCGGCAGGCGACCCTCTTGAACCCAGGTTCAAGATGACGGTCGGTACGGCACAGGCGGGGGTCCCATTCATGCGGCGGCGCTTCGGCGCCGCCGCAATCATTTTTGCGATGGCCGGTCAATGCGCTACTGGTTGATGAAAAGCGAGCCGAGCGAGTTCTCGATCGACGATCTCGCCCGCGCACCCAAACAGTCGACCGCCTGGTTCGGCGTGCGCAATTACCAGGCGCGCAACTTCATGCGCGACCAGATGCAGCTCGGTGACCTCGCCTTCTTCTACCACTCGAGCTGCCCCGAGCCCGGGATCGCCGGCATCGTGCGCGTGAGCAGGCTTGCATATCCCGACGCCTCGCAGTTCGATAAGAAGAGCCCCTACTACGATTCGCAGTCGAAGCGCGACTCGCCGCGCTGGCTCAATGTCGACGTGACCCTGGTGAAGAAGACGCGGCTCGTTCCACTGGCGGAACTCCGAACGGAACCCCCGCTCGCCAAGATGCGAGTGCTGCAGCGGGCGAACCGCTTGTCGATCACGCCGGTGGATCCCAAAGAGTGGACGTACATCACTGAAAAGATGATGCGCTGAGCTACGCGTAGCGCGACCGCAGCACGTTCTTCTGCACCTTCCCCATCGCGTTGCGCGGGAGATCGGAGACGAAGTGCACGCGCTTTGGCACCTTGAAGCCGGCGATCTCGGCCTTCAGTGAAGCGATGATCGATGCTTCGGTCAGCTTGTGACCGGTTGCCGCGACGACGAGAGCCGTCACCGCTTCGCCAAGATCAGCATCGGGCACGCCGATCACCGCCGTTTCGACCACGCCCGGCATTGCGTCAATCCGGTCTTCGATTTCCTTGGGATAGACGTTCAAGCCGCCGCTGATGATCAAATCCTTCGCGCGGCCGACGATCGAGAGATAGCCGTCGGGCGCCAGCGCGCCCATGTCGCCTGTCCTGAAGTAGCCGTCGGCGGTGAATTCCCCCGCGGTCTTCTCCGGCATGCGCCAGTAGCCGGGGAAGACGTTCGGTCCCTTCACCTCGATGCTGCCGACTTCGCCCGGCGCGCAAGTTGCGCCGCTCTCGTTCGTCACGCGCACCGACTCGCCCGGCAGCGGCCGCCCGACGCTGCCTGCACGGCGCTCACCGTCGAGCGGGTTGGAAGTGATCACGCCTGTTTCGCTCATGCCGTAGCGCTCGAGGATCGCATGACCGGTGCGCTCTCGAAACGCCTCGAAGGTGCCGGCGAGCAGCGGCGCCGAGCCGCACATGAAAAGCCGCATCGACGAGCAAGCCGGACGACCGAACGCCTCCTCCGCAAGCAGTCGCGTGTAGTAAGTGGGCACGCCCATCATCAGCGTCGCGTGCGGTAGCTGCTTGATGACCTCGTGGGCGTCGAAGCGCGGGAGCCACAGCATGCGACTTCCGGCGAGCAGCGTGCAATGACAAGCGAAGAAGAGCCCGTGCACGTGATAGATCGGCAGCGCGTGCAGCAACACGTCGCCGCGCGTGAAGCTCCAGTGCTCGACCAGGCGCAGCGCGTTGCTCGCGAGGTTGCGGTGCGTCAGCATCGCGCCCTTGGCGCGCCCGGTTGTGCCCGAGGTGTAGACGATCGCCGCGAGATCGTTGGGCGCGGACGTCACCGTCTCGAACGTCGGAGAGGTGTCGCCCGCGCGCTCGAGCAGCGTCCCGTCGTCTTCAGCGAGCGTCAGGACCGCGGCTTTGGGACGCAGCGCCGCCGTGAAACCCTCGCTCTCTGGGCGGCAGACGATGATCCGCGGTTCGGCGTCGCCGAAGAAATAATCGAGCTCCGCCTTCTTGTAGCCGGTGTTGAGCGGGAGATAAACCAGCCCCGCGCGCAGGCACGCCAAATAGAGCGCGAGCGCCTGCCAGCATTTTTCGACCTGGACCGCGACGCGGTCGCCCTTCAAGCAGCCCGCGCCCACTAGAACATTCGCTATGCGCCCCGACCAATGATCCAGCTCGTCGTAGTGGATCACCCGTCCGCCGGGGATCAGCACGCAGGGCTCTTCGGCCTCCTCGGGAAAGTGATCGCGCAGCAGCGCGTAGAGGTTGGCATTCATGCGTGCGGAGGGTCCGCACGCAATTCTAGCGGCTCCGTGCGCCTATTTGATCAGTCCGGCGGCGCGCGCCCAGCGATATTTCGCGCCGAGCACCATCACCGGGACCTCGGTCGTGTACGGATACGCGGGGATGCCGTGATCGAAGAGATATTCGGAGGCTTCCTCGACCTCGACGTCGCCGGCCAGCGAGGCGACGATCGGCTTGTGTATCCCTTTCGCGCGCATCTCCTCGATCACTTCCACCATCGTCTTCGCGAACACCATCGGCGGCGTGATGATGGTATGCCAGTATCCGAGGATCAAAGCGTGAATGCGCGGCTCCTCCAATCCGAGGCGCACCGTGTCCTGATAGGTTTTCGGCGGCTGCCCTCCGGTGATGTCGACCGGGTTGCCCGCGGCGCCGAAGGGCGGAATGAACTTGCGGAACGCGGCATCGAGGTCGGCAGGCATCGGCATCAGCTTCAACCCGTTGTCCACGCAGGCGTCGGAAAGCAGCACGCCTGATCCGCCGGCGCCGGTGATGATCACGACGTTCTCACCTTTGGGCGTCGACAGGATCGGAATCGCGCGCGCGTATTCGAGGAGATCGCGCAATCCCATCGCGCGAATGACGCCGGCCTGCCGGAGCACGTCGTCGTAGATCTTGTCGTTGCCGGCGAGCGCAGCGGTGTGCGAGCTCGCAGCCTTCGCTCCCGCAGCGGTGCGCCCCGCCTTGAGCACGACCACTGGCTTCTTCTTCGACACGCGCTTCGCGACCTCCGCGAACGAGCGCCCGTCCTTGAGGTCCTCGAAGTGCTGCGCGACGATCTTGGTGTTGTCGTCCTGCTCGAAGAAGGTGAGCAGATCGTCCTCGTCCAGATCAGACTTGTTACCCAGGCCCACGATGGCCGAAACACCCATCTTCGCGGAGCGCGAGAAGCCGATGATCGCCATGCCGATACCGCCCGACTGTGAGGAAAGCGCCGCGCCGCCCTTGTAATCGTAGGCGGTGCAGAACGTCGCGCAAAGGTTCTTCCAGGTGTAGTAGAAGCCGTAGATATTGGGTCCCATCAGCCGCACGTTGTACTTGCGTCCGATCGCCTGGATTTCCTTCTGGCCCTCGACGTTGCCGGTTTCGGCGAACCCGGAAGGAATGAGCACTGCGCCGGGAATCTCTTTCTCACCCACTTCGACCAGCGCCTGCGCGACGAACTTGGCGGGAATCGCGAACACCGCGACGTCGATCTTGCCGGGCACGTCCTTCACGCTCTTGTACGCCTTGCGTCCGAGGATCTCGGTCGCCGAAGGATGGATCGGATAAATCTGGCCCGCATAGCCGCCGTTGATCAGATTCTTCATCACGGAATTGCCGATCTTGCCGTCTTCGCTCGAGGCGCCGATGACCGCGACCGCGTCCGGCTTCATGATGCGGTTCATCTGCTTGAGGATTTCGTCCTGGCTCGGACGATAGCGCGCCGGCTGCGGATTCCAGTCGCAGACGATGCGCACGTCGGCGGCGATCGCGCCCTTCGGCGTCGCAAACACCGGATTCAGATCCATCTCCGCGATCTCGGGGAAATCCGAGACGAGCTGCGAGACGCCTTGAATGATCGCGGCCAAGGCGTCGCGATTGACCGCGGCGGCGCCGCGTACACCTTTGAGGATCGGCGCGGCCGCGATGCCGTCGAGCATGGAAAGCGCGTCGGCCTTGGATGCCGGGGCGAGCCGGAAGGTCACGTCTTTCAACACTTCGACCAGCACGCCGCCCAATCCGAACGCGACAAGCTTGCCAAACGACGGATCCGTGACCGCACCGACGATCACTTC
>DATKJP010000210.1:0-13618 GCA_035543635.1 Casimicrobiaceae bacterium
GCGCAGGAGATTGCGGCGGCTCTCGCCAATGCTGACCTCGACGATGACGCGGCGCTCGCTGCGCTCTGGCAGCGCCGTTACGGCCGCGCGCCCGCCGACGAGCGCGAGAAGGCGCGTCAGGTGCGTTTCCTCCAATCGCGCGGCTTCTCACTATCGGCGATCCTGAAGCTGCTGCGGAACGCGGAGGCGTCCGGCTCTTGATCGATCGCGGTAAAATCAAACGGTGAAAGCGAACGACATCCGGCGGGCGTTTCTCGATTACTTCGCCGCGAGGGGACACACGATCGTCCCCTCGGCGCCGCTGGTGCCCGCGAACGACCCGACGCTGCTCTTCACCAACAGCGGCATGGTGCAGTTCAAGGACGTCTTCCTCGGAACCGTCAAGCGAAGTTACGTGCGCGCTGCGGACGTGCAGCGCTGTCTGCGCGCAGGCGGCAAGCACAATGACCTCGAGAACGTCGGCTACACCGCGCGCCATCTCACTTTCTTCGAGATGCTCGGCAACTGGTCGTTCGGCGACTACTTCAAGCGCGAGGCGATCCGCTGGGCCTGGGACCTTCTGACCAACGTCTACAAGCTTCCGGCGGATCGGTTGTGGGCCACGGTCTACCACACCGACGATGAAGCCTACGACGCTTGGGCGAATGACATCCGCCTGCCGCGCGAGCGCATCGTGCGCATCGGCGACAACAAGGGCGCACCGTACGCTTCGGACAACTTTTGGCAGATGGCGGACACCGGGCCCTGCGGTCCGTGCAGCGAGATCTTCTACGATCACGGTCCGGGCACGCCTGGCGGGCCGCCGGGTTCGGCCGAAGAGGAGGGCGATCGGTTCGTCGAGATCTGGAACCTCGTGTTCATGCAGTTCGATCGCGACGCGAGTGGCAAGCTCACGCCTCTGCCGAAGCCCTGCGTCGACACCGGCATGGGACTGGAGCGTCTCGCGGCCGTGCTGCAGAGCGTGCACAGCGTGTTCGAGATCGATCTGTTTCGCGATCTCATTGCCGCCGCGGCAGGGCTCACCGGCGCAAGGGACCTCAAGTCGCCGTCACTCAACGTCGTCGCCGATCACATCCGCGCCTGCGCCTTCCTCGTCGTCGACGGCGTGATTCCTAGCAACGAAGGTCGCGGCTACGTGCTGCGGCGGATCATTCGCCGCGCGATCCGCCATGGTTACAAGCTCGGGCAGACGAAACCGTTCTTCTCGCGACTTGTGCCCGAGCTATCACGCCTGATGGGCGACGCCTACCCCGAGCTGCCGCTGAAACAGGATTACGTCATGCGCGTGCTCCTCGCCGAGGAGGAGCGCTTCGCCGAAACGCTCGAGAATGGCATGAAGATTCTCGAATCTGCACTCAAGAGCGACACGCCATACATCGGCATCGAGAAGCCCCCCGGCGAGACGATCCCTGGTGAGATCGCCTTCACTCTCTACGACACGTACGGCTTTCCAGTGGACCTCACCGCGGATGTCGCCCGCGAGCGCGGCTATTCGGTCGATATGGCCGGTTTCGAGCGCGAGATGGAGAAGCAGCGCGAGCGCGCTCGCGCGGCCTCGACCTTCAAGATGGCGGACGCACTCGAGTATCGCGGCGCGAAGACCCGCTTCGATGGCTACGACACGCTGTCGGAAGAAGGCCGCGTGGTCGCGCTTTATCGCGACGGGACGCCGGTCGATGCGCTGTCGACTGGCCAGAGCGGCATCGTCGTTCTCGATCGCACGCCGTTCTACGCCGAGTCCGGCGGTCAAGTCGGCGACCGGGGTGAGCTGAGCAAGGGAGGCGCGTGCCTGACACTCTTCTCCGTGCATGACACGCAGAAGATCCAGCCTGAGGTCTTCGGCCACTACGGCGAAGTGAAGACCGGCGAGCTCAAGATCGGCGATACGGTGACCGCGCAGGTCGACGGTCGCGCGCGAGCGCGCGCGGCGTGGAACCACTCGGCCACCCACCTCATGCACGCCGCGCTGCGAAAGGTCTTGGGCGAGCACGTCATGCAGAAGGGATCGCTGGTCGATCCGGAGCGCACGCGCTTCGACTTCTCGCATCCGCAGCCGATGACCGACGAGGAGATCCACACGGTCGAGTCGCTGGTGAACGCGGCGATCCGCGCCAACTATCCGGTCGAGGCGCGCGTCATGGCCTACGACGACGCGATCAAGTCCGGAGCGATGGCGCTCTTCGGCGAGAAATACGGCGACGAGGTGCGCGTGCTCCGCATGGGCGATTTCTCGACCGAGCTGTGCGGCGGGACGCATGTCAATCGCACGGGCGACATCGGCTTCTTCAAGATCGTTTCCGAGTCGGGTGTGGCCGCCGGCATTCGCCGCGTCGAGGCGGTGACCGCCGAGGGCGCGCTCGCCTATACGCACGAGATGGAAGCGCGATTGAACGAGGCCGCGCGAGCGTTAAAAGCGCCGGCGATCGAAGTTCCCGCCAAGATCGCGCAGATCCTCGAGAACGTGAAGGCAATGGAGAAAGAGCTCGGGCGGCTCAAGAGCAAGCTCGCCTCGGGACAGGGCGGCGACATCGCAGCGCAGGCGGTCGACGTCAACGGGGCGAAGGTTCTGGCGGCGACGATCGACGGTGCGGATGCGAAGGTCCTGCGCGAGACCATCGACAGGTTGAAAGGCCGGTTCAAGTCGGCAGCGATCGTCCTGGGCAGCACCGATGGCGACAAAGTAACCCTGATCGCCGGAGTGACCTCCGATCTGGTCGACAAGATCAAGGCGGGAGACCTCGTGAACCACGTGGCCGCTCAGGTCGGCGGCAAGGGCGGGGGACGTCCGGACATGGCCCAGGCCGGCGGGACCAATCCCGCAGCGTTGCCCGCGGCGCTGGAATCGGTGCGCTCATGGGTCGCGGCGCGTCTGTAGCCGCCTGACCATGGAGCCGATCCGCGTCGATGCGCCCGAAGGCATACGCGTGCGACCTGCGGCGCGGGAAGATTGCGACGCGCTGCTTGCGCTTTACTGCGAAGTACACGACGCGCATCTCGATCAGCATCCCGACGAGTTCGAGCCGTTGACGCCGGAGGACGAGGGAAAGCTCCTCGAGCAGTTCGCGCGCACCGACGGAGCGCGCCTGCTGGTCGCGGAGTCGCCGCGCGGTCCGGTCGGCTGCGTGCGATTCGAGCTGCAAGACTTCGGACGAGGAGGGCGCCGGCGGCGACCGCGGCTCTACGTGAATCTTCTCGTGGTGGCGCCGAGATGGCAGGCGCGCGGGGTGGGCAGCCTTCTGCTCGAACACGTGCATGGATTCGCTCGCGCGCACGGCGTGGCGGCGATCGAGCTCGACGTGCACGAGTTCAACGCAGCCGCGAAACGACTCTACGAGCGCATGGGCTACGAAACCGTCATGCGGCGAATGAAGCTCAAGCTCGCGCGCCGCTGAAGCACGCATGCCTTTGCGCCCAGACTTCTCCATGGAGGCGCTCGCGCGGCGGGGCGACGGGCGTTTGCCCGGCCTGATCGGCTTCCGTCCCGTGGCGATCGCCGAGGGCCGAGTCGACGCCGAGCTCGTCATCCGTCCCGAGCTGCTCGCTCCGAACGGCTATCTGCACGCTGCAACCGTGATCGCATTGGCCGACACGGCCTGCGGCTATGGCTGCATCGCCCACCTTCCGCCTGGAGCCGAGAACTTCACCACCATCGAGCTCAAGACCAATTTCCTCGGCACTGCGCATGAGGGGAAGCTCAGCTGCGTGGCGACCGCCTTGCACCTTGGGAGCACGACGCAGGTGTGGGATGCAATCGTGACCGATCCCGCCCAGCGTCGGATCGCGCTTTTTCGCTGCACTCAGCTTGTTCTGTGGCCGCGAAAGTGAAAGGATCCCGCAAAATTGTCTCGCTACCTTTGCCCGGCCGGGGCCCAACCGCCTGTTCCGCGACGGGCGCCTTCGATCGGACCGGGCTCCGCCGCCGCCTGTTCACCCCGTATGATCGGGTCGTACATAGCGGGCGCCATGGAACGGATCGGCAGGCGTGCGGTCCATTCGGGCGCCCGATCTGCATCGGACATCCCGGCCCGGGGAGGGCCTCAAAGTGAAAGGAAGGCAAGTACGATGAACGCGATGAGATTCCTGCGGGCCGCTCTGGCCGTAGGGGCAGTGGGAATGCTGATGGCGGGGAGTTCGATTGCCCGCGCCGACGGCATCACGAACGAGCAGGCCCAGGACATCCTCAATGAGCTGAAGGCGATTCGTCAGGTGCTGGAGAAGATGCAATCGGGCGGACAGCAGGCGCCCGCGCCCGACGATAAGGTGAGCTACAAGCTCTCGCCCGGTGGCTTTTCCATGGGAGACGCGAAGGCGCCGCTGGTGATGGTCGAGTACACCGACTTCCAGTGTCCGTTCTGCCAGCAGTTCCACAATACGGCCTTCGCGCAGATCAAGGCAAACTACATCGACACCGGCAAGGTCCGGTTCGTGAGCCGCGATTTCCCGCTCGACTTTCACGATAACGCACGCCGGGCCGCCACTGCAGGGCGCTGTGCGGCCGAACAGGGTAAGTATTGGGAAATGCGCCACATGATGATCGTGAATGCCGACCAGCTTCAGGCCGACAAGCTGATGAGCTACGCGGCGAACGTCAAGCTCGACGTGCCGAAGTTCAAGAGCTGCCTCGACGCGCCCGACAAGTTCAAGGCGCAAATCGATCAGGACATCGCCGAGGGCGGCGTTGCCGGGGTGCAGGGCACGCCTTCGTTCGTGCTCGGCTATCTGGAAAACGACAAGCTGCAAGGCGTTCGCCTGGTAGGCGCCCAGCCGTACTCGCAATTCGACGCCAAGATCCAGGAGATGTTGGACCAGGCCGGCAAGAAGTAGGGTCGTCGCGGTATCGGGGCGCGCTCCCGCCGAGCGGGGGCGCGGCTAGGGGGAGTCTTCATCTGGCCTCAAGGGCCAGCTCGTGATGCGGCTTGCACTGCTCGCCTTCGCGTTGGGAGTGCTGGCGCTGCAGCAGCAGCCTGAGTTGCCGCGCCTCGCGTGGGGCATGGTCATCGCCGCGCCGCTTGCTCTTTCGCTGGCGGCATTTTTCATGGCGCGTCGCGCTTCGGGCCTGATCGTCCGCGGTGCACGCATCCTCGCTCTCGCGGCGGCTGTCGCCGCCATCGCCCTGGTCGGATTCTTCTACGCCGCATGGCGGGCAGAGCTGCGCCTCGCCGACGAGCTAGCGTCGGCGTGGGAAGCGCACGGGCACGCGCTTCTGTACGACACGGGGCCGCGCTTCAACGAAGCAGCGGATGCCGGTAACCGCATCATCGCGCCGATGCTGCGCGCCGCAGGCGTCACCCATCTCGACGGCATGGTCGTCAGCCATCAGGACAGCGGCGGGGCGCTCTCGCTGCTGGATACCGTGCCGGTCGAGGCGTTTTTTTCTTCGCTGCCGCCTGACAGCCGGATCGTTTTCGCACGCGCTGCCCAAGGCGAGCCGGCGCGCCGCTGCGTCGCCGGCCAGCGCTGGAACTGGGACGGAGTCGCGTTCGCCATGCTCCATCCCGTGGAAGCGAACTACACGAACTCGAAGCTCAAGGCGAACGATCTGTCATGCGTCCTGCGCGTGAGCAACTCGGCGGGCCGCGCTCTGCTCACGGGCGACATCGAAGCGCGCACCGAGCTCGATCTGCTTCGTCGCGACGCTGCAGCGCTTCGCGCCGAGCTTCTGGTGGTGCCCCACCATGGCAGCCGCACCTCGTCGACTGCGGGCTTCATCGGCGCGGTCTCGCCGCGGATCGCTGTGTTCACGCCCGGTTATCGCAATCGCTTTGGGCATCCGCGGCCAGAAATTGTCGAGCGCTACACCAAGTCAGGGATCGAAAGTCATCGCACGGATTACGAAGGTGCGCTGACCTTCGACTTCAATCCTGGGACGCGACTCGCGGCGGTGGCGCAACGGGATCTCGACCGCCGTTACTGGTACGACACGCCGCTGCGCTCCGAGCAGCCGCCCCTCGATTGATGCACCGATCGTCGGTCCGAGGACCTTGCGGCAACGGCCGGCGTGTTCACGCCATGCAACTTCGTAACGGAACAGTTTTCGCTGCGCTTGGATTGACGCTGTGTGGGCTTTGCATGGCCGAACAATCATCCGCACAGGAGAAATCGCCGCAGCGGGAATGGAAGCTGTCCACTGCAGTCGGACCCGCTTACCCTGAAGGCAAGGCAGGCGAAGCATGGGCACGCCTGATCAGCGAGCGCAGCGGCGCCCGTTTCGCGGTAAAGCACTTCCCCGGCGCGACGCTCGCGCAGCGCGATCCCGCGCGCGAATTCGCAGGGCTGCGCGACGGGGCAATCGACCTCGCGGTAGGCTCGGCAGTCAACTGGGCCTCGCAGGTGAAGGAGCTCAATCTCTTCGCGCTCCCCTGGCTCTTTGCGGATCACGCGGCGCTCGAGCGCGCGCTTGCGGGCGAGATCGGAGCGCGCTTGTCGAAAGCGCTGGAAGACGCGGGCGTCGTATCGATCGCCTCGACACCCGGCGCGTTCCAGCAGCTCGCCACGAGACGACCGGTGCACGCGCCTGCCGATCTCGCCGGCCTCAGGCTGCGCGCACCCGTCTCACGGCTCTATATTGAGACACTGCTGGCGTTGGGCGCAGTGCCGGCAGGCATGAGCGCCAGCGACGCACGTGGCGCGCTTTCACGAGGAGGGCTGGACGGCGAAGTGCTCGGTGTGGCCGCATTCGGTGCCGCGCGGCTCTATGCCAACGGCGTGTCGCATCTTCTCGTCTGGGATGGATTTGCGGACGCGCTCTTCTTCGCCGTCAATCGTGAGCTGTGGCTCACCCTTTCAGCGGCCGATCGCGAGCTGGTCCGCCAGGCAGCGAACGACGCGGCGCTGGAAGCCGATGCGCTCGCGCGGGCGCAAACCGACGACGCGGCGCTCGCGCGGCTCGCCCGGGAGGGGACCGGCGTGACCCGGCTTACGCGTGCAGGCAAGCAACCGTTTCGCGAGAGGACCCGCGCGGTGTACGAGCGTTGGTCCGCCGTCGTCGGCGAGGACCTGGTGCGCGCCGCAGAAGAGACCGTCCGCTGAAGACGCCCGTCGCGAATCCGGGCCGCGCCGAATCGCCGGCTGGATCCGGTCGCGCTAGTTAACGTAACGCCCGAGCCGCACCGCCGTTTCGCCGCGCTTGGGCCGACGCGTCGGCATGATGAGAACGCAGTTGTCATGCGGCGTCCGGATCGCCGTTCCTCCATCGACCGCATATGCGGTTCCGGCCCGCGGAATCGTTTGTAGCGCGCGCACCGGAATCGTGAAGGCGAACTCGTCCGAGCCAATCGTCACCGCCGTCGTAACCTCGATCAGCTTCTGCGGCGGGGAGGGCGAAGCGTCGAGGTGGGCATCGAGGGTGGAGCGGTCGGCCACGGCGAAGTGCCGTAGGAAGCGCAGGACCGCCTGCATCGCAACTTCGGGGGCTGCGCGCTCCCAGTGCTGTCCGCACTCGACGAGAAGCGCCGAGCGCGGATCGTTCTCATCGTCGAAAAAAGCGTAATCACGCAGCCGCCGGCCCGCGCTGTGACCGCCGTCGATGACGACGTGCTGCGGCGATCCGATCGCGCGCGCCAGATCGAGATTCTTGCGCCGCAAGCCGGCCATCGCCAGTGGGGGACATGGCTCGGACATCGAGTGCAGGTCAAGGAGATGCTCGGCGCGGTCGTACAGCGGTCGCAACTGACGCGCGCGCTTCAGCTCGGCGCTCTCTCGCGCACCGTCGAGGACGTCAGCGCTCCACAGTCGGTTGAAGTCCTCGTCGACACAGCGCGAGGCGAAGGGGTCCGCCCGATCGAACTTCTGGTACGCCGCGACGTTGGCGAAGACGAGCGTGAGCGTGCCGCGGGCCGGTCTCAAGCCTTCGCGCAGCATCCAGTCGAGCGCGATCGCACCGCAGACTTCGTTGCCGTGCGTGAGCGCCTGCAGCAGCACGTGCGGCCCGGCGCGCCGGGCGGCGAAGCTCCAAGCATACTCGATGCCCGTGTTGCCGGCGGCATGCGGAGAGAGGTCGGGGAAGTCAACCTCGATCGGAGGAAGCGACGCGGGTGCGGGTTCAGCCATTGCTTGAACGTGTTTCGAGCGTCCCGCGCGTCATGTTACGCAGACGCGATCGGCGAGCCGTCTCATGAACCTCTCGCACAGAGCGAGCTGCTCGAGCGTGATCCATTCGTTGGGCTGATGCGCTTGCGCGATGTGCCCTGGCCCGCAGATGATCGCCGGCACGGACGCGTTATGAAACAGCGCTGCTTCGCTGGCGAAGGAAACCTTGCCAAGCTCCGATGAGCCGGCGCAGGCCTTGCCCAGCGCGACGATCTCGCTGGCGCCGTGGGAGTCGAACCCAGGCAGCGCCGACAGCGGCTCGAAATCGATGCCGGTTGCCGGGTCGATGGCGTGCATCTCGGGCAGCAAGGTGGCCGCGAAGCGCTTGACGTCAGCGATGAGCTCTTCTGGATCGTCGAAGGGAAGATGCCGGATCTCGAAATCGAAGGAGCAGTCACGCGGCACGATGTTGAGCGCCGTGCCGCCGCGGATGACACCTGTGTGCACTGTCGTGTAAGGAACGTCGTAAGCCGCATCGAAGCCGCCGCGTTCACGAAAGCGGCGAGCCACCTGGGCAAGGAAGCTCACGATCTCCGCGGCGACCTGAACCGCATTCACTCCGCGGGAAGTGAGAGCCGAGTGCGCTTCACGGCCGCGGACGCGGCAGCGGTAGCCGCGCTTGCCCTTGTGCGCAATGACCACCTGCATGCCGCTCGGTTCCCCGACGATGCATCCCGCCGGCCGCACCCCGCTCGCCCTGACATCGGCAATCAAGCGGCGCACGCCGACGCAGCCCACTTCCTCGTCGTAGGACAGGGCGAGATGCAGCGGGCGCGCGAGGCCTCGGCGTAGGAATTCCGGCACGAAGGCGAGCGCGAGCCCGCTGAAGCTCTTCATGTCTGCAACGCCCCGACCGTAGAGCCGGTCGCCGACGATGGTAGCCTCGAACGGCGGCCGGTCCCACGGCTGCCCGTCGACGGGTACCACATCGGTGTGACCGGAGAGCACAATGCCGCCTTCGATGGTGTTTCCGTTCTGCGCCGGGAGCGTAGCGAAGAGATTGGCCTTGCGCCGCTCGTCGTCGAAAGTGAGCCGCGACTCGATGCCCTCGCGCGCGAGGTAATCGCGCACCCAGTGGATCAGCGCAAGATTCGATTCGCGACTGGTGGTGTCGAATCCGACCAGCGTGCGGATCAAATCGAGTCCGAGTGGCGGGGCCGAGGTGATCGATGCAAAAGGGGTGGGGTTCATTGCGCGGCTCGGGCGGCGCAAGCCGGAGACCATGAGGAAGGATAAAAAGCGTCCCGAATGCTGTCAACGTAGTGGGCACGAGCCTCGTACGCGTTGCCGAGCCGCGCAGCTCCTGGCAATCAACAAGAAGGAGGATTCGAACATGCGGCACAGATGGATGATTGCAAGCCTGTTCCTTTTGGCCATTCCGGCATCGGCACAGCGCGGCGAGTTGCCGCTCGCGGAGATCAAGCTGCCGCCGGGGTTCCACATCGAGGTGGTCGCCCGCGTCGAAAATGCGCGCGAGATGGCTCTCGGCGCGCAAGGAACGCTCTTCGTCGGGTCGATGCGAGAGGGGAGAGTCTATGCCGTGAAGCTCAAGCCCGGAGCGCTCGGCACCGTGACCACGATCGCGAGCGGGCTCAATCTCCCGGTGGGCGTCGCGTTCCACGACGGAGCGCTCTACGTGTCTTCGGTCAACCGGATACTGCGCTACGACAAGATCGAGGAGCATCTCGACAACCCGCCGCAACCGGTCGTGGTGAGCGATCGCTTCCCCAGCGAGACGCACCACGGATGGAAATTCATCGCCTTCAGTCCCGACGGCAAGCTCTACGTACCCGTCGGCGCGAATTGCAACATCTGCGAGCCGGATCCCGACCGCTACGCCGTCATCATGCGCATGAACCCCGACGGCTCTGGACTCGAGGTTTTCGCGCGCGGTTTGCGCAACTCGGTTGGCTTCGACTGGGATCCGCGTACGCGCGAGTTGTGGTTCACGAACAACGGCCGCGATTACATGGGCGATGAATTGCCGCCCGATTCGTTGCATCATGCACCGCGGGCCGGCCTCAACTTCGGCTACCCATACTGCCATGCGGGCGTGGCCGATCCCGAGTACGGGAAAAAGCATTCCTGTGACGAGTTCGCATCCGCTGCCCAAAAGCTGCCGGCGCATGTAGCGCCGCTCGGCATGCGCTTCTATACGGGCACGCAATTTCCCGCGGCCTACCGCAACCAGATCTTTATCGCCGAACACGGCTCGTGGAACCGGAGCAAGAAAATCGGCTACCGCGTCATGCTTGTGCGCGTCGAGAACAATCGCGCGGTCGGCTACGAGCCGTTCGCGACCGGCTGGTTGGAGGGGGAGACGGTATGGGGCCGCCCGGCTGACGTTCTCGTCATGCCGGACGGCGCCTTGCTGGTTTCGGACGACTACGCCGGCGCGATCTATCGCATCAGTTACGCTGCGAAGTGATCGTTACCAGTGCCGGTAGTAGTGGTGATGGTAGTAATGCGGCCCGTAGTAGCCGTAGAAGGCTACGTTCGGTCCATAGTAGTATGGCCCGTAGTACGGAGCCGGCGCGTAGTAGTACGGCGCGCCGTAAGCCGCATAGCCGCCGTAGCCATTCGAGTACCCAACGGCGAATCCCGGCGTGCCAATCGCCACCGAGTACGAGTTAGCCGCCGCGGTCGGCGCAAAGGCAACTGCAGCGCCAAGCGCGATTACCGCAGCCAAAACCTTGAGATAACGTCCCATATCGCGACCTCCTTTGTCGCACAACGCGTTCAATGAAACAAACGTCACGCCGCATCGAAGCGTTGACAATAGGTGGGACCGTTACAAAGAGTTGCAGTTCGCCTCATTTCCGCTATGCTTGCGCGGTTTTTGACGATCGCCAACTCGCTGAGTTTCCTCGAAATGGGGCTACTCTCGACCCTCATTCGGTCGTGGTTTCTTTTCGCTATCTTCGCTGCGAGTTTTTCCCACGCCGCGGATCTCGCGATCGGCCTAGGCGCGGACGTGACTGCGATCGATCCGCACTATCACAATCTCACGCCGAACAGTAACGTCGCGGCACATATCTTCGATTACCTCGTGCTGCGCGATGAGCGCCAACGGATGATTCCCGGCCTTGCCGAATCCTGGCACACGATCGATCCGCTCACCTGGGAGTTCAAGCTTCGCCGTGGCGTCAAGTTCCACGATGGCAGCGACTTCACCGCTGCAGACGTCATCGCGTCGATCGAGCGCGTGCCCACGGTTCCGAACAGTCCTTCTCCATTCACGGTCTACACGAAGCAGATCAAGGAAATGATCGCGGTCGATCCGTACACGATCCGCTTTCGAACCACGACGCCGTATCCTCTGATGCCTTCCGACATGACTCAGGTCGCGATCATCTCGAAGGCCGCCGCGAAGGCTTCCACCGAGGACTTCAATTCCGGCAAGGCAGCTAACGGGACCGGTCCTTACAAGCTGGTGCGCTATGCGAAGGGCGATCGCATCGAGCTTGCTCGTTTCGACGGCTACTGGGGCGGCAGAACGCCGTGGGAGAAGGTCACGCTACGGCTGCTGCCGTCGGATGCGCCGCGTGTCGCAGCGCTGCTCGCGGGCGACGTCCAGGCCATCGAGAACGTGCCCACGACTGACGTGGCGCGAATCAAGGGCGAGAAAGGGCTCGCGCTCTCGAGCACGGTCGCCGACCGGCTCATTTATCTGCACATGGATTCCGAGCGCGAGGTCTCGCCCTTCGTGACCGATCCCGAAGGCAAGCCGCTGGCGAGGAATCCGCTCAAGGACGCGCGGGTGCGCAGGGCGATTTCGAAGGCGATCAATCGCGAGGCACTCGCCGAGCGCGTCATGGAAGGGCAGGCCGTGCCGACCGGCCAGCTTCTTCCCGAGGGCTTCTTCGGCTACTCGAAGAGTCTCAAGGCGGAGCGCTACGATCCCGAAGGCGCAAAGAAGCTGCTGGCGGAAGCGGGCTACCCCAGCGGCTTCGGGCTAACGATCCATTCGCCGAACAATCGTTACGTCAACGATGCGAAAGTCGCGCAGGCGGTGGCGCAAATGCTCGCTCGCGTCGGCATCGTCACAAAGGTCGAGGCCATGCCTTCTGCGACTTTCTTTCCGCAGGCGACGGATTTCAAGTTCAGCTTCATCCTCGTCGGCTGGAGTTCGGGCACGGGGGAAGCCTCGAGCCCGCTGAAGGCGCTGATCGCCACGCCCAGCAAGGAGAAGGGCTTCGGCACCGCCAACCGTGGTCATTATTCGAACGCCAAGGTCGACCTGCTGCTCGAAGATGCGCTCGTGACCGTCGATGACGCGAAGCGCGAAGCGCTGCTGCAGAGGGCGACCGAACTCGCGATCAACGACACCTCGATCGTGCCGCTCTACCATCAGGTGAGCCTGTGGGCGATGCGCGACGGCATCAGCTACGCGCCGCGCACGGACGAGAACACGCTCGCGCACAAGTTCAAGCCGCCGCGATGAGCCTGCCATGAGGCTCGCCGGCAAGGTCGCTGTCGTCACCGGTGCCGGGTCGGGTTTTGGCGAAGGCATCGCGGTGCGTTTTGCGCGCGAAGGCGCTCAGGTCGTCGTGAACGACATCAACGTCGCCGCAGGCGAGCGGGTCGCGGCGGCGATCGTCGCAGAAGGCGGGAAAGCGAGCTTCTGCACCGGCGATGTCTCGGTCGATGCGGAAGTCGCGTCGCTCGTTCGATGCGCCGTCGAAACCTTCACGCGTATCGATGTCGTGATCAACAACGCAGGCACGACGCATCGCAACCGTCCGATGCTCGAAGTTTCTGAATCGGAGTTCGATCGCATCTACGCGGTCAACGTGAAGAGCCTTTTTCTCAGCGCGCGCCACATCGTTCCAGTCATGCGCCGGCAGGGCGGCGGCGTATTCATAACGATCGCCTCGACCGCGGGCGTGCGGCCCCGGCCCGGGCTCACCTGGTACAACGGCAGCAAGGGTGCGGCGATCGTCACCAGCCGCTCGATGGCGGCCGAGCTCGCACCGGACAGGATTCGCGTCAACGTGATCAATCCGGTCGCCGGCGAGACCGGCCTGCTCGCCGAGTTCATGGGCGGCGATACGCCGGAGCTGCGCGCCAAGTTCATCGCCAGCATCCCTCTAGGACGATTGTCGCGCCCCTCGGACGTCGCGAACGCAGCTGTATTCCTCGCCTCGGACGAAGCCGAGTTCATTACGGGCGCCTGCCTCGAAGTCGACGGCGGCCGCTGCGTGTAGCAGCCTCCTCGATGCTCAAGACCGATCAGCCCGCCATGACGGTGCTGCTCGGCGCGCTGGTCGCCGTGGCACCGCTGGCGATGGACATCTATCTCGCTTCGATGCCGTCGATGGCGCGCGCGCTTGCGGCGAGCAACGAGAAGGTGCAGCTCACGCTCTCGCTCTACATGTACGCCTGGGGCGCCGCGCAGATTTTGGTGGGGCCGCTCGCCGACCGCTTCGGGCGGCGGCCAGCGCTGGTCGTCGGGTTGAGCCTCTTTGTCGCCGCGTCCATCGTATGCGCGGCGGCACGAAGCGTCGAGACATTGATCGCAGCGCGCGTC